>CANOHX010000020.1 GCA_947565885.1 uncultured Lachnospiraceae bacterium
GGAGCACCGCTCCGATATTGATATACTTCTCATCCTCCTCGGTCTTCTGCGGCAGGGAATCAAACCCGGCAATATTGATTCCATTTGGCGTTACAATCGTCTTTGCTGCCGGACATCCTAATTCTATCTGCAGTTCCCTGGCATGTTCATACAGGCTGGTAACAAGATCCGCCTTTTCGTAAGCCAGCTTGGACATCTTTCGAAACTGCTCAATCCATATATTCTTATAGATGCCTTTCACCCATTTTGCCTTGATTAATTCCTCTTCCCGCTCTCTGGTATAAATGCCATGCTCTGATATTAAAAGGCGGCTCCCATGACGGTCATGCGCCATGCTGCCCAGCACGCCGGCATATCCGGTTGCCACACAGTGGTACAAATCCGCTTTCGGCACATCCATCATCAACGTATGGAACAGCGGCAGGTAGATGGAACGCATCGTCCACAGAAAATCTGAGAAAACTACCTGGCTGTAATTTAATGTGTAACAGTCCATGGCTATCCGAAAGAACTCCGGCCCCATCAGCAAATCATTTAACGACAAATTTGGCCTGCGGAAAAACTCGAACAGCGTGTGCCAGTCAATCCGCTGATTAAGCACCAGGCTGCGCAGCGCGTGGTACTCGTCATCGCTCATTTTAATGGATTTTCCTTTTTTGTTTTGATACCAGTCTTCATCCTCCAGATACAGTTCATGCACTTCGATTAAATTTTCCGGCAGGTCGTAGACGAACTTCCCCCGGAAAGAGCGGTTCGCCACGATTGTAAGCAATATAAATTCTGTTTCAGGAAATGAATTGATTAAGCTGTGTATCCAGCTTGACACACCGCCCACCACATATGGGTAACATCCCTCTGCAACAATGCAGACTTTCAAATAACCTGCCATTTATACCATACTCCTAATCTATCGCTGCCTGAGAACTTCTAAGGCTGCTTCTCATTCTCAAAATAATAATACCGTCCCTGCTCTTCCTCCAGCTCAAGCTGCACCTTGGGCTCTGTTGCCGTAATCAGGTACGCGCTTTCCTCTATTTTGGCAAATTCTGCGCCCACTGCCTGTTTGATCCCCTCTCCATGTGTCCTTAAGATGAACCATGCCTCCTCGTCAAAGTTAGAAACTTCCAGGGTAAGCTTATTCCCTTCCCTATGCTGCTCATAATCCAAAGCTAAAAACCTGCGGATATGAAGATTGCTCTCTGAAAGGGTTGTCTTTGTAAACTTGCTGAACGGTTTCCAATACGTCCTGGTATTTCCGGCAAATTTTCGTGACAGTTTCTCCCAGGAATCCTCATCGCTTTCTGGAAATGCCACCGGATACAAGTCTACCTGGATATTGGAATATGCCAATGACGTCTGAATACTCATCATGCGCAGATTTTCGCTGAATGTATGGCTATAGCCGTTACAGATGCCGCTCTGTTTTACAACGCCATTCTCCAAATAGGAAACCAGTTCCTTTGTTCCGTCATAATCTGCAAAAACAGTCCGCACCTTGCGGAATTTCTCGCGTTCCAAGGCTTCTTCCATCTCTTCATTGCTCATATTCCCCTGATACAAAGATAGAACAGAATAATCCGGCACTACTTCATCTAATAATTCCACGTCTTCATCCAGTTTCCCAGAGATATCCGTATCTTTCCCATGCGTTCCAGAAAGCCCGGTTTCTGCTTTCTGCTCCTGAAAAAGCTTCATGTAATATATCAATGCGTCCTCATCCGGCTTTCGTTCATCCTGGTACTCCGTCTGGGGCATAAGCATACATGTCATCTTATTAGAATTCTGCTGGGCAACAGACACAAGCCCTGGCCATATAACGTCACGGCAGACCGCCCCCAGCGACCGGCTGTAACGCTCCATCATCTCGGCCTCATTTTCATTTGCCAAATCAGGGAAATTCAATACTACCATATTCTGTGCATTGATGACCGGATAAATGTCATAATCCTTAATTTCTGTCATCATCGCACTGAGAATGCCAATCCCCGCACTTGTGGACAGATAATCACCGTTTACTGCAAACACCATGGCATCCTCATATTTATTCCGCCATACAATAGCTGGAAGATTCTGGTTCTTCGTTATTACATCCCCTTCCGGCATCATGTAATACTCTTCCATCACTTCATCTTCCATCATCCCATGCATGAACATCTTAGCGCCGCCAGAAATACGGTACCAAGGCATCACCAAATCCAAATCCTGCTGCGTCTTTTCCATGGTCTCGTCCAGGATATACTCTTTTAACCCTCCCAACAAAAAACCATCCATCAGGCGGATGCCTTCAACTTTAATCCGCTCATCAATGATGGCATTGATTCCTAACATCTTCCTAAGCTTAGGATTTCTGGAAACATCTTTCACATCCGGCAGATTACAGAAAATCAGGTTAACGCCCACATCCGCATAAGCAGACAGAACAGAAAGTTCCTTGTCAAAATCCAGATAGGCAGCGTCAACCAGGATTGCTTCCGGCAGATTCTTCGGCTCCGCCTGGTATTTCCGCAGAGATTTAACGCTGAGCAAACGGCGTTTGGTATACAGGCACCACTGGCTGACCATGCTGCCCACAGCGCCATCCCTGTCATCGCCTATATACACAACAAACCTTCCCGATTTCATGCCATCTGTCTTTGTTGCGGTATAGACAGATTCCTCGGTAAATTTGCTCTTCGCCGATTCCTCATATCTGTTTTGCCCATAATTGTTTACCTGGTTCTTGATAACCTCTGGAACCAGAAACATAAACACTACCACCAGCATAATCAGCGTGATAGAAAAAAAGTTCCTGCGGGATACCATACGAAATCCTCCACTGCTGCACAATCAATCTTTGTCTTTTGCCAATTCTTTGCCGCACAATCAATCACTCTTGGCAGCTACGCTGTCATTTTTCCCTTCAATGGCAAAATTGAACGGCCGGTACAAATCCTGCTCCACGCAATAACAAACAAAATTATCCGATTCATAGTATACTTTCACATCGTTGGGATAAAGTTCTGCAAAATCCTGCGCCCATTCATATAATTTAGACATCTCTACCAGGCGGTTTACTCCCTGGTACATGGAAATGCCCGCACTGGTCGGCAGCGGCTCATTGGCAAATACTGCCGATATCTCCGGCTCGCCGCCCCGGTAAGCCTGCCCATACATAATTGGTATCTTTTCTATAAAGAAGTACACCTTTGATGTCGGGATGGTGACAGAATGGGTCCTGCCCTTTCTCTCCAAGTCCCTCAAAAACGTATGCACCTCATGGTGATATCCATAATCTTCCCCCATCCGCAATTCATCGTTGGCGGAACAGATTGTCCAGGTAAAATCCTTGTTATCATGTAAAATATTCGTCAGGCAGAGAATGGCTTCATTTGTCTGTAACGCCGGCGTATCCCGGGGCGTGCGCATGAGCCCCGCCTGGTCGCTGTACACGGCTATTGCTGCCAGCACAGCCAGGGAAGCCGTATGCAGGATCCATTTCTTCTTGAACCAGCCAAAAATCAGCTGCAATACGCCATCCACACACAGGCTCCATGTCGCCACCAACACATAAACGTAAAAGATACATGTCCTGGTTTCATCCATAAGCGTGGGAAGCCCCAGCTTGTCGGATGCCTGCAAGATGGAAAGCGCCACCATTCCTACTGACAGAGAAAGACAGCGCGCAGCATAATCCGCCTGGCGCACAAGAAAGAAAATCAGCGACAGCAGTGCCAGAAAGACCATTGAACCGAGCAGAATCATCTGAAAAAGCGGATAGCTGTCAAGGATAATATAAACACTCATAACGCCCCAAAAAGCCTCCACTGCTGACTTCAGCTTGGATATCACTTTTTCAGGCAGCGATTTCTGGTGGACGACAAAGCTGCCATCGCTCATCACTTCAACCCCATCCTGCGATATCCCTGTCTGCTGCCCCTCTTCTGCAGCGCCATTTCCTGCAGTGCCTGTGCCATTTACCGAAGTACCTGCCCCGGCAGATTCCTGCCCCGGCACCGGTGCAACCTGCACAACGTTCTCTTTGTTCTCCCCGGAAATGACTTTCATTCCCCAGCCAAGAGAACCTTGCAGAGGAGTGCCCATCGCAAAAGCAATCAGCATTGGTAATACTGCTATAAAAATAGAAAGGATGCCTGCCAGCATAACTTTCCCCAGATATTTCGGGCGGAACAAACGGAACGAATAGCCGCAGGCAATTCCTACACACAGAAGCCCTGCAATCATCGTATCATAAAAATGAGCGGACAAGGTCATGCCAAAGCTGATTGCAAAACCTGCCAGATACCAGAAACCGGCGCTCTTTGTCATAGCCTTGATCTTTTCCTTTATGGAACTTCTGGCTCTTCTTTTCTTTGACGTCCAGCTAAACAGCTTCCTCTTTGGCGCAGCTTCCTCCACAACCTCTTCCACCTGGGAATCCACGTTGACTTTGACAATGCCCCGCTCTTCTATCCTGATAATGCTCTCTTCACTCAAAGGCGGAAGTTCCTCTTCCTCCGCCTGTCTTTGCTTTTCCAATTCCTCGCTCTCTTTCTTCCTCTCAAAAAATGCAAACAGATAATATATAGAAGGAAGAATGAAAATCATGCCAAATTCCTGTGGCAAGGTGCTGAAAAACCGTAAAAATGTGCTTTCCCCGAAAATCTGTAAAAACACATAGATATATACGCCTACATATGGAGCATATTTTGATTTACAGCAATATCTGGCAAATGCCAGCAAAGCATAATGGAACATTAAATTCTGCACAAGGCAGAATACCCGCAGCAGCACATAAGTCGGAATTGCAAAAACCTCGTGCAGGTAATAGATTACGCAGTGGAAACCAAAGGGGTAGATTCCGGCAACAAAGATTTTGTTGTGCCCCAGATAGTTCACCCAGTAATTGTGCACTGGCAAATCCGACGCACAGTATCCAAAATGCTGCAGCAGATTTGTTCCATAAATATAACATATGCCTGCTGTCAAAATTGCCACCAGGACTATATCTATAAAATTCCTGCCAATGCGGATAAATAATGCCCGCACTCCTCGTTTCAGAAGATGCCAGATACCTACACGGAGACGCAGAAGAAACAGCCGGGTCCCAACTTGCCCGCCTGCCAGCCGCTCCAGGAATTCAAATAAATCCTGCAGCATCTGCATAGGTTTTTTCTTATAGAGAATCACATAAATTCCCGCACATGGAAGAATCGTCAGAAGCGTCAATGTCACACGGTTTGAGATATGCAAAAGTTCCAGGACAGACACCAGATTCATCATATAGAAATTGCCGACCATCTGATAAGCGATAAACCGCTCACAAAATCTGAGATGTTTTATTTTGCGATAAAGCAGCAGCGCCGGAAGCGCCAACGTCATCACCAGGTATGATGCAAGGCTCCAGATTACCTGTAAAATTGTCAAAACCTCCATCGACACTGCCATCACCTCCTAACCAAACGTACGGATTAACGCTAACGTCTCCCTGTCAATTACTATACTGGAATGCTTTAAAGCATCCATTGTCTCAAAAAATTTGTCCTTATCCTGTGCCGTAAAGTAAAGCTTCAGCTTACATGTATAACTGGAGAGTTCTTCTGGATACTGGCTCATTGCCCGGTCGCACCAGCGCTCCATCGTCTCAAAGTCTTTAACATCCAAAAGCCGTAGGCAA
Source organism: uncultured Lachnospiraceae bacterium (assembly GCA_947565885.1). Classification (GTDB taxonomy): domain Bacteria; phylum Bacillota; class Clostridia; order Lachnospirales; family Lachnospiraceae; genus Petralouisia. The sequence goes on from CANOHX010000020.1 coordinate 5,654, forward strand.
AGCCATTCGTAATACTGGCTTGTAAACCTGTGTGGGCTTTTGCGGTAAAGGACCTCCCCCACCTCAGCAAATTTCCTGACCATGTTCTTCTGTTCCATCTCCGTAAAGACTTTCTGCTCCAACACACTGTTCATATAAGGAATCAGATAAAATTCACAATCCGTCTCCTCCTCTGTTTCCTCTTCAATCTCCCGCCAGATTTTCTGCACGTTGCCGCGAAACCCATTCAGCTCATCCTGCAGCACGGAGGCCGCATAGTGCGAAGTCTCCGAATCCTGGCTGTTCAATGCCAAGGATATCGCTGCCAATGAATTATGGATATCACCGCGGATAACATTCAGCATAAGGCTCCGCAAGCTTTCCTTGTCGCTGACGGCAATCGCTTCCTCCAAAGGAGCCATATTTCTCTCCCGCTCTTCATCGGCGCGCTCATTTGTCTTCACGCGCTCCTTACTGAAGATAACGTCTTCCAGATGGACGTCCTGCCGGAACACAAAGCGGTACATGAGATGCCCAACCCCAAAGAAAACAGGACCTACTACCGGACAGAGCAGCATGACTACGAAGTTCATAATATAGACAGCCTTGCCGTCCCGCATCGGCAGTTTGTCTTCCTCTCCCTCTTCCGTCTCAGAGGCTTCCTTTTCTTCGGATTCTTTTATATGCTTATCCTCTTTTTCCTCCCCGGCAGCCTCCGGCTCTCCTTTCCCAGCAGTTTCCGGCTCTCCTTTTCCGGCAACCAGCAAGCCAAATAACAGATAGAGGACGGATATCACAGTATTTGCAAGGAGGACGAAGCAGAAGAAAATTTCTTTCATCGTCATATCCCCACATCCTCCCGAATTACGCTGTTATAGCCAGTCTTGGCAAAACGTTTGACTACATACTCAGCATCTTTGCTATCTGTATTTGACAACAGGGCACACAGCCTTCCGTCCGACATCTTGCCGATATAGTCGCTCTGGCGCATCAACCCGGCTAACTCGTCTCCGCTTTCCTCCAAATTCTTGCCCTCAATATCTATCTCCAAAACCGTACACTCAGTAAGCCCTTTATTCCTTGCTGTCAGATATGCCTTAACCAAGGACTCAAACGCCTCGGCATCCAGCACTTTCGTTCCCTGTAGGTAACGCTGCTGCTCCAATGCATCCAGATAACGGTTGGCACGCAGCACGGCATTCTGAATCAGATAACCGATGATTATCAGCATATTTGCCTGGCTCAGTGTCATGCGCTCCCAGGGAATGCCCCAGACCATAAGTATCAGCTGCATTTCATCCTCGGCATAAATGGCATCTGCCATCAAAGGGTACTGCGGGTCCATGCTACGGTTGATATAGACCCTCTTCTCTTTGAGCAGACGGTACATATCCTCCATCTTCGTATATTCAATAGAATTGCCCAACTCCCTCGCCTTAGGGGAAGTCGCAGAAAAAAGACGCGCATAAGAACGGTTTGCAATCGTATAAATTGCCACATCTTTGCTGTCCACCAGCTTGGCAAGGATTTCTGCCGCGTAAAACAATACTTCAGACGGCTCATACTGGTCCAGGCTGGAAGTAATTTCATAAATCTTACCGAAACTGTCATTCTGGTTGACAAGCTGAACCTCCAGCAGGTTTTTTATACGGACATTGCTGGTATTAATATCCTGAATATCATCCAACTGCGTCACCATATACTGCACTTCATGTTTATTCTCATTACGGATGGTACGCAGACGGTCTTTCATGTAACCGACCGCAAGCCCCAAAATAAACAGCTGCGCTATCCACACATATGTATTATAATCAAGCAATACTTCCAACCCGCTGCGGTTATACATCTGCCGGAAACAATAGCCCCCCACCGCCAGCACTGCCGAAAATGTCGCCTGCTGCTGCCCATACACGATTGCAAACAGCAATACATACAGCAGATAGAAATCCAGGTTTGCAAAATACCGGCTGCCAACCGCTCGGTTGTTCAGCATAAAAAAAGGAATGAAACAGACCATATTCTCTATGAACGGCACCAACGCCTCAAAAATAACGCGCAGCGTCTGCCGCCAGTTCCTTTTCTTCTTACCTCTGACATCTTCCAGGTTGATGAAACTGGTACTGTATTTCTTAATATATTTTACCATCTTGGCGACAACTTCATCCACATGATGGAAAACCGTCATGCCAAGTTCACTGTCAAAGACTTTATTATCCAGAACCACTCGCATCATGCTGCCTACGGTATTATCCGTGATGGACACTCCCTCTCCCATCTGCTCCTGGATTTTCTTCGCCAAATCCATCTCATTGATTTCCTCACCGGAGGAAACATGGTAAAGTTCCCGGTTAAGTTCCTTAGCAGCAACCGCCTTATAAATTGCCTCCACCGCATCATTGACATATAATAAGGAAAAAACTTTGTTGGCATTTGCCTGGATATATCCCGTCTCTAACGCTTCAATGCACATCTTTGCGCAGGGGTTCATCTCCATGACCGCCCGGTTGTCGCCCATTTGCTTCTCTGGCATCATATAGAGGTGGTCCATGCGCAGGATTACCGTATCCGTGCCCATTGTCTGTTTATAATTGCGGCAGACGTCCTCACCCTGGGCAATGGCAACGCTGCGAAAACTGAACGCCGACGTCTCTTCCCGCTCATCAATATTATTCTGGTAGGACTGGGAATAAACTTCCTCCGAGGAGAGATAGATAAAACGCCCTCTTTTCAGCATAGAAAAGGACGTCAGTACATTCTGCAACGCCGTCTGGTAGCGCACCGATTCCTTCCGTGGGTCCGTCCAGTCAAAATTATAGTCATATACGCCTAAAAAAATTGTGGCATCCGGGCGCACACTGTCAAAAATTTCTTTCAGGCAATCGCTCTCATAGGGAAAACGATATTTCTCATAAGCATTCTTATAAGTGCCAACCTGGTTCTTATTGCCAGTCAGCACATAGCAACGGTGCCCTTCCTTATTCAGCTTGTTAATCATCGTTCGCATCAATTCATTGTCACTGCCGACCAATAATATTTCCATGACATTTAGCCTCACTTATCCCCTATGGATACGCCCGCAGCTTTCAGTCCTTCCAGAAATTGCAGGATATCCCCTTTTACCATCTCTGCACCGATTCCATACTGCTTTGCCAGATGTTCTGCAATCGCCGATACTTCCAAGCCTTGGCTGGCAAGTTCCCAAATCCTGGCTCCGCTCTCATTTAAAGCAATCGGTTCTACAAAATTTTTCCCATCTTGCTGCATGTCCAGCAGCCAATAACTTCCGGCTGCTTTTCTAATTTTATATCTGGCATTCACCTTCATTACCTCAAAACAATTTTCATTAATGACTGATTTTCAATAATCTTTTCAAAAAATGGACAGCCACAGCCACTTTATGGCGTACAGGGCGCATCCATAGCCAGATAAAAGCATATGTGCGATAAAGAATATTGTCGACCGAAATATATTTCCCTTTGCGGATAAAAGCCACCAATTTACCGCGCAGCTGGTCCTGCCGCAGCGGTCCTTCTACCTCAGTCTGGTTATCCCCCACCATATAGACACCGTCCCGCCGAACTCTCCAAATCCGGTGAAGCACCAAAATACTGCCGTCCCGCCGGTAAAGCACGACATCGCCGCGTCTGGGCGCATACCCTTGCAGTGGTGCGAGAACCGCGCTGTCCCTCTCAGGCACAAGCAATGGGTACATGCTATAGCCATTAATTAAGGTCTGAACCGTATTCCCATCTTTCAATAATTGCTCAATATCTGCTCTCGATTCCATTTTTCTTATCCGTTAAAACTGAGTTATTCTCTCTTCTCCTAAATATATTATTATTATATCACTTTTTATATGGAAATGCTATAATAATAATATATTCTCACCCAGTTCAGCCAACCGCCACCACAGAAAGGAACTCTTATGTTAAAGTTGAAAAGCGGATACCTGCTGCATGAGATTGCCGGCAGCCCCTATCTTTTACCTTATGGACAGAATGTTTCCGATTTCCGGCGCAGCATCCGTTTAAACGAATCAGGCGTGCTGCTTTACCAAGCCTTGGAACGAGGAGCGGACGAAAAAATGCTCCTGGAAGCATTAATTTCACATTATCAGGCCAAAGACTCTGATATCCCAGCCTTAAAAGAGGATATTTCACATTTTCTGCTCCAGTTAGAAGCCGCAAACATCCTCTCTCCGCCTACAGCTGCGAATGCCAAAGCCGCAGACTATTATTTCCAAATTGGATTCATCACAATTGCTTACCATGGGCCAGAAGAATTGCTCGCTCCCTCATTGCGGGATTTTTCCTGTGGACCTAACCCCCCGGACCTGACAGTTCATATAATACCCTCCGCTCCTGAGGCACATATCAATGGCGATATCTTAGTCCGCACAGATGAGATGGTTATCTGCAGAAATGAGGACAGTTACCTCTTCCTCTATCCGCCTGATTACGGAATCTCTGAGATGCATGTAACCATGGGCAGGCATGCCGCACTTTTCTGTCCAAAGCCTTACGACCGCGGACTTCCCGAAAAAATATTCCATGCACTGCGTTTTGCCTTCTTAATTTGCGCCCAGCGCAAAGGCATATTTGCGCTGCACTCTGCTTCCATCCTCTATCAGAACAAGGCATGGCTTTTCTCAGGTCCTTCCGGTTCCGGCAAATCCACTCACACAGAACTCTGGAACCGCTGCTATCAGACACCATATTTAAACGGCGACTTGAATTTGCTGGGATTTGAAGACGGAAAGCCCCTGGTCTATGGCAGCCCCTGGTGCGGCACTTCGGGCTATTATACAACATCAGCCGTGCCCCTCGGAGGCATCACCTTTTTAAAACAAGCGCCCACAGATACATTACTGCCTTTAAGCGCACAGGAAATCTCCTTACGCACCATCCAACGCTTAGTATCCCCTTCCTGGACTGAGGAAATGCTGCTTACAAACCTTTCCTTTGTCGAAAAATTAAGCGCAGCTGTGCCATTTTTCCATCTGCAATGTACAAAGGAAGATTCTGCCGCCGCCCTCATGAAACAGGCAGTTGACGCTTCTGCATAATGTTTTGGATATGATGGGATTATCCAAAATAAGACAAAAAAAGGATGTTCCAAAGCCTTTGGCTTGCGGAACATCCTTTTGCTAATGCTGATTAATCTGTAACATATGGTATCAATGCAATATGTCTTGCTCTCTTGATAGCAACGGTCAGCGCTCTCTGATGCTTAGCGCAGTTCCCGGTAATTCTTCTGGGAAGAATCTTGCCTCTCTCGGAGATGTATCTCTTGAGCTTGTTGGTATCTTTATAATCAATTACGTTATCTTTGCCACAAAATACACAAACTTTCTTCCTTCTGCGGACGCCGCCTCTCCTCTTCATGGGAGCATCGCCCTTATCATTCTTGTTATAAGCCATTTTCTCTGCCTCCTATCTAATTAAATGGTAATTCTTCGTCAATACCATCAGGAATATTCATGAAACCATCCCCTGCCGCTGCACTTGGTTCAGGCCTTGCTGCCGGCTGAAAACCGCCAGACATCTGATCGCTCACAGCCTTGCTCTCTGCAAATTCCTGATCCTCAACCACAACATCCGTGGTATAAACCTTCTGGCCTTCCTGGTTGGTGTAGCTGCCCGTCTGGATTCTGCCTGTAACGACAATCTTAATTCCTTTGTGGAAATATTTCTCCGCAAACTCTCCGCTTCTGCCAAACGCCACGCAATTAATAAAATCTGCGCTCTGCTGGTCATTATCACGTCTGAATCTTCTATCTACTGCCAGAGTATATCTTGCAACCGCCGTAGCGTTTTCTCCCTGTGAATAACGGACCTCAGGGTCTCTGGTCAATCTGCCCATAAGTATGACTTTGTTCATCTAATCTCCTCTTTCTTTCTACGCCTCATCCTGTCTAACGCATAAGAAACGGAGCACGTTATCCTGAATACGCACACGCTTTTCAAGTTCTGCCGGACAATCTGGTTCAGCCTCGAATCTGATGAAGTAGTAAAAGCCCTCTCTCATCTTCTGAATCTCGTAAGCCAGTCTCTTCTTGCCCCACTCATCCACTTCCGTAATGGTTCCGCCGAAACGTGTAATGTATCCTTTAGTCTTTTCTACAACTTCGGCTCTCGCTTCATCTTCAAGCTTTGCATTAACGATGAGCGCTAATTCATATTTGTTCATGCCTTGTACCTCCTTTTGGTCTTTTGGTCCCCGGTCCTAGCCGGGAACAAGGATAAATTAATATATCACGAGTTAAAATGTTACCACAATCAGTACTGTTTTGCAAGGGTTTTGTCCAAAAATGTGCGGATTGTGCTATAATATGTATCAGGATCTTTGTCCTGTGACTGTGCATGTCCTGCATTCTCTATAATCAGCAATTCTTTCTGCCAGGCTGCGGCTTCGTATAATTCCCTGCTCATCCCCACGGAAATCATGGCATCCTGCTCTCCATGGATAAACAGCGTGGGCGTCCTGCTCTTTGCCACGGCGTCCAGAGCTGACGCGTCTTTGAGGTTATATCCGCCGCGCAGCCTGAGTACCAGACACGCCGAATCCACAAAGGGAAACGCCGGCAGCCCAAACCACTCCTTTATCTTCTCGCCAAACATGGAATAAGCGTCCGTGTAGGCACAGTCAGAAATTACCGCCTTAACATTTGACGGCAGCGTCTCTTCCCCCGTCACCATCAACGCCGTTGCCGCTCCCATGGACTGCCCATGGAGGACAATCTCGGCTTCCTCGTCCAGAGAGAGGATGTATTGAATCCACAGCAGGCAGTCATAATGGTCTGTCCATCCCATACCGATAAAATCCCCTTCGCTCTCCCCCTGGCATCTGAGGTCAGGGGCAAGTACCTGATACCCTTCCCCATGATACCAGCATGCAAACGGATAGAGCTCCTCTTTCCAGCCAGTGTAGCCATGGAGCAGTATTACCCATCTGTGGTTATCTGTGAAAGGGAATACTTCTGCAACCAGCGTATATCCGTCCTCACTCTGTATAGACACTTTTTGCCTCTGCGCCGTTTTCAGCCACTCTTTTGTCTGCGCCAAAGCTGTCCGCCCATTTTCCTGGATATCGGATGTCTGCACCTGCAATGCATAGCCCTCATCTGTAATGCGCTCAAATGCCTGCAAGCGTTTCATAAAAGATGGCACCAGCGCCGCGCTGACAAGAAAATTTACCAACAGAAAATAAATTGCCAGGAGAACCCCGGCTATACCGATGACTGCCAATGCAGCCTTTCTTACGTTTCTCTTTCTTCCGCCCATTGTTTCATCCCATAAACATTATCTGATAGTTAAAAAACCCCAAGAAACATAGCAGCTTGGGGTTTTGATATGTTCTGTTATTATAGTAACATTCTCCCTTAAAGAATGCATCAGGAAAAATCTTCCTTTTTGCGGATTTGCCGGGTATTCTTTTCCACCAACTTGCGGGCAATCATAATCTGATGGCCGCAGCCCAGACATTTCAAGCGGAAATCTGCACCTACACGCAGCACTTCCCACTCACTGCTTCCGCAAGGGTGCTGTTTTTTCAGACGAACGATATCTCCTACTTCATAAGCAATCGGCATAATTTTCCTCCCAGATTTAATATAAATTTCCTAAGACACCTGAATCTTGCCAAACAATTCCCCAATGCTTTCCTGCAGCACGAGATTGGCAATTGCATCCCTGGGCGTGGCTGACTTATTTACCAGCACCAGCTTATCTCCCTGATAATAGTCAATCAGTCCTGCCGCCGGATATACTGCAAGGGAAGTGCCGCCGATAATCAGCACATCTGCATTGGCAATATAATAAACCGCCTCCTGAATGGTTTGATTGTCCAAACCTTCCTCGTAGAGTACCACATCAGGCTTAATATCTCCGCCGCATTTCTCACAATGGGGAACGCCCGTGCTATGTAACATATACTCCGCATCGTAGAGCTGATGGCAGGATTCACAATAATTGCGATGTACGCTGCCATGGAGTTCCAATACTTTTCTGCTGCCGGCAAGCTGATGGAGTCCATCAATGTTCTGAGTCACCACCGCCCGGACCTTTCCCGCTGCTTCCAGCTCGGCAAGTTTCTTATGCGCCATATTGGGCTGTGCTGTCAGGCACAGCATTTTATTGCGGTAAAACCGATAGAATTCCTCAGTGTTCCTGCGGTAGAACGTATGGCTCAATATCGTCTCCGGCGGATAGTCATACTGCTGGTTATATAGTCCATCTACACTGCGGAAATCGGGAATCCCGCTCTCCGTAGACACCCCCGCCCCACCGAAAAACACAATATTATCGGATTTCTCCACCATCTCCAAGAACATTTCAATCTTTTCTTCTCTGCTTAATTCTGGCATAACTATTCCTCCTCTTTCTTTATCACCTTGCTATACACCTACATTTTGTTATAAATGCTACCTAATCTTACTGCCTGTACATTATCTTCTCTGACCCCTCCTGCCCATTTACGTTCCTCCATCAACACCCCATGCACCAGAAAACGGTAGTCACTGCCCATTGGCGTACACGTCATCAGCGTCACGGTAGTCTGCCCCGGCTCAGGGCGTATCCCAGCATCATAAACACTTTGCTGCCTTACACTTTGCTGCCAGCGGGCGTAATCTTCTTTATCCTCAAACTGATAGCGGAAAGCTTGCGCTCCCAGCGCTGCCACATGGCAGGAATAAATCAGATACCGCTGCAAGCCCTTGGGAGTATCAATGTAAAATTCCCGATTGTCACGGAATGTCTCTTCCTCCTGCAATTCATTCAGTCTGGCAAACATGGATTTGTCTTTCATGTTGTGCCCATATACAAAGGTATTGCAGTCATTGAAATCGCCGCTGTTCTCCGTCTCCATGAAAATGCTGCCGCATTTATTCTCTTCCTTATAAAATGTATGCGAAAGATAGTATTCATTGTCATTCCCTTGCACTATGGGGTAGCTGATGCCTAATTTCTCCATACGAATCCATCCCACCACATCCGGGTTAATTTCCCTGAGTTTATCAAAGTCTACAGAAAACGGCTTTTCCTGCATACCCAGGCTATCCGCTTGCCGGCTGTCCATTTGTTCTACGGCAGACACCACAGCTTCTTCGAGTTTCCGGTATTCTATGCTTCCCTCACGGTATTCCCACCAAATTATTCCAAGCCGAACCGCAGCAAACAGAAACACGGCAAATGCACTCAGGAATGGGAGAACAAACTTCCAGTCGAGCCTCTTTCCCATTATCTTTTATCTCCCTATAAATATAAATTAATATCTTGTACCTACCCAATAATACGGTTCATATTCACCATCACCCGCTCAAATCCAGACCTGATTCTCTCTAACAAGCCATCATCCGCACGATTTAGAAACTTCATGCCTTCATTCAAGAATTCATCAATATTGCCTGTATATTCCGTTAAATCCAGATAACAGAACGAAACATACCTTAACACAAACTCACGGTCAAGCATCCGTTCACTTTTGACGCTCCCATCTGTGGCTGCCAGAAAACTGTCCAATCCTGCACATTCCTGCAGAAATACAGTTGCTTTTCCTTGAAACAGCGCATTTCTGATTTCTTGCGGTTCCAGTTCCAGCCCTCCAGTATTTATCCTTTTAAATATATTAAATTTGACATTTACAGGAGTCGCCGGATTTACCAAATAAACATTTATCACTGTCTCATCTATCCGTCTCTGGAAAGCCCTGGGCAGCTTATCATAATCGCAGCCATTTAACTCCGGGATGAATTCCATTTCTCCCAGTTTCAATGTCTTATCCACCACAAACTGCCGCAGAGCTGTCACCCGCTGCAATCCGTCAATAATCAGCCACCGTCCATCATCTGAGGCATCAAAATAAAATGCCGGCAGAGGAATCCTCAGAAAAATAGATTCAATGAGCTGACTTTTCTGCCGCTTATTCCACAGCCCCGCTTTCCGCTGAAAAGAGGCATCAAATTCTATTTCATCATTCTTAATTCTCTTTAACAACGCATCCAACGTCAATGGCTTCATGGTTATATCAATTGATATCGGAAAAAATTTATGCAAATTTCCTTAAAACCCTTCCCTTTTGCGCTGAATCCGCAGTTCCTTGCGCTTCTCTGCAGCTTTCCACTCTGCTTTTTCGCTCTCCGTTTCCAGCAATATGTTCGGGACCTGCCTGGGAATGCCATTGTCATCTACGGCAACCAAGGTCAGGTACGCGCGGTTGATAGGCTTGCGGGTGCCGCCAAAATCCTCCACATAAGTATCCACACGCACTTCCATTGATGTATTGCCCACATAGGTCACCTTTGCAATCAGCACAACAAGATCGTGTTGGAAAGCCCCCCGGATGAACCGGAGATTGTCAACCGATGCCGTAGTGATATTGCCGCCGGAATGGCGCATGCCCACTAACCCGGCAATCTCATCAATCCATTCCATTAGCTTTCCGCCGAACAGCCGTCCAGCCGCATTCAGGTGCTCCGGGCGCACCTGATAAATGTGCTCTATCATAGAGTCTGATATTTTCTTTACTTCCCTTTCCACGACAAAGTTCCTCCTTGCCAATAATTCTTATTTCTTTTCTGCTCCATAATTCATTGTTGCATAGACTTTGATGAACCGGAGACCGCCGTTGCTTTACTACATATTTTTATAACACGCGCCCTATTGTATCTTTGCATGATAACAAACAGCAAATCAAATATGACACCACATATTGACGTTATAAAAAATACATAAAATGAACCAAGCCATTTGGAAGCCATAACAGGAATGAAGCTAAGTATAATGTTTGTTTCATGCACTAATTCTGATTGGCACATTGCCTGTGCGATTTCATTCCAGGTATGTTTTCTGATTGAAAAAACCTCGGGATTATAAGTAGGCATCTTATTTTTCCACTGTTTTACATTCAAAAACTGATATAACTTGCTTTCCCACGAGTGAATTTGATACCATTTCTTTGTATAATCCGCGCGGTTTTTCATTTTGGCATTGAAAAGCACCCCCACAAACAACCTAATTGCCAAATGATAAAATGTGGTGCCAAAAGTAATAGCTAATGAAAAATATATGCTTTTATTACAACAACAAAACAGTATAGCTGTAATAATAGTAATTGCTAAACTAAGGACTGTTATCAGATTCATCATTTTAGACATATTTCATGTCCTCCTACTGCATTGCTTTTGACATTTACTTTTTGTCGAATCCTTTAATAATATTAAACAGACCCGCAAGCACATTACAAGTTAAAGCTGAAAATAATAAGGTATTATCTTTTGTTTCTGAAAAAAGAAATAGACCAATAAATATCACGCCTGCTAAAAATAATCCTGTAATTGCTATCCACAACAACCTATTCCGTAATTCATTATCCATAATTAATTATTCTCTCTGTAATTCTCACTTTCCTCAATCGTTACTCTGCCGTTACCTTTTCAAGTTCTTTTAATTTTTCCAATCCTAATTAATTCTCCAGTTGTCTCAGAATGTGTTTGGAAACAGTGTTTAAAGCAAAATCTTCAAATTACTGATATTACTTCTTATCCACAGATACAGTATAACACAGTTTAACACTCCCTGCATTGCCTGACGTCGTCATCTATTACGCAACATTCATTTAATCCTCACCTTTTAACCTGGAAATTTCCCTCATATTATATTTACCATGGCAATCTTATCCCACTCTTCAATGAAACATTGATGCTCCTTGCTTTCTTTATTATAATTTATTCCCACCAAAAGCACTTGTCCGCCATATCCCTCCAAGGACTTCACATACTCCTTGCGTTTTATCTGGCTGATAGCCCCTTCTGCTGATTTGTCCCACTTTAACTCTACTATCATTGCCGGCTTCTGAGGATGATTCCTGCGCGGAAGAAATACAAGGTCTGCAAACCCTTTTCCGGCAGGCAGTTCACGAATCACCGTATAATATGCTCTTGCGCTGAAATATGCCAACGAAATTGCACAGCTCAGCGAATTCTCATTGTTATAAGTCAACACCGAAGCAACTTCCCGGTGGGCTGTATCCAGATATTGCGCCACCTGTCTGCCATCCTTTCTCAAAGTGGCAGCCAGCAATTCTTCCGAAACCTCAATGGCTTTTATGACCTCGTTCCAGCCCGCGCCCTGTATGGCGGTGGCAAATTCATACTCCACCTCCTGATTGGGTATAAACACTTCCTTACACTCAACGTCATATGCAAGGTAACCCAAGTGTACCAGCAGCGTCAGGACATCATCCTTCCCCCGAAACGTTGCCATATCATTTTGAAATGTCCGAGGATTAATCTTGCAGCGAATCCCTCCCAACATACTGACAATCGTGTCTTTCAGACCATCAAAGTTCATGTCTATATAAATTTTCAGCGCTTCATATGTCTCTGTCTGGGACCAATAGCTATCAAAATGTTCCCTCAACATGGCATCCACGACAGATTTCGGACTATACACATGAGCAACTTTGCGAAATTGATAACCATCATACCATCTCTTTGCCTCCGCAAAATCCATATCATATCTTTGGCACAGCGTATTTACTTCCTCCTCCGTAAATCCGACATACTGAGCCAACATGCCGGGATTCATCATGGAATATTCATCAAACATATTCAATGCCGAATGCGTCCCATATTTCTTAATCGGCAAGATGCCCGTCATATATGCCAGTTTGACATACGATTTATCTTTCAGCAAAGCCCGCAAAAAATCAAGATAAACCGTCTGTGCCTTGGTATCATGTTTTTCCACCCGAAAGATGCAATCCCATTCATCTATAATGATGACAAATCCCCTGTTAGTTTCCTGATAGACCTGTTCCAGTGCAGACATTAGATAGCTCTCTGACTCACTGATTAATTGCGGAAACATCTTTCTGATTTCCCTGATTGCAACTTCCTGCAGACAGGAGACCATACCCTCCGCATTTCCTGCACGGCTCAAAAAGTCCTGCACGTTGAGAAACAGCACATCATACCGATTCAGGTGTTCCTCAAATGAAGGATGTCCTGCAATCTCCAACCCCTGAAACATTTCTCCGGATTCACAGCCATATCCATAATAAGCTGCCAGCATCTCCGCCGCCATGGACTTGCCAAACCTTCTCGGACGACTCACGCAAATATATTTTTGCCTGCTTCCCAATACCCTGTTCGTACAGGCAATCAGTCCTGTCTTATCCACATAAATTTCGGAGCGCAATGACTCCGCAAACATTTCATTTCCTGGATTTAGGTAAATTCCCATAGTCTCCACCTCTTTATGCCATCAATTCTCTCGGAAAACGCTGATTAAAACGTTTCCCATGCCGAACTTGCGTAGCAAAGCAACATTGACTTTGCACTTTTTCTATTTACATCTTGCCACAAGAAAAAGGCTTCGTCAATTCTTATTACGACCATTTATCATATTAAAAAGAATCTACTATTTCAAAAAACTCATTGATATTGGAACCTCTTTTTTCTAATCCTTCCCAATTATAGTATGTAAACAGCCTACATATTCAAAATCCGGGCAATTAACAATCAAAATATGCGGAATCTGCCCGCTGCGGTTCTGCAGAATGCAGAATTCCAGCAATTTCCTGAGATTTTCTTTCTCTCCTTAAAATTCTTCTTTATCTCCCGTACTTTTCTATTCACTGATAGTTCCCCCTAAAATACCCTTCATATAAAATTCATAAATTTTCGTTGTCTCATACCTTACTTCTGGAAAATCTGCCAATGAATACAATTCCGACTCCAAATTCTCCACATCTTTAGAAATAAAGTAAATCTGTTCCTTCATATAATTTTTCAAATCCAGATGCAGCACCTTATGCGTAGTAAATATAAACTGACCATGATGTTCTTTGCCATTTATAAAGGCAATCACGCGGTCTGAAAGCACTGGGTTTAAAACCCGGTCCATCTCATCTGCAAACACAACCTTATCTTCATACACAACTTTAAAAACCTGAACTTCCCAGGCAAAATGCTCCCTGACGCCACTGGAATCCCTTCTCAATTCCTGGAAAAACGTACTTCCGTCCTCTTTCTCCCTGATGACTACAGAATTTGTAAACGGCTTTTCCTTATCTATATCAATTCCAATAATACTGGCATCAACCATTTTAAATATTTCTATATATCTGGGGTCACTCAATATGTTGATGTCCTCTTCTTCGTTCCTCATTAATTTATATATGTCATAATTAATCACATTTGTTTCCGGACATAGGCTGTTCGTCATCCATTCAACAAAATTCATGGCATGGTTATTCCCTAAAATCGCCAATTTAGCAACAAACAATCCCATTTGCTTCTGACTAATTTACCGCATTCCTAAAAGCTTCTCCTATTTCCGTTTCCACTTTAAATACATTTATATTATACTCTGTTGCATAGGAAAGATACTTTCACGCTTTAGCGTGACAAAGTCTTTCCTATAAGATAAAAACAGCTGCCCACATCTAACTGTAAGCAGCTGCCATTCTTATTAAACATTCAATTCCTCCGAAGCGCTTCAATCGGACTTAGTTTTGCCGCCTTTCTAGCGGGATATATGCCAAAGAACACACCGATTCCACAGGAAAATAAAGTCGCTCCGAGAATCGTGCTTGCCTTAACGCCTGGGTGGATGACGCTCCCCATAGAGGCGCTCATAAGGCTACAGGCTCCCATGGCTCCCAAAAGCCCCAGGATTATGCCGATAATACCGCCCAAAATAGTAAGAATTGCCGCCTCAGCAAGAAATTGCAGCAGAATGGAGGAGGTTTTGGCTCCCAGAGATTTGCGGATGCCGATTTCTCTGGTGCGCTCTGTCACAGATACCAGCATGATGTTCATTACGCCGATTCCTCCTACAATCAGAGATATTGCCGCTACACAGGAGATGAAAGTTGTGACAATCGCCAGCATATTGTTCATCTCAGAAAGCATATCCTGAAAGCTTTGGACCTGGAAATACTCTTCCCCGGCACACTGATGTCTTGTCTCCAGCATATGGATAATGTCACGCACAACATCCTCACCCTTTGCCTGGTCATTGGCAAAAACCGTGATAGAATAAAAGGAGTCGCTCTGCCATCCATAATAATCAAATGATGTATAGGGCACATCCAGTGAAACCGGCATCCCCTCATAAGTATAGCTGATAAAACTGGTATTTTCTTTCTGCTGGGTAACGCCTACAATACGGTAACTTCCGCTGATTCCACCAATCTCCACGTCAATATCCATACCCACCACGTCATCCGAGCCAAAAAGACGTTTGGCATCGCTGTCTGAAATCACGCAGACACGATTCCCTTCTTCCACATCCACCGCCGTAAAGTAAGAACCTCTTTTCAACGTAAAATTCAATGCTTTCTGCAAATCTTCTGTTCCTGCGCTGAATGTAAGAGAAAACTCTCCTTTTCCGGTGACAGTGGTTCCCGATGCACCATCATTGGGCGTCGCCCCTTCTACGCCGGTAATGTTTTCCTTGATAGCTGTAATGTCTTCTGGCGTAATCCACTCCTCAGCATTTGCCGCATCATCGCTGCAATAAACGCTAATCTGCCCTGTCCCCAAATCCTCCACCTCGGAATTCATGGCATTTGCCGTTCCATCTCCCACAGCCATTACCATAATTACCGAAGAAATTCCAATAATGATGCCCAGCATGGTCAGAAACGAGCGTCCCTTATTTGCCTTAATATTCTTAAATGCCATCTTTATATATTCTAAAATATTGCCCATCTGCACACCTCTTCTATTCCGCCTCTGCAGCATCTGTCTCTGAAGTTTCCGCTGTTCCTGAGCCTTCATCCGTTCCCGCTGTCTCAGCTGTTCCTGAGCTTTCATCCGTCCCCGTTGCCTCAGCTGTTCCTGAGCCTTCATCCGTTCCCGTTGCCTCAGCCGCCCCCGCTTCATCACCGTTTCTTATTTCCTCAGCTTCCTCTTGTTTTTCTGTGACGGTTATGGCATCGCCTTCCTCATGGCTGCCTGGGTCGGGAATAACGGTTTCTCCTTCGTCAAGTCCCTGGGTAATCTCCGCACACTCATCCGAAGTTACACCCGTGGTGATGCTACGTTTTGTCAGGATACCATCATTATCTATCCAGCAGAATGTACCGTCTTTGCCAATATTGACTGCTTCTATCGGCAGGATAACCACGTCTCTCGCCTCTGCAGCCTGAATTTTTACTTTGGCATCGACGCCCAGGAAAATATTTTCATCCGGATTGTCAATATGGACGGTCGCCATAATGGAAGCAGAAGCCACTGCCGCCTGATTTGTCCCAGCTGCTCCGTCTACAGCAATCCGGCTGATTCTCTTCACCGTTCCCTGATATGTCTCTCCGGCAAGGGTAATTTCTGCTTTCTGTCCTTCTTTCACCTTATCATAGACGTTTTTGGAAAGCGTCACTTCCACATTCACGTCCTCAATGCTCTGTAAAGTAAAAAGCTGCATTCCCTGCGTAACCATTGCCCCTTCCACAATCTGCTTATCGGAGATAACGCCGTCAAAATCTGCAACAATTCCTTTCTTCCCCTCAGCAATCAGTTCTTCCAATGACTTGCTCTCTAGTTCTGCTAAATTATTGTTGGTTCTCATCTGCTCTCTGGCAGCGCTGCTCATTGCACCGCTATCCCCTTCTGCAAGGGCTTTCTGGCTTTCTAAATTCCCTTTCAGTTCCGCCAGTTCTGTCTGTGCAGCCTGTAGCTGCTGCTGCAGACCTGATTCTGAGATTTCCGTTCCCGGCGCAAGAACAGTTCCCTGAAGAGCTTCTATCTGCTGCTCCAAGTCAACTTTTGTCTGCTGTTTTGCCTCGTTCAGGCTCTTTGCATCCGCTAATTCTTTGTTGGCTTTATTCAGCGCTTCCCTGGCTGTCTCTAATTTTTGAGGGTCACTCTCTGCTGCCGCTGCCGCCGCATCAAAATTTACCTGCGCGGTCTGCTGACTTGAAACCGCTTTATCATATGTCTTCTGGGAAGATTTCGCTTCTGTCTCCGCGCTCTTTAGCTGCTCCTGCAGTTTAGAAATCTGTTCGTTAAGATTTTTCTCCTCTTGCTGTCGAGAAGCCTCCAGTGCGCTTGCTTCTCCGGCAAGGGCGTTGTTCAGATTCGCTACCTCCTGCTCTTTTGCATTGACCTGCGCCTGTAGCTGTGCAGCCTTATTCCTTGCCTCTGCCTGACGGCTCGCCGCTTTATTGGACTGGCTTACGCTGTCCTCATAGCCAAGTTCGCCTGCCCGCACCGTCAGCTCTGCCTTCTGATTCTGCTCCTCCAAATCTTTCAGTCCAAAAGTTACCAGCTGATCCCCGGCTTTTACCAGGTCTCCCACCTGGAAATCTGCCTGTTCCACACTGGCATTTACCGGTGAAAATATCGCTTTCTGCTCTCCGCTTATAACTGTCCCATTTGTTTCCACTATTTCTGTGACATCCCCGGTTTCTGCCGTGATACCTTCTACCGCCATGGCCTCTGCCATCTGCTGCCCGGCTTTTGCCGCATTGTTCAAGGTTACCGCAACAATAATTACAAACACGATTGCTATAGGGATTACGATTTTGAGAATTTTTTTCTTTTTCATCACTTATGCCTCCTAATTTGCTTTGCTTCCTCTAGTTCCATAATATTTGCGTTCTGACAAGCAGGCTTATCAAATATTAACAGACCCATACACTAGTTTAAATAATCTTCCACAATCTTGCCGTCAAGGATACGAACCACCCGCTTTGCCTGTTCGGCAATCTCATTGTCATGGGTTATCAGGATTACGCTGCGCCCTGCTTGATGTAGGCTTTTTAAAATCTCCATGATTTCACGCGTGGAAGCAGAATCAAGGTTTCCGGTAGGCTCATCGGCCAGGATAACCGGAGGTTCAGCCGCAATCGCCCGAGCAATGGCAACCCTCTGCTGCTGTCCTCCCGACATTTCTGACGGTTTATGTTCCATGCGCTTCTCAAGACCTACCCGGATTAACGCCTCTTTCGCCAGTTTATGTCTCTGGCTTCTTGCAATTCCCCGGTAAATCAGCGGCAATTCTACATTTTCCAAGGCTGTGAGATTGGCAATCAGGTTAAATCCCTGAAAAATAAATCCAATCTGCTGATTGCGGATTTCTGAGAGCTGATTGTCTTTCATGGCAGATACATCCCTGCCATTCAGATAGTAAGAACCAGAAGTTGGCACGTCCAGACAGCCCAGCATATTCATCAAAGTTGATTTACCAGAACCAGAATGGCCGATAATTGCTACAAATTCACCCTTTTCAATGTTCAAATCAACATGGTCCAGCGCCCGGACTTCATTTTCCCCGGGATTATATATCTTACACATATCCCGCACACTGATTAAATTATCCAACGGTTACCCTTCCTTTCTGTGGTAGCTG
>CANOHX010000021.1 GCA_947565885.1 uncultured Lachnospiraceae bacterium
GTCTGCTGTTCCATATCAAAAACACTCTGCCCGGTTTCACCGTCTTCTTCCCAGGTAATGATTGCCTGGGAACGGTCTTTATTTAATGAAATGTCCAAGTATATTTTGCCATTCAAATCTGAGTATTCCCAGGTTTTTTCTGCTGAGCCGTTTAAGTAGAAAAGCGTGCAGCCCTGAATCGTTTCCTTGCCGTTTGCGTCAATTTCGGTAGCGACCTGCAGAGAATATCTGCCGGCGTCTACATAGTGCCCTTCCTCTTGGGGAACGGCTGCCTCGTGTCTGTAGTCGCCTTCTACGGCTGTAATTTCACCATCCTCATAGACGGGGTACTCATAGATGGAAAAACCTTTTCCGAAAGCCAGCCTTGAATGGTCGTCAAAGTTTCTGGGCAGGAAAGATTTGTCAAAATGCACATCTTCCGAGGAACAGTATTCTGTGAAGATATAGTGAATGGTACGGCTTTCTTCCAGGATAAGGGCGTATTCCCAGATGTTATTTCCGCTGACCGCCACGTAGGCTGGATAGGAAAAATCTTGGCAGTTGTCAAAATAGACCTGTCCCATATGCGTGCCAATCTGCTTGCGGACAGATTGGAGGCGGGTGATTTCTTGCGCATAATCTTCGGGTCCATATGTGCAGGAAAGATGGATTTGCGCAGTGGGAAAGTTAAAAGTGTCCCGCCAGTAATAGTAGAATTCCGTATCGGCGGCAGCGGAATTAATTTTGTCAGGAAAGAGCAGAAGCCCGCTGTGAATTTGTTTCTCCCAGCATTTTCCATAGTCTTTGGCATCTTCGTAGACAGTAGGCGCAGGACCGAAGAAAAAGGAGTGCATCAGCCAGGCGAAAAGCCCAAGGGCAAGCAGGAATCCTGCAGCGATGCCGATGGCAATCGCAGGAAGCATTTTTCTGGGAAATCTCTTGTTGGAAGAAGCGGTATTGGAGGAAAAGTTTATCGATTCATTCGTTTGGTACATAGCAATCTCCTTTTTGTGTATCAATAGATGTCAGCGGGTATCGTTCTGGTATTGGCAGTAAGGCTTTGCCTGGTTTTCTGGCGGCGAGCCGAAGTTTCCGTAATCCAGCGGGAGGTAGGTCTCGTCAAATACAAGCTCATCCCGGGAAATATTTTCCAGGGAAATATATACGATGCGTTGTTCCTCTTCTAAGAAGAGAGCATACTCACAGGCGGTGCTGAAATAAAGCATGGTGTAGCAGGCGGGCTGGGCAAATAATGCATTGCCGGCGTCAGCATGGGCGATTTTCAAAAGGCGGTATTTTTCTGCCGCGTAATCCGTTGGCGTGTATTGGCAGTCCAGGTAAAGCTGCAAGGTGGTAAGGATTGGACTGCTGCTGCACTGGTAATGATATTCGTTTACAGACTTGCAGCCGGACAGGCTTTCAGGGAAAATTGCAAATTCTGAAATGCCGCTGTAATTTTCCCATTGGCGGTAATCGTCAGGGGAATCCGTGCTGGCAATGTGCTGCGGGGCAGTCAGTTTCAGAAATTGCCGGATACCGAAAGAGGCGTTTGCCAGCAGCAGGGCAAAGAGCAGGATGCCTAAGAATACGCCCAGGGTGGAAGATAAAAACAGTCTGCGGTAATGCCTGAGGTAAGATGCTTCTTCCAGGAATGCAGCAGGATTGTCTGCCGCAGAGGCGGAAAATTCGTCTGTTGGATGAGCAGTAGGAGCATTATGCGCAGAGGCAGCAAATTCGTCTGTTGGATGAGCAGTAGGAGCATTATGCGCAGAGACAGTAAATTCGTCTGCTGGATGGGCGGCAGGATTGTCTGTCATAAATGCAGCAGGGCGTAATCGTTTTTGGCAGTCAGGGCATTCCTGTAAATGTGTTTCTATCAATTCTGTAGAAGCAGGGGTGGTAAGCCCTTCCAGGTAGGAGGGATATAAAGTTGCAGTAATTGAACAGAGGATATCGCTTTGTTTCATTATCGTTCTCCCGAAAGCATCAATCGTGTGTCATAGTTTCATGTGTTTTGCATTCTATAGCAGGAGGGCAAGGATGCCCGCTGCTGTGAGGATGGCGAAAGCCATGCCAAGGACCAGGCGGATCTGGTATTTTCTGCGGAAACGGATGGCTGGTCCGCAAGCCGGAACTCGTATCTGTTCTTTATCGTCTTCCATAATCATTTGCAGGAGGTTTCTGCAGTTTTCACAGTTTTTTATATGCTCTTCTACGAAACAGAAAGCTGTTTCTTTCTTGCGTTCATCCGCAAAGGCGGAATATTCTGCCGTATTTTGGACAGTGGCAGGAGGTTCAAGCTGCGCTTGCGCATAAAATGGCAGCAGGTCCTCTGTGATTTCGCAAGTATGTTTTTGTAATAAGTCAGCCGCCGTCATTTGTCAGCACCTCCATTAATTTTTTGCGCCCGCGGAAAAAGGTAACCCTTGCCCAGTTTTCCGTGTGTCCAAGAATGTCGCCGATTTCCCTGAAAGACAATTCACCCACAAGGCGGCAGAGCAGCACCTGGCGGATGATAGGTTCTAAGCGCTGGATGGCCCTGAGTGCGTTTTGGCTGTCAATGTGGTTTAATGCCGCCTTTTCTGTGTCAGCATGGGAGACCAGGTAGCGGAAGAGAAAATCTTCTGCATTCTGCTCTAAGGAGGAATCCAGGGAAACCTCTTTGCGGCGCTGTTTTTTCCTGAGGTCATGCATCCATACATGGCGGGCTATCTGGCACAGCCATGTGGACATGGCACATTCGCCGCGGTAACGGTATACGCTCTTGACAGCCTGGTAAAAGGTCTCCTGGCAAAGTTCCTCCGCCAGAGCGTCGTTCTTTGCGGTGAGGAAGCGAAGATAGCGGTAGACAGTCTGAAAATGTTGGCGGTAAACTTGTTCCATGTCCTGCATATCATGTCCTCCGGTATCACAGCTGCCTCACAGCAGGGATTGGCAAATATTTTTAAGCAGTTACAAATGATTAGTCCCCTGGGGAAGAGGTTCGTTACAGAAAAAGAAAAATTTTCTGTTAGATGTCATAAACTTTTTGATTCTGGAGGGGAATTTCAATCTGTACAATATAATCTTCCATTCGGTCAATCACTGTCTCGTTGATTCCCATCTCATAGGAAAAGCCGTATAACGTGAATCCCTGGCTGTCTGCGTAGTCGAGGATTTCCTGGTAGCGTTGGGGCAGCTTGCCCCAGTCGCCCTTATGGAACGCCCGCAGGTATCTGCCGCCCGGCATAATGTGCAGCCCATTGTCTGCAGGTTGGTGAGGTCTTGCTGTTGGAAATTTATATTGCTCTGCAAGAGGAAACTCAGGCTGTGCTGTAAGGAAAGGGATTTCTATAAAAATTTTGCTGTAATTTTCAAAGTTGCCGTTGTATAAGCTGTCAACAGAAATCATGGAGCC
The DNA here is from genome assembly GCA_947565885.1 of uncultured Lachnospiraceae bacterium. Lineage (GTDB taxonomy): Bacteria > Bacillota > Clostridia > Lachnospirales > Lachnospiraceae > Petralouisia. The sequence continues at coordinate 3,377 of CANOHX010000021.1, forward strand.
GTAGTTGGCGTCATGCAGCCGTCCGAGTTGGTATTTTTCAGTTTCGGCGGTAACCATTTCCACCGCTTCCTCAAAAGAGGTGTCTTTGTGGATATCTACGGTAATCAGGCATTGTTCCTGTTTTTCAGCGATGGTGATTTGGGATAAATCCATAGTCAGCAGCGTGGACATATGCTGATGATGTTTGCAGAGAGTCTTTTTGACTGCCTGCAGGTGTGCGATGCTGTGCTCCAAATCGTCTATTTTCTCTTCTAAGAGCAATTTCAGGCTGGCGGCGGAGCGGTTTTCCATGAAATCCTGAATCTCGCTGATGGACACATTCAGTTCCCGCAGCAGCAGGATGGTTTCGAGGATGGGGCTCTGATGGTAGGTGTAGCAGCGGTATCCATTTTCCGGGTTGATACATGCGGGCGGGAAGAGCCCGATTTCATCGTACCACATTAAGGTTTTCTTGTTGATGCCGTGCATGGCTGCGAATTGCCCGATGGTAAGCAGCTTGTCTTTTTTATTCATTTTCAAATTCCCCCTTGACCGTACTGTTACTGTACGGTTTATAGTACTATATGGAGAAAGAAAAAACAATAGGAAAAAGAAAGGATGGAAAATTTATGGAAAATACAAATGCATATGCCAAGCCAGTGACGCTGGGAAATATTTTGAAATTTGCAATTCCGACGATTGCCATGTCAGTATTTATGTCTTTTTACACGATGGTTGACGGCTTATTCGTCTCAAACCTGATTGGTACAGCCGCTTTGTCGGCGATCAACCTGACGGCGCCGGTCATTCAGCTTGTGACCGCAGTCTCTACAATGCTTGCAACCGGCGGAAGCGCGGTGATTATGAAAAAGATGGGGGAGAAAAAAAGCGAGGAGGCAAAGGAGGATTTTACGTTCCTGATACTCGTAAATGTCTTTGTCGGGGCAGTGATGTGCGGGCTTGGCTACCTGGTAATGGAGAGGATTTTCGCCGGCATGAATCTCTCAGCAGACGTGGCAGGTTATTGCGTGCAATATCTGAGTCGTTACCTGCTGTTTACAATTCCTATCCTGCTGATGAATAATTTTACGCTCTATATGATTGCCAGTGAGAAAGCAACGCTTTCCCTTATCTGTTCTGTGATGGGCGGCGTGCTTAATATAGCGCTGGATTATGTATTTATCGCCATATTCCATATGGGAATCAGCGGGGCGGCAATCGCGACGGGCATGGGTTATTCTGTGACGGCGGTTGTGGGGCTGTTTGTGTTCAGCAGGAGAAAAAGCTTTCTGCATTTTAAGAAGCCGACGTTTCGTTTTAAGGTCCTTGTCTCTGCTGCGACAAATGGCTGTTCGGAAATGGCAACCGCGCTTGTGACCGGGATAATTACGATGATGTTTAATTGGACGCTGCTCCATTATGTGGGGGAGGATGGTGTTGCGGCGGTGACAATTATCATGTACGTGCTGATGTTTGCAAGTTCCCTGTATACGGGCTATTCCTATGGGGTGGCGCCTATGCTCAGCTTTTACCATGGGGAACAGAACCGTGCAAAGCTGAAAAAATTGGTGCTGTCCAGCCTGAAAGTGATTGCCGCTATCTCAGTGCTGACGGCTGCATTTTCGTTCTGTTTTACGGAAGCCTTGGTGTCCGTATTTGCCCGCCCGGACAATCCGGTGTATGATTTGGCGGTGGTTGGCAATAAAATCTGTACCATAGCGCTGCTTTTTATCGGATTTAATATCTTTGCCAGCGGAATGTTCACGGCGCTGTCAAACGGTGTGGTTTCGGCAGTGCTGGCGTTTTCCAGGTCTTTCGTATTCATGCTGGTTACAATGATTGTGCTGCCCTTGATTTGGGGCGTGAACGGTATCTGGCTGGCGACGCCTGTGGCGGAGCTGATGGCGCTTGCGCTGTCTGCCGGTATGTTTGTCAGATACAGGAAGCGGTATGGGTATTGGTAACAGGGCAGTTTGCCTGAAATGTAATAGGTACTGAAGGCAGGGGGATAATTGCGATAAGGATACCGTTTTATAAACGGTATGTAAGGGTAAGGTTTGAACGGATTCTTTGTCCGGCGTATGAAAGGTTCCTGGAACGTGAAAGGAAAAGCCTGTGAAAAACTAAGAAGCAGAGATCGGCATGGTAGCTAATCCTGATTGTGGGGGGAAAACCTGCATAGCAGGTTTTATCCCTCAATCGCAATATATTTTTTCTCATCTACCAGCTTCGCCGGTTCTTTTTTCGGAATCTGTAAAGTCAGTATCCCATTTTCAAACTTTGCTTTTATCTCATCCTGGGTTACGTTTTCACCTACAAAGAAACTGCGGTTGAAAGTTCCATAATAACGCTCGCGGCGGATGTATTTCCCATCGGAATCTTTCTCATCGTTGTCCTGCCTGGTGGTTGCGCTGACGGTCAGGTATCCGTCCTTCAATTCTGCTTTCAGGTCGTCTTTTTTCACGCCTGGAAGGTCCATGGAAAGTTCATAGCCCTGTCCCGTCTCTTTTACGTCGGTCCTCATCAGAGCCTGATTGCGGTCATAACCATGGTAGCGGGGTTCAAAAAAGTCATCGAATAAATCTCTTGTAAAAATACTTGGCATTAACATAAATCATCGCTCCTTTATTATAATTTTCGTGATAGCAAAAGGTCTCAATCTGATTTCATTTTCCCTTTGCTCGTAACATATCATAATACAAATTGTTAGCACTGTCAATAGATGAGTGCTAAAATTGTGTGAAAATTTTGCGAACTGTCTGGATTTAATGCTTGGCTGTGGATGATATTATTATATCCTGTCAGGGATTATTTATGTCTGATTTCACAGTCCCAGTCCTTATAAATGCATTTTCTCTTGAATATATTGCACAAACCTGATATAATCTAAATTATTAAATTTTATAAAGGGGAATTGTAAATTATGGCGACCATAGGCAGATTTGAACAAGCCTAATAAATATCCCCTTTTATCATGCCCAAAGAGATTGGGAAGGAGGGATAGATTAAAGAGCTTGGACATCTGGTTTGGCAGCGGAGTTTTTTGAGGAACTTTGTAAAAGAAAAGGAGAGATGATTATGAGAGAATGTAAAATGGCAAAGAAATGGCGCATATTGATTCTGGCTGTGGTCTTTATGTTTGCAGTGCCGGTGGCAGGTCTTGTGCAGGAGCCAATTCAGGCAGAAGCGGCAGCGCCCAAACTGAATAAGAAGAAAGCTTCTGTTAAAGAGGGAAAAACCATCACATTAACAGTGAAAAACCCAACAGCCAAAGTGAAATGGTCATCCAGCAATTCCCAAGTGGTGAAAATCATGAAAAAGAGCGGGGCAAAAAGTTCAAAAGTGACCCTTAAGGGAATGAAAAAGGGGACATCCACGATTACGGCTAAAGTGGGAAAAAAGAAGCTCAAAGCTAAGGTTACGGTTAAGCATGTACATAGATTTGTCCCTGCAACCTGTACTAAGCCTGAAACCTGTACTACCTGTGGCGCAACGAGAGGTTCCTATCTTGGCCATGATAAAGTGGATGCCACTTGCCAGGCGGGGGCATATTGCAAGAGATGTAAAGCAAAGCTATCGGATGTTCTTCCGCATGATTATAGGAGCGGTTACTGTACGATGTGCGGAAAGCTTGATTTACCCCATTTCGTTTCCTTTAGTCTTCCGGATGCTGGATTGTCATCATCACCTTTCTACCATATTGAAGTTAGCGTGAAAAAATCAGAAAGCTATGCTCTTTTGGAGATTGGGCATCCGGGTGTTCCTGGTGATGCGACAGGAATTTTGACTGGTTCTGGTATAGGTCGGCGTTCGGTATTACTGGAAAATTATGACTATTACGAAGAGGAATTTTATCTGATTAATGGTCTGCTATGTTCGGAGGGGAGTACGCTTACAGATGGAGCATTCTATTTCTTTGTACAAGGCGGTGTAGTGCTTCCGCGAGATGCTACCGTACAGTTTGATATTAAATATAGGAATGCAAAGGTTGAAGGGAAATATCTGGTGACGGTTGGTGCAACCGGATTTACTTATGAACCTTACTATGAACGTAGCCGGTAGATTGGCATAAGATAATATTTATTTGATTTTCCTGCCCTTGTTTAAGGGCAGGAAATTTTAGGTTTAGAAAGGAATGCACAATGAGAAAACGGATATTGGCATTTGGCATGGCCGTGGTCCTGATGGTTACCGGCGTTGGCATGGATGTGTCGGCAGAGCGGGCGGCATCGGAAGAGGTTCTTAGGAGCGTGCAGGAACGCTGTGGGTTATGTCCGCTTGTGGAACTGGAGTTGCCGGAGGCCGAGGCTGAAAATTGCCTTGAGAAAAATCAGTATTCAGCCGGGGATTTCAGCCGGGAAGAGATGGAAAACGCCTCTGCCTGGGCACAGTATGGCACGAAATTTATTTATAACCAGCTTGGGGAGGAGCAAAAGGAATTTTGGGATACCTTAGACGCCATGGGCATGGGCTATCTGGGCAGCAAGAAGAATGCGAGTAACTACTGGTCATGGTATGGGACGGAGTTTGTGAGCTATGAGGGGATGGATGTGGAAGAGGCAAGGAAAATTGTCAGTTTTTTCCTTTTGTCCAATCCGCAGTATTATTTTCTTATGCCCGGCTATTCTCTTCAGGAGGAGACGCCCACAAGCGGGGCGTTTGCAATCCAATTTGATGAGAGGGTGAAGAATGGACAGACCCGTGCGGAAGCGACGAAAGAGATGAAGAAGATTATTGATGAGAGTGTTGCCCAGATTGAGAAAGAGGAGACGGAACTGGACAAGGAAAAGGCTGCGCATGACCTGATTTGCGAGCGGGTAGTGTACGATTACGATCTGTCAGATGAAAATGCGATGCGCAACCAAACGATTTACAGCGTATTCCTTACGGACAAGACAGTGTGCGCCGGTTATTCGCAGGCGATGCAGCTGCTGTGCAATGCGGTGGGCATCGACTGCATTGCGGTGACCAGCGAGACGCATGAGTGGAATATGCTGCGTGTCAATGATATCTGGTATTGCGTGGATTTGACATGGAATGATGGCGATGATAACACAGTGCAGTATCTCTTTTTTAACCGCAGCGAGGAAAAGCTGCTGGAATTAGAGACCGGAGGGCAAGGACAGGCGGAACATCATGTGCCGGAGGACCAATGGGCGGGATATCTTCCCTCTGCCTCCAGGGATTCAGGAGCGGGTGAACAGGATATAGGGATTGTGCATACGCCGGAAGGACAGACGGCGGCTCCGCAGATTTCTATTGACAATTATGGTACCGTGACAATAGGGCAGGAGCAGGGCGCCGATGTTTATTATACAATGGATGGAGGGATCCCTTCCGTAGCGAGGTATAAGTCTGAGCGGTATCAGGATATGTTCCAAGTGGGCAGATTTACGGACGTCAAGGCGATGGCGGCAAAGGATGGCTGGTGGGACAGTGAGGTTGTATCGTTTGAGTGGCCAGTCGAGACGGTACAGGCATATGCAGGACAGCCTTTTGTGTATTACAGCCATCTGAAAGATGCAGAGTCCTATCAGGCAGAAGGTCTGGAACAACTGGAAATCGCAGGAAATCCTGCTGTATTTGACGAGACAAATGGAAAATTAAAATGGAATCCTGATTTGGCGCAGATTGGAGAAACGTACGAGATTATTATTTCAGCGAAAGACCATAAGGGACGTATGATGGCAGAGGCGGTCAGCTTATGCGTTGAAGATTCCCAAAATGCGCAGTTGGCGATTGTCGGTCCGCAAGAACTGGCGCTGACAGAAGGATATGCAGCAACGGGGACGGGCAGTTTCTCTGTTACCGGCGGCATGAAAAACCCCAAGTTTACGCTGAGGGGAAATATGGGTGCAGGAAAAGCCAGTTGGAATCAGGAGGAGCGGCAGATTGAGATTGCTTCCGGGCTGAAAGAAGGCATATATGATATGGTGTTAGAAGCCAGGGAGGAGGATGGTGGACGTACGCAACAGTTTGCCTTTCGCTTAAGGATTCGTGCACCGCAGGAGAGGAATCACTTGCCGGTATTCCAAAGCCCCTCCAATATCGTCCATGCATTGCCGGGGAAGCCGATAGTTTTCTATGTAAAGGCAAGCGACGAAGATTTGGGGGACAAGGTGACGTTTGCAAAGCCAGATTTAAGCAGTTTGGGCGAAAATGCCCAGTTTGATGTAACTACTGGTAAATTTAGCTGGACGCCGGAGCCAGGAATGGAAGGGCAGACATATCGCGTGACCTTTAGCGTCAGCGACCATGTCGGCAGCGCAGTCAGCCATACAGTAGAGATTCGGGTGGACTCCTTATTGGAGGACAAAAGCTATGCTGCCTCTGAGGATACATGGCTGGATTCTTCCTATGCAGGAAATTCTACGGTATATGGAGATGCTATCTTTTTACGTGCGAACCGGGATGCGGCAGGTGAGTTGGGAGAAAAAAATGTTTCTTCCAGGAGCGGAAATAAGTTAATTTTATTAAAATTCCAATTACAGCAGATTCCGGCAGTGCAAGAGGTCATATTGTCCCTGACTTATATCTGTAAACGCAGCAACGCAGGAGAAAAGACGAGCGGCAAGCTGAGGGTTGCATCTGTGGATGGGTTTGAATGGTCTGAAGGTACGGCTACATGGGCAGCATGGAATTCGTGGCGTCAGAGCAGCCGTTTTGCGGTAGAAGCCGATGCCGTGGCTGAGTCCGTGGAATATGAACTGGATGATACAGGGAAATCTCCCAATGAAATCTCTCCGGGAGTCAGCTTTCAGGGTGTGAAAGTGAAAGCAGACGTTACGAAGCTGGTCCATGAGGCGTTGAAGAAAGGGCAGAAAGAACTGACGCTTTTAGTCAATACCAAGGAAAAGGGTGAGGAATTTTTTGTCAGCCGGGAAGGCGCAAATGCCCAGGAAGGATTTATCTATGCGGATGCTTCCATGGCGCCCTCCTTGGAGATAGAAGCGCAGTTCGCAATCAGCGGACCGCAGGAAATGACGTTGGCGGACAACTATCCGTTTACGGAGACGGACAGCTTTGCCATATTAGGTACGGAGCAGGAAACTGCGGTGTCAGTCAATATAAATGAGATGATTTCCGGGGGAGAAGTGACTTCTGGGGACGGCAGCCGCGCGTACCATGATTTCATTGCCTGGAATGAAGATACGCACCAGCTGGAAATCCGCCCAGGCCTGCCGAAAGGGGATTACTGTGTCACCCTTACGGCACAAGAGCAGGCAGAAGGAACGAAAAGACAGGCGGTGGCATATTTCTATCTGCATATCACGGCAGACAGCCGTGAGCAGCTAAAAGCCCTGTGTGAGAAAGAACTGACAAGGGAGGATTATACGGACACGAGCTGGGCGAGGTATCAGGCGGCATTGACGGCGGCAGAGGCTGTGCTGCAGAATTCCTCAGATGAAGATGAAATAAAAAGGGCAGTCGCCCTATTGAACAATGCGCAGGAAGCGTTGGAGACAATGGCGCAGGCTTGGGTGAGGATATCTGCGCCCTATCTGGTGGAAGAGGCGGCAAAAGACAGATACACTCCGACAAGCTGGCAGGCATACTGGAAAGAGGCGGCAAAACTGAAAGATTTGCCAGAGAATATCACGGAAGAGGAGCTGTATCTGCGCTTGGAGGAGTTAAAGTGTGCCTATGATGGACTCGTCCGCGCTGCGGACAAACGTGCATTAAAAGCGTTGCTGGATGGCGTAAATGTGCTGGCCTTATCCGAATATACAGAAGAATCTGCAGCTTATCTCATAAAAGTAAGGGATGAGGCGCAGAAAGTATACGAAAATGCAAACGCAACGCAAAATGAAGTGGACGCGGCGTATAGCAGGCTGGTTACGGCGAAAGCTGCTCTTGTGGCGGTTCCCAAAGAAAAACAGGACAAAACAGAAACAGGAACAAAAACGAAAACGCTCAAGGATGGGCAAAACTACACAGACACGAAAAAAGGGCTTGTGTACCGTGTGACGAGCGTTTCCAAGAAAACTGTGAAAGTAGTAAAGGGCAAGAAGAAAAATGACAAGTCCCTTGCCATACCGGCAACGGTCAACATAAACGGCATAAAATGCAGCGTTACGGAAATCGGCAGCCAGGCATTTCAAGGTTTCTCCAAACTGAAAACCGTGACCATTGGCAGCCATGTGAAGAAAATTGGCAAGAAGAGTTTTTATAACTGCCGGAAATTATCATCTGTTCGGATAAAAGGGCTGAAAATCAATGCCGTTCAAGGAAAGGCGTTTGGAAAGACCGCCAAAAAGGTCCGTGTTTCCTTTCCGAAAAAGATGGGGTCAAAGCAGAAAAAGGCATTGAAAAAGAAGCTGAAGCAAGCAGGGCTTAAGATGTAAAAGCAACCATGTGATTGTGGGGGGAACGCTGGGAGACGCGTTCCCCCCAATTATTTCTGTATTTGTAAATCATCCTAAGTTGTGGTATAATATGGCATAAAGCGAAATCCGCTGCCTTGTATCGGGGCTGATACGGTAAATCCGCAGTTATTAAGGCTGCGAGCTACATAGATTTTATAGCAACTAGGAGGATATTATATGCCACAGAGAACTGACATTCATAAAGTATTGATTATAGGCTCGGGACCCATCATTATCGGTCAGGCCTGCGAGTTTGACTATTCCGGCACCCAGGCCTGCAAGGCGCTGAGGCAGCTCGGGTACGAGATTGTGTTGGTGAATTCCAATCCCGCTACAATCATGACGGACCCGGAAATGGCGGACGTCACCTATATTGAGCCGCTGAATAAAGAGCGTTTGGAACAGATTATCGCCAAGGAACGTCCTGATGCGCTGCTGCCGAACCTGGGCGGGCAGTCCGGGCTTAACCTCTGTGCAGAGCTTGCCAGTGCAGGGATTTTGGACAAGTATCAGGTCAAAGTAATTGGCGTGCAGGTAGATGCCATTGAGCGCGGTGAAGACCGCATTGAGTTTAAAAATGCAATGGATGCGCTGGGCATTGAGATGGCGCGCAGCGAGGTGGCATATTCAGTGGACGAGGCATTGCAGATTGCCGACAGGCTCGGCTATCCGGTAGTGCTGCGCCCTGCCTATACGATGGGCGGTGCCGGCGGCGGCCTGGTATACAATAAAGATGAGCTGCGCCTTGTCTGTGCAAGGGGCTTGCAAGCCAGTCTGGTAGGACAGGTTCTGGTGGAGGAATCCATCCTGGGATGGGAAGAGCTGGAACTGGAGGTAGTGCGCGACAGTGAAGGCAATATGATTACCGTCTGCTTTATTGAGAATATCGATCCCATGGGTGTTCACACGGGAGATTCTTTCTGCGCTGCGCCTATGCTGACGATTTCTGAGGAATTGCAGAAGCGGCTGCAGGAACAGGCATACCGCATTGTAGAATCCGTGCAGGTCATCGGCGGAACGAATGTGCAGTTTGCCCATGACCCGGTCAGCGACCGCATCATTGTCATAGAAATCAATCCCAGGACTTCAAGGTCTTCGGCGCTCGCCTCCAAGGCGACTGGCTTCCCGATTGCTTTAGTCAGCGCTATGCTGGCTGCTGGGCTGACGCTTAAGGATATCCCCTGTGGGAAATATGGCACCTTGGATAAATATGTGCCGGACGGCGATTATGTGGTGATTAAATTTGCCCGCTGGGCATTTGAGAAATTCAAGGGCGTGGAGGACAAGCTGGGTACGCAGATGCGCGCGGTCGGCGAGGTCATGAGCATCGGCAAGAATTATAAAGAAGCGTTCCAGAAAGCCATCCGTTCTCTGGAAACCGGACGCTATGGCTTAGGGCAGGTGCCCAAGCTGGAAGAAATGTCCAAGGAACAGCTGCTGCAGCTGCTTTTGACGCCGTCCAGCGAGCGTCATTTTGCCATGTATGAGGCGTTGAAGAAAGGCGCGACAGTAGAGGAATTGCACGAGATTACCCACGTGAAGACATGGTTTATTGAGCAGATGAAAGAACTGGCCGAGGAGGAACAGGAGATTCTGGCAGCGAAAGGCGGGACTTTCGGGGATGAGCTGCTGATAAAAGCCAAGAAAGATGGTTTTTCTGACAAATACCTGAGTATTTTACTGGATGTGCCGGAACAGGAAATCCGCGAAAGGCGCATCGGGCTGGGCGTGGAGGAAGCCTGGGAGGGCGTGCACGTGAGCGGCACCAAGGACAGCGCTTATTACTATTCCACGTACAATGCGCCGGACAGCAACCCCATACGCTGCGATAAGCCAAAGATTATGATTCTCGGCGGCGGTCCGAACCGTATCGGTCAGGGCATTGAATTTGACTACTGCTGTGTGCATGCCTCACTGGCATTGAAGAAGCTGGGCTTTGAGACAATCATTGTCAACTGCAACCCGGAGACGGTGTCTACGGATTACGATACTTCAGATAAGCTGTATTTTGAGCCGCTGACGCTGGAAGATGTGCTGAGCATCTATAAGAAAGAGCAGCCGGTGGGCGTGATTGCCCAGTTTGGCGGACAGACGCCGCTGAACCTGGCGGCAGATTTGGAGAAAAACGGCGTGAAGATTCTTGGTACGGCGCCGTCTGTGATTGATTTGGCAGAGGACAGAGATTTGTTCCGCGCCATGATGGACAAGCTGGAAATTCCCATGCCGGAATCCGGCATGGCGGTCACTGTGGACGAGGCTTTGGAGATTGCCCATAAGATAGGCTTCCCGGTGATGGTGCGCCCCTCCTATGTGTTGGGCGGACGCGGCATGGAAGTTGTGTATAATGATAAGAATCTTGTCTCTTATATGGAGGCGGCAATCGGTGTGACGCCGGACCGTCCGATTTTGATAGACCGTTTCCTCAACCATGCGCTGGAATGCGAGGCAGACGCGATTAGCGACGGTACGCATGCATTTGTGCCGGCGGTCATGGAACATATAGAGCTTGCAGGGGTCCACTCTGGCGATTCTGCCTGTATTATCCCCTCGAAGCATATTTCTGAGGAGAATGTGGCGACAATCAAGGAGTATACCAGGAAGATTGCGGAGGAGATGCACGTACGCGGCCTGATGAATATGCAGTATGCGATTGAAAATGATAAAGTATATGTGCTGGAGGCGAATCCAAGGGCGTCCAGGACGGTTCCTTTGGTATCGAAAGTCTGCAATATCCGCATGGTTCCGCTGGCGACAGAGATTATTACTTCCGAGCTGACCGGCAATCCCTCACCAGTGCCCGGCTTGAAAGAGCAGGATATCCCTTACTACGGTGTGAAGGAAGCGGTATTTCCGTTTAATATGTTCCAGGAGGTTGATCCTGTCCTGGGACCGGAAATGCGTTCTACCGGCGAGGTCCTGGGGCTGGCAAAAACTGCTGGCGAGGCGTTCTTTAAGGCGCAGGAGGCAACCCAGACCAGGCTGCCGCTCAAGGGTACAGTCTTAATCAGCGTCAACCGCAAGGATAAGGCGGAGGTTGTCGAAGTGGGCAAGGACTTCCAGGAAGCCGGATTTAAGATTCTTGCTACGGGAAATACCTGCAAGTTATTGCGGGAGGCAGGAATTGAAGCGGAGCTTGTAAAGAAGCTGCATGAGGGCAGACCGAACCTGCTGGATCTGATTACGAACGGCAATATCGATTTGATTATCAATTCTCCGGTAGGGGAGGACAGCAAGCATGATGACAGCTACCTGCGCAAAGCCGCCATCAAGGGCAAGGTTCCCTATATGACGACGATTGCAGCAGCTAAGGCGACCGCTGAGGGCATCCTGCAGGTGCAGAAGAAAGGCAATGGGGAAATCCATGCAATACAGAGGCTTCATGCGCGCATTCAGCCTAAATAAGAACCTGCATGATTCAGCTTAAATAAGGCAGGTGTTCTGATAGGATCAGAAAGATTTATGAAAGGAAAACCATAGACAGGGTATGCCTTAATCCGTGGTATCGCGTCGGATTAAAATGGGCGTAACCTGCCTGTGGATGGGTTCCCGCAGTGGTGTGGGGACCCTTTTTTTCATTTCGTCCATCTGTAATATCAATAATTCCATCGCGTTCTGCACCATTTTTTCAATTTGCTGCCCGACGGTGGTAATAGGGTAAATGGCTTCTCTGGCGATGGGGGAATCGTCGAAGCCTACAAGGCGGTAATTGGCAGGGAAAGCGCCATATTTTCGGATGACGCTGTTGAGGAAAATATTGGCGTAAGTATCATTGGAGAGGAAGACACCCTTTTTTTCGCCGTCCATCTGCTCAACCTGCTGAAAAATGTGTTGTATCTGTTCCACTGTGCTGGCATAGGAATCGCCGAAGTCGGCGGTAATGATTTCATATGGGATATGGTTTGTTTTGCAGGTATCCTCAAATCCCCTGATTCTGCCGTATGCCGGAATGTGTGCGGGCGTATGGGAATTGATGTGGATGAGTTTGGAACAATGGTTCTTGATAAGCAGGCTGGTAGCCTGGACGCCTCCCATGTAATTGTCTGTGCTTACGCCGCACACATGTTCAGATTCCCGCTCTATTGTGACGATGGGCACATGGTAAGCCGCCAGTTCTTCGGAGGTCAGCGTGTGGCTGAGGACAATGAGCCCCTCTATCTTGTAGGCGAGCAGTTCGTTGATATAATTCTGCTCCGTTGATTTATCTTTGTCGCCGACGAATACCAGGAATTTGTAATTATGCTGTCTGTAGGTGGACAGAATCTGATTCAGCATTTCCGCATAATAATGAAGATATAAGTTGGGGACGATGATGCCGATAAATTCGCTCTTGCCGTTTGCAAGAACCTTTGCCAGCTTGTTTTCCTGATAGCCAAGTTCTTCTAGGGCGCGGGCAATTTTTTGCTGGTTTTCTATAGTCAGGGAATCCGGGTTGTTAAAATATCTGGAAATTGTCGTCTTTGAGAAGTTCGTATATTCTGCAATGTCTGCAAATGTCACTTTTTTTGAATTCATATGCTGCTCCGTTCTCTTGAAATATGATTGTCAGTGGATATCAAAGGTTTGTGAAATACATTTTTATTATAGCAACGGAACCGGGCAAAATCAATCAAAATATAACTGGTAAAGTAACCGGTCATTTTAAGGTAAAAATATATTGACAAAAAGGACAAATGGGTGTATTATACACATAAAGTTACCGGTTACTTAACCAGTTACATAACTGGTTACGAAGAAAGGGAGAAATAAAAAGGAAAGGGGAAGAAGATATGATTCAGAGAAAGGAGAGAGCTATGAGGATGAAGCAAAAGGGTGTTTTGTGGGCGGTCCCTCTGTTAGCGGCGGTCGTGTTGGCAGGATGTGGCTCCAAGCAGCCTGCGCCAGGTGAGGTTGCAGGATATGACGAAGGGGAACAGTACCTGTCCATCTGGGTCCATTCCATTGAGGAGACGGAGGAAGGACAGTGCTATAAGGAAGCGGTGGAATCGTTTAATGAAGCTTACGATGGTACATATTTTGCCGATATTGAATTTATTCCAAGAAACGACAGCGGCGGGGGTTATTCTGATAAGATTAACGCTTCGGTCATGTCTGGCAATCTGCCGGATGTATTGACTGTGGACGGACCGAACATTGCGGCTTATGCAGAGAATGGGATTATCAGGCCTTTGGCGGAACTGTCGGCGGAAGAAAAAAGCGTGTATTTGGAATCTATCATCGAACAGGGGACGTATGATGAGAAGCTGTATGCGTTGGGGGCGATGGAATCCAGCGTGGGGCTCTATTATAACAAGGATATCTTGAAAGAGGCGGGAGTCGAGGTACCGGACGCAGACCATCCCTGGACGTGGACCGAATTCCTTGAAGTTCTTGAAAAGGTAAAAGCGGTGACAGACCAAAGAGATGGCTATGCCATAGATATGACCTTTCCCACAGGGGAGGCGACCATCTACTATTACGCTCCATTTTTCTGGTCAAATGGAGGGGACTTTGTGGATGATGGTGGGCTGAATGTACAGGGGATTTTTAATTCGCAGGAAAACCTTGAGACCTTAGATTACTTTAAAGAAATTTTAAACCGGGGTTATATGTCCCCGGTGCAGATTACAGATTTATTTGAGAGCGGCAGGGCAGCTTTCAAGTTCGATGGAGCGTGGGAAGTGAATACAATCTATGCCAATTATCCAGAGGTAGACCTTGGCGTGGCGCCTTATGTCGTCTCTGATAAATGGAAAGGGCAACGGTATACGCCGACGGGCTCCTGGGCGTTTGTGGCATCCTCGAAAACCGAGCATATTGAAGGAGCGACCAAATTGGTCCAGCATATGAGCGGTGTGGAAAGCGGAAAACGCCTTTGGGAAAAGAGCAGGAATTTTCCCTCTACATACGAAGCGTTTGACAGCAGCCCGCTGTTTGAGGAGGATGAAAATTACAAAGCGCTGTACCATCAGTTGAAAAATTATGGGCATCCCAGGTCTAAGACGCCTGTTTATCCGCAGGTCAGCGCTTCTGTGCAGGAAGTGTTGGAAAATGTGGTTCTGACGGGAAAAGAGCCGCAGAAAGAATTGGATAAATCAATAGAAAGGATTGACGCAAAGTTAAAGCGTTATAAGGTGGAGTGATGAGAAGAAGAAAATCAGAATCGCTTATGGGAATGGCTTTTTTTGGACCGGCATTAGTGCTGCTGACAATCTTTCTGTTTTTGCCGATGGTATTGACTCTGGTGTTCAGTTTTACGGACTTCTTTGCACTGAACCCCAGGCTGACCCATTTTACAGGGCTGGAAAATTATATCCAGATATTTAAGGATGAAGATTTCAGGCAGGCATTTTTTAACACCGTGAAATTTGTAGTGATTATTGTCCCTTTGCAGGGGCTTGGGGCATTGGGGCTTGCGCTGCTGATTAACAAGGTGAGCCATTGTAAGAAATACTTCAAAGTCGCATTTTTTGTGCCGGTTGTCATGTCCCTTGCCGTGGTATCTACCTTGTGGATTCAGATTTACAGCCCGGAAGGCATTTTGAATTCCGTGCTGGGCGTACTGGGAATCTCAGCGCAGCCCTTTATCAACAGCGCCAGCCAGGCATTGCCGTCCATTGCGGTGATGAGCGCATGGCAGGGAGTGGGGTACCAGATGATTATCTTCCTCGGCGGCATCCAGGCAATCAATCCCGCGCTTTATGAGGCGGCGGAAATGGACCATGCGACGCCATGGCAGAAATTTAAAGACATTACGCTGCCGGAGTTAAAGCCGCTGTGTATCTTTGTGTTTATCACCATCACAATCGGGGCATTCCGAATGCTTGTCCAGCCCATGGTAATGACCGGAGGCGGACCTTCGCATTCCACCTATACGGTTGTGTATGATATTTATGAGACAGGTACGGTAAACTGGGAAATCGGCCTGGCGTCTACAATGGCAATTACTTTTGCATTTTTTGTAATGGTATTGACAGTCATTCAGACCATTCTGACAAGAGACAAGGAGGAGAAGCATGGTAACGAAAAAACAAAAAAGAAATAATTGGATATTGACAATTGTGCTGCTGATTGCATCGCTGTTTTTCCTCTTTCCGGTCATATGGATGCTGGCCAATTCTTTTAAACCGGATGCGGCAATCACAGCGGATATGAATTCTCTGCGGGCGTTTGTACCGCCTGCGCTTAATGGCAGCTTCCTGGAAAATTACATTACGGTATTGACAAATACAAATTTTGTCAAATATATGTGCAATACATTATTTTATGCCGCCATCTTGATTGTTCTGGGAGTGGTTGTAAACGGCCTTGCCGGGTATGCGCTGGCGAAAATCAAGTTTCCGTTCCGGGAACGCTGGCTGATGATTATTATGCTCTTGATGATTGTGCCTATGGAGACGATTATCACCATCCATTTCCTGATTGTTGCCAAACTGGGGCTTTTGAATACCGTACTTGGCTACATACTGCCGATGATTGTGAATCCTTTCAATATCTTTTTGTTCCGGCAGGTTTTTGTCAGCCTTCCGGATGATGTGTATGAGGCGGCGCAGCTTGACCATTGCGGACCGCTGAAATACTTCTTTACGATGGTGCTGCCGATGTCAAAGAGCGTGGTTGCCACGGTCAGCGTGTTTACGTTTCTGAATGTATGGAATGATTACCTGTGGCCGTCTCTGGTATTTACTTCCGGCGATTTGCTGACGGCACAGATTGGGTTGAATGCCATTACGTCAAATGACAATACGACGACGGGGCAGACGCTGGCAGTGATTACCATGGTTACAATTCCGGTTATTATCATCTATTCGTTCTTCTCCAAGCAGATTGTAGAAGGCGTTATCTCAACAGGTTCAAAGGAGGGCTAAAGCATGAGTTATGTAGAATTGAAAAATATCTGTAAAAAATATAAGGGAAATGATAAGAATTCCGTAACGGATTTTAATTTGCAAATTGAAGAAAAGGAGTTTATTGCTTTTGTGGGACCGTCTGGGTGCGGGAAATCAACCACGCTGCGCATGATTGCGGGGTTTGAAGATATAACGTCAGGGGATTTGCTGATTGGCGGCAGCCGTATGAATGAGACTGCCCCGGCAGACCGCGGGATTTCCATGGTATTCCAGAATTATGCCTTATATCCGCATATGACGGTGGAAAAAAACATTTCTTACGGTCTGAAGAATATGAAAGTCCCGGCTGCCGAGATTCAGAGGAAAGTAGACTGGGCAGTGGATATTCTGGGGCTTGCGGAGTACCGTTACAGAAAGCCCAAAAACCTTTCAGGCGGGCAGAGGCAGAGAGTCGCTCTCGGCAGGGCGATAGTCAAGAACCAGAAATTATTCCTCATGGATGAGCCTCTCTCCAATCTGGACGCCAAGCTGCGGGTCAGCATGAGGAATGAAATCAGCAAACTTCACCGCAGCCTGGGGAGCACGACGATTTATGTTACCCATGACCAGGTGGAGGCGATGACGATGGCAGACCGCATTGTCATTATGAAAGACGGCGTTGTCCAGCAGGTCGGCAGGCCCATGGAATTATATGAGCATCCCATCAATAAATTTGTGGCTGGGTTTATCGGCTCCCCCCAGATGAATTTCTATGACGTTAAGGTGGATGGGGAAGGCATTGTATTTTCCGATGGGAAGAAGATGAAGCTGCCGGACGCCGTGAAAGGCAAACTGCGTGGATATGGGCAGGTAATCATGGGTATCCGCGGGGAGGACATTAAGCTGGATTCCTCAAACATGGAAGTTTACGCTGATAGCAGGCAGAAAGCAGTGATTGACAATACGGAGATTATGGGAAATGAAAATAATCTGTATTTTCAGTTCGGTGGCATTACAAGCGTTGCCAGGGTATCAAAATATGAAGTCAGCCAGGTCGGGGATGAAATTGATTTCGTGTTTATGCCCCACAAGATGCATTTCTTTGATGTGGAAACGGAACTGGCAATAGAAGCAGAAGCATAGAGAAAACGGAGCTGGCAATAGAAGCATAAACATAGAGAAAACGGAACTGGCAATAGAAGTAGAAACATAAAGGAAACGGAAAGGCAGGGTTAGGGATGGATTTATTGGAAAAAGCAAGGCAGTATGAGGAAGAAAACCGTATCTCGGTCAAGGAAAGGCCTGTATTCCATGTGACGCCAACGGTTGGCTGGATGAACGACCCCAATGGTTTTTCGGTGTATCAGGGGAAGGTACATCTGTTCTACCAGTATTATCCCTATGATACGAAGTGGGGACCGATGCATTGGGGACATCAGGTGACCGGGGATATGGTTCACTGGCAGGAATGCAAGGCGGCTCTGGCGCCGGATAAAGAATATGATAAGGATGGCTGTTTTTCGGGCAGCGCCATAGAGACGGCAAAGGGACATGTGCTCCTATATACGGGAGTCGCCATAGATAAAGGGCAGGAGCGGCAGAACCAGTGCATTGCAATTGGCGATGGCTCTGAATACCGGAAAACGGCGGATAACCCGGTTGTCACGGGTGAGATGCTGCCGGAGGGATTCAGCCGCAGAGATTTCCGGGACCCCAAAATCTGGAAAGATGGAGATTGTTATTATCTGGTGGTAGGCAGCCGAGACGAACATGGCAATGGGCAGGTGGTACTGTTTTCCAGTATGGATTTATACAATTGGAAATACGAAGGGGTATTGGCGCATAGCGGCGGCGAGATTGGCAGTATGTGGGAGTGTCCAGACTTCTTTTCGCTGGACGGCACAGACGTCCTGATATGTTCACCGCAGGACATGAAAGCAAAGGGATTTGAATTCCATAATGGCAACAATGCGGTTTATTTTCTTGGCAGTTACGACAAGGAGCGGAAGATATTTACCAAAGGGAAACCTGTTTCTTTGGATTATGGGCTGGACTTTTATGCCCCGCAGACCACATGCCTGCCGGATGGAAGGCGAGTGCTAATCGCCTGGATGCAGTCATGGGATAACCCCTTTATCCCAGAGGGGCAGAAATGGAAAGGGATGATGACGCTGCCGCGGGAGCTTGCCGTCAAAAACGGCAGGCTGATACAGACGCCAGTCCGGGAACTGGAACGTTACTGGAAAAATAAAGTTTCCTATAGGAATGAGCAGATAGAGGGCGAGAGGCAGTTTGAGGGAATTTCTGGCAGGATAGTGGATTTCACGGTAGAAATTTTGTCTGGCAGTTTTCGGGAGTTTTCGGTTGATGTGGCGGCAAATCAAGAATATTTTACGAGGTTTACAATCTTTAAAGATAAGGGTATCATAGAAGCTGACCGTACCTATTCCGGCGTGGCAAGGGATATTGCCTGTATTCGGCGCGCAAGGATTGCCAGTTCTGGGGAGAGTCTGAAGCTGCGGTTCGTTATGGACAGAAATTCAGTGGAACTGTTTGTGAATGATGGGGAAATGGCGCTCAGCGCTGCGATTGATACTCCGCTTGAGGCGCAGGAGATACGGCTTGCTTGTGATGGAAGTGCGGTGGTTAATATGGAGAAATATGATATTGGTTTGTGAAAGGAGTATTTATGGATGTCGTTGCATTAGGGGAATTGTTGATTGATTTTACGGACAATGGCGTCAGCAGCCAGGGAAACCATCTGTTTGAAGCCAATCCGGGCGGCGCGCCCTGCAATGTGCTTTCCTGTCTGCAGAAGCTGGGGCATTCCACGGCGTTTATCGGCAAGGTTGGCAAAGATTCTTTCGGGGAATTGCTGGCGTCTGCGGTTCGGGAGCAGGGAATCTGTACAGATGGCCTGCGGTTTGATGAAGAAGTGCCAACAACGCTTGCGTTTGTGCACACCAAGCCGGATGGGGACAGGGATTTTTCTTTTTACCGCAATCCTGGAGCAGATATGATGTTGGGAAAAGAAGAAGTGTCCCAGAAACTTGTGCAGTCTGCGAAGATATTTCATTTTGGCAGCCTTTCCATGACTTCGGAAAGGTCGGAGGCGGCAACGAAGTATGCGATTGAGACAGCGAAAGAAAGCGGAGCCTTGGTATCGTTTGACCCTAATTTAAGGCCGCCGCTGTGGAAGGACTTGCAGAAAGCGAAAGCAAAGATACAGTATGGCCTGTCTCAGTGCGATATCTTAAAGATATCGGATAATGAAATAGAATTTATGACCGGGCAGGAGGATATTGAAAAAGGCGTGCTGCAGCTGCTGGAAGAGTACCATATCCCGCTTGTCTGCGCTACCATGGGCAAAGATGGCAGCAAAGCTTTTTACCGCGGAAACATTGTCGTGGGAAACCCATTTCTCTCAGAGGAAACAGTTGAGACCACGGGGGCAGGGGATACATTCTGCGGATGTATGCTGCATTTTGTCTTACGGTATGGTCTGGAGGGATTTACACAGGAGGTCTTGCAGGAAATGCTGTCCTTTGCCAATGCAGCAGCCTGCCTGGTGACGACAAGGAAAGGGGCGCTGCGGGTGATGCCGTCCGTTTCAGAAATCGAAAGTTTCAGAAAGGAGAACAGCTGATGCGGGAAATGACGATTGAATTAGATACCATTGATAAAGTAAAGAGATTTGTCAGCCTTATCTCTGCATTTGACGGCGATTTCGATATTCTTGCGGGAAGGTATGTCATCGATGCAAAATCAATCCTGGGAATTTTCAGCGTGGATTTGTCAAAACCGTTGACGTTGAGGGTTGGACATGAGGATGACTGGGAAAATGTGAGGGGTGCGCTGCAGGAGTTTATGTGCCATTGACACAGCCATTAAAATAACAGAATATTAGGTAAAAAGGGCAGCCTCTATCGGCTGCCCTTTGCAATTCTAAAGGAATATTGATTTAACTTATTCTGCGCTGTCCGCCGTCTGCAGCGTATTCAGGTAATCGTTCAGGGCATCTACATTTACCTCTGTGCGGGAAGCGGCAGCCTCCTTGTCCCCCGTACGGAAGTATCCGTAAGCGGAATAGCCAATCCAGCCTACCAGTACCAGGCATATCGCCGAACCGCAGATTGTGTAAACAGTATGCATGAATTTCTGTTTCTTCAATGTCTTCTTGCGGTTTGCTTTCTCTTCTTTATAGCGATCTACATCAGCGTCTTGCCGACACGTTTCCTGATACCCCTGGTTTTAC
>CANOHX010000022.1 GCA_947565885.1 uncultured Lachnospiraceae bacterium
GACCACCGAGATCTACACTCTTTCCCTACACGACGCTCTTCCGATCTGAAATGGTCATGGCTTAAAATGGAGCCGCCCACAATCGGCAGGTCTGCATTGGAACCAACAATATAATGCGGAAACTGTTTCACGAAATCAAACAATTTGCAGAATGTGCCATGCTCTATTTTCATCGGAATGTGCTGGAAATTAAACACAATGCAATGCTCATTGTAATATACATAAGGGGAATACTGGAATCCCCAACGGCTGTTCTGGATAGTTACCGGGATAATCCTGTGGTTCTGCCTCGCCGGATGGTTGATACGCCCGGCATAGCCCTCATTCTCCACACAGAGCAGACATTTGGGATAACCGCTCTGCTTGGCATTCTTTACCGCCGCAATCGCCTTGGGGTCCTTCTCCGGCTTGGAAAGGTTGATGGTAATGTCCATCTGCCCATAAGGCGTCTGCGATTTCCACTTCACATCCTTCGCTATGCGGTAGCGGCGGATATAATCGCTGTCCTTGCTCAGTTTGTAATAGTAATCTGTCGCCGCTTTCGCGCCTTTCTCCTTATAAATCTGCCAGAATTTACCAATCACTTCACTGGGACGCGGCATCAGTTTAGCCATCAGCTTCGTATCAAAAAGGTCGCGGTACACCACGCCGTTTTCTTCCAAAACGCCATTCTCATAAGCGTAATCCAATAATTCTTTCAGTACCGGCTCTAGCGCAACATGTTCGTATGTATCTTCCGGTTCCTCATATTCCTCAATCTGCAATGTTTCCAGCAGTTGGTTGGTTGTAAATACTACGTCTTCCTGGGAAATCAGCTTATTCTCCAGTCCATAGCACACTAATTTCTTGATTGCTTCGTATATCATTGTCTTCCCTCCTCAGATTATTTTACATTTATCCTTCCACCCACAAGACCTCAGGGCACAACATCAGGACTCCTCCCAACTTCGTTGGGTCCCTCCTCATGTTAAATCCTCCCCAACTTCGTTGGGTCCCCCCTCAGGTCATTTTGTCATTTTACTTATTTGACTTTTATACCTCCAAACGGCCTTACTTTCAGTACATGGCAGGAACCTTCCCCATATACGCCGTCCAATGTTTCACGGTAAGTCTCCACAAAATCATCTGCCACAAATGCCTGAATAGTCCCGGCAAATCCGCCGCCATGCACACGGCTTGTGCCATGTCCTGACAGGATGCTGTCACTGACGGCAAGCCCAATGGATACGCTCTGATTCTGCACGTCTTTATTGCTATAAATATTCTGCAGGAATTTAAAGGAGGAATCCCCGGATTTCTGGACATTCGCCAAAAATCCCTGGAAGTTTCCAGTCTGCAGCGCGGCTACCTCAAGCTCCACGCGTTTTTCTTCCTCAAAGAAATGCAGTGCGCGCAAAACCGGCCTGTCACCGCACTTCTCACGGATTTTCGCCATATTTTTATAGAAATCCTCTGGATTTACTTCCCGCAGGAATTCCTTGCCAAAGAAATCTGCAACCTGCTTCATCTCCTGCGGAATCAAGGCGTAATCGTCTGTCAGATCTGCATGGGAACCCTTGGTATCTGTGATACACAGGCTGTGGCGGTACGCGCTGAAATCCACATCCACTTTTTCCACGACAGGCTTCTGCGGGTCCGCGAAATCAATATGGATCAGCCCTCCCACAGAACAGGCCATCTGGTCCATCAATCCACAGGGCTTTCCAAAATATACATTCTCGGAATACTGCGCCACCTGCGCAATCTCTACCGGGCTGATACCCATATCATTGTACAGGCCAGAAAGGATTGTCCCCACCAGCACTTCAAAAGCGGCAGAACTGGACATTCCCGCACCATTCAGTACATCGCTGGTAACAAACGCCTGGAATCCGCCAATTTTATGACCATTTTCCTGCAGCCCATGTGCCATACCCCGAATCAGGCCTGCAGACGTCCCCTCCTCGCCTTTTCTCATTTTCAAATCACTTAAATCCACGGTAATCATGGGATAACCGTCCGACAAAAGCCGAATGATCTTCTCCTCTGTCCTGCTCACCACGGCAATCGCATCCAGATTGATGGAAGCTGCCAGAACCTCACCATGCTGATGGTCCGTATGGTTTCCACCTACCTCGCTTCTGCCCGGCGCACTGTAAATTTCCGCATCCTGTTCCCCATAAAGCTCCTCAAACTTCTGAATTGCCCGACCATAGCGCTCTGTCTGATAAGCAAGGACTCCTGTATCCACATAGATTTCCTGCAGCCGCTCCTGGTATCCCTGTGATTTTAACTCCTCTGCCAACTTCTTTGTATTCATTGCAATACCCTCCGTCTTCCTCCATTTTCCACTTCCATATAAAGTTATTATAAATGTTATTTAGTAAATCGTCAATCTATTTAGTAAAGATAATGCAGAACTTTTATTTGTAACAGTTCCATCCACGCCATTCGCACTGTTATATCAAATTTAGTAAATTTACTAAAAAACTGTTTTCTTTTTTCCATATTTTTGCTATACTTAATTTTGTTTAAATACATAATTCTACAATTTTATCTATAGTAATAACAGCTTGGAGGTATCTATGGCAACTATCAAGGACATTGCAGTGTCAGCAGGCGTTTCTTCTGCCACTGTTTCGAGAATCTTAAATAATGACAATACATTGAACGTTTCTCCCGAGACACGGCAGAAAGTATTGGATACGGCACATGCCTTAAATTATAAAAAGAAATCCCGTGCTTCCGGGAAATCGGTCTACACCCTGGGCATTGTCCAGTGGTTTTCCCCACAGGAGGAAATGGAAGACAACTATTATCTGTTAATTCGCCAGGGAATTGAAGACTTCTGTATGCAGAACTGCATCCACGTAGTGCGTACCTATAAAGCAGACGTCAACTATATGGATTCACTGAAAAATGTAGACGCGCTTGTCTGCGTGGGCAAGTTCAGTGCAAGTGAAATCAAACGATTCCGGGAAATGGCTTCCGGCATCATCTTCCTGGATATGCCGATTGACGACATGGGCATATCCACGATTACCTTGGATTTTGAACATGCCATGCAGATGGGCATGGATTACCTGACCGCCCTGGGACACCGCAAAATCGGCTTTCTCGGCGGGAAAGAATATCTTGCAGACCAGACGCTTTTCCCGGATATGCGTAAAACCCTCTTTATAAAATACTGTGAGAAATACGGCGTTATCTATAAGCCTTATGTTCTGGAAGAAACCTATACCATTGAAGCAGGTTACCAGATGATGCAAAGATTAATTGAATCCGAAGACCTGCCCACCGCAATTATCGCTTCCAGCGACCCTATTGCTTTCGGCGCCCTGCGCGCGTTAAACGATAAGGGAATTAAAGTTCCGCAGGACATCTCTCTGATGGGCTTCGACGATACCAGCCTTTCTTCCTTTACCTCACCGCCGCTGACAACAATCCATGCGCCAGCCTACGATATGGGCAGCTTTGGCGCTAACATAGTCTTCAATATCCTCAAGCAGCATCCGGCAACAGCAATGAAAATTAAGCTCCCCTGCCAGCTGATGGAAAGACAGTCCTGCCGCAAATTATAACCGGCAGGACTGTCTTTCACCAACCAATATTCTATTCTCAGCGAAATGCGCTATATACCCCGCCGCTCGCCATGGCTCCGCGGCAATCGGAAAGTTCGCTGACCGTAACAAGCTGGTAACCCCTCTGTATCAATTCCGGTATGATAACCCTTGATGCCGCCGCTGTCTGGCTGTAAAGATCATGCATCAGGACAATATCGCCATCCCTCACTTTGCCCAAAACCGCTGTCTGTGTAGAAGCGGCATTCCTGGTCTTCCAGTCAAGCGTATCAATCGACCACATAATTACCGGCATCCCCACAGCGCTTCTTACCGCCGCGCTATGCCCTCCGCCAGGCGGACGCATGACAACCGGAGCTACCCCTGTCACGTTCTGCACCGCGCTGTTCGTTGCGCCAATCTGGCTTTGAATCTGGGACGCTCCCACCTTCGTCAGCACCTGATGGCTATAGGTATGGTTTCCGATTTCACATCCCATCTGCTGTGCGGTCCTCACAGTATCGGCATACCCTGGAACCCGATTCCCTACCACAAAAAAAGTTGCCACACTGCCTTGCTGCCTCAGCACGTCCAGAATTTCCGGCGTATATTGGGATGGTCCATCGTCATAGGTAAGGGCAACCATCGGCCTGGTAGTGTCAATCATTCTTCTCGGTTCGGCATTTCCGTTGTAATAGCACATGTATACGCCATCTTTGACCCGGCAGCTTGCCACTTTGCCGTTTGCCAGCGAGTATGTAAATATCTGCCCGGAGATTTTCTTTGTCACTGTCCCATTTGCCAGGGCATAAACCAAACTGCCATGGCTGGTCAGATACATCCCGGCTTCGCTTACCCTCACGCCGTCAGCTCCAAAGTAATACTCCGTGCCATCGACCACGCGTGCATCGCTCTTCACCAGCGTCTTTGTGCCATTGTGATAGTCATAACATTTCCTGCTGACCGTATCGTACAATTGCGTGCACCTGCCGGAACCGTTAAAGTAATACTTTTTCTTGTCTGCCTTAAGCCAGGTTTTCTTCTGCTTTACCCACTTCTTATGGCGGTAGCTGTATTTATAATACCTCCATATCCCTTTCGTGTTCTGCAATTTGGCAGTCACCCATTTGGATTTGCCAATCTGTATGTATTCTTTCGACGATGATTTCTTCCACCCTTTCTGGGTCACGCGGATTCCTTTATCCCCAAAATAATATATTTTCCCATTGTGAAGCTTACAGATACCTTTTTTCAGTACGCGCAGTTTTCCTTTTTCGTACACTTTGCACTTCTGAGTCTGGGGATTATAGATTTTGCTGCATTTACCGCTTCCATCAAAATAATAACGTCTCCCATCTACATAAATCCAGACAGATTTCTGCTTACGCCATTTTTCTGCCTTATAATCGTATTTGTAATACTTAAAGCCTCCTTTGGCGTTCTCCAGCTTAGCAGTTATATAACCGGATTCCGCCATCTGCAGATAACATTTGCCGGATATTTTATGCCAGCCCTTTTTTGTAATCTGTACGCCTTTGTCATTGAAATAATACAGCTTACCGTCGTCCAGCCTGCAGATACCTTTTCTGGCAGCCTGGACGCCATCGCCAGGGCTGACAGCTCTTGTTTCATGCCCGCCAGCCGACTGCTCTGCTTTCTCTATGCTGTTTCCTCCCTGCTGCTCTGCTTCCTCCATGCTGTTCCCATTCTGCAGTTCTGCTGCCTGCGTATGCACAACCGGGGCACTGCACAGCAAAGACAGCAGCAGCAGATATATCATCACTGTCCTGCCGAATTTCCTCAACGTTTCTTTTGTTCCAGCCATAAGCCACTTCCATTCTTCTGTATTCCCATACAAATCTTATTTTACTGTTATCCCTTCCACAGACATCACCTTGTCTGCAAAAATTCATTCTCCCTCTGTGCTTCCTCATCCTCCGGGTAATCTTTCACATAAGACGCCATCTTCTCTTTCGCCTTAGCAAAATCATACAGATACTCATAACAGATAATCTCATTCCGCCGCAGGCTTTTGGCATCTTCCGGCTTACCTGCAGCAAGCGCCTGCTGAAACAGTTCCAGGGCCTTTTTATACTTCCCGGCTTCCAGCTGCATTTCTCCCAGGGCAATCATCGTATCCGTGTCGGAATCATCCTGTTTAAGATAACTCTCATAAAGAGATTTAGCCTTTTTATCATCTCCCTGTGCCTCGTAGACCTGTGCCAGATAAAGCAGCGCCTTGGTATCGCCCATCTTGATTGCCTGGTCCAGCTCTTTCCTGGCATTGTCATACTCTTCCCGGATCAGGTAGATATGTCCCCTCTCCCGGTAATCCTCGGCAGTGCTGCCGGAGAGTTCTAACGCCTTTGCCACCAGTTCTTCCGCCTCACTGTCAAATCCGGCTCCTGAAAGATTCTCATAGACAGAAAGATAGAGGGCATAATTATTGCCGGAAAGCGCCAATGCACTGGCATAATCCTTGCGTGCATTTTCGCTGTCACCCTCCTTGAGGTACACACAGCCCCGAATAAAATATGCCGTGGCATCTTCATCATTATAATCAATCAGCGCATCACAGGTTGTGATGGCACCCTTCGTATCTCCGCTGTTATACTGGGCAGTCGCCTTGTAATAGCAGATGTCCAGTTCCATATCGCCAATTACCGCCTGAGACTGATCCAAGGCTTTCTGAAAGGCATCCACTGCCTCCTCATACTTGCCCTCATCCATCTTATTGATGCCTACCTGCCGGTATGCCTGCTGGTTCTCCAACGCCTCCTGGTTGCCCTGGCAGCCCGCCAGGCACAAGCATGGCAACAGCGCAGTTAAGAGCAGCGGGACACTTTGCTGAAAAATCTTCTTTACTTCCTTAAACTGCATTTTCTTTGCCTCCCTCTCTCTGTGGTAGCTGCGCCAGGATGATTGCCACGAACATCAGAACGCAGCCTGAAATTTCCCATGGGGTCAGTTTCTGCGATAACAATACCATTCCTGCCAACACGGAAATCACTGATTCCAGGCTGAGTATCAGAGACGCCACTGTTGGGTTCATTCCTTTCTGCCCTACAATCTGCAGCGTATACGCCACGCCGCAGGACATGATTCCCGCATATAAGACAGGCTGCCAGGCGTTAAGGATATCCATAATCCGAGGCTCCTCCGCCGCTAACATCCCCACGCCTGATAAAATCCCGCACACGAAAAACTGGATGCAGGACATCTTCACGCCATCCGCGCGCTCAGTAAAATAATCAATAACCAGAATATGCACCGAAAACAGCAGAGCACAAATCATCAGTAAAATCTCACCCTTGCCAATGGGCAGCCAGGAAATAAGCCGCTCTGTCTCCACCGCAGAATCATTGCCCTTGATACACAAAAAATATAAGCCAAGCAACGCAAATAGAACGCCAATCCATACGTTTAACCCACATTTCCTGCGCAAGAAAATCCCCAGAACCGGCACAATGATAATATAACACGCTGTAATAAAACCAGCTTTGCCCACAGAGGTATAGAGTATCCCCATCTGCTGGAAATTGCTTGCCAGGCACAGCAGAATGCCGCATAAACTTCCGCCAATCAGCAAATCCTTGCGCTGCTTTTTCTTATTCTCTGAATTTGCCACTGCTCCCTCATGATTTCCTTGCTGTCTGCCAAGAAACCAAATACAGGGAATCAGCACCAGCCCCCCCAGCAATGAGCGTACGCAGTTAAATGTCAACGGACCAACGTAATCCATGCCTACGCTCTGCGCCACAAACGCCACGCCCCAGATTGTGGCAGTAAGGAGCAGCAGCAGAGAATTCCTTATTTTCAACTTTTCCATCTCATCTGTCCTATCAAAGAAGACTGCCGCAAAACAGCCTCGGACAAATCCTGTCCTCCGATGGTATTGCAGCAGTTCCTTTATATATTACAGTTCACTCCCACGCCATTCGCAAAGGTTCTCCGTGTTGGCTGACGAGTGAACTGTAACCTATATATTATCGTATTATTTAGACTCCGGCATTTTCACTTTCACTTTATCCAAATGCCAAATGTCATCCACATACTCCTGAATCGTGCGGTCTGACGTAAACTTACCGGCATGAGCCACATTGAGCATTGCCATCCTTGCCCAGCCTTTTTCATCCCTGTACGCTTTCTCCACTCTCTCCTGCGCTTCCACATAAGAACGGAAATCCTTAAGGATAAAGTAAGTATCTGCATACTGTGTCTCTTTCGTGTTCAGCAAGGAATTGTACAATGGGCGGAACAATTCCGAATCGTTCCTGGAATACATGCCATTAATCAGCTGCATCAATACCTGGCGCACATCCTGGTCGTTGTTGAAAATCTGCATGGGGTCATAGTCTCGCTTCTGCTCATGCTCAATGACCTCCTGGGAACTCATGCCGAAGATAAAGGCATTCTCTTCCCCTACTTCCTCTACAATCTCCACATTCGCGCCGTCCATCGTTCCCAGCGTTACCGCACCGTTTAACATAAACTTCATGTTACCGGTTCCCGATGCCTCCTTGCTCGCCGTGGAAATCTGCTCGGATACGTCTGCCGCCGCAAAAATCCATTCTGCCGTCGACACCTTGTAGTCCTCAATGAATACCACTTTAATCTTACCGCCAATCGACGCATCATTGTTGATGACCTCCGCCACGCTGTTAATCAGCTTAATCGTCAGCTTGGCAATGCGGTAGCCTGCCGCTGCCTTGGCACCAAAGATAAAGGTCCTGGGATAAAAATCCATCTCCGGGTGTTCCTTAATCTTATTATAAAGGTACATCACATGCAGGATATTCAAAAGCTGGCGCTTATACTCATGGAGACGTTTTACCTGTACGTCAAAGATGGAACGCGGGTCCACTTTGATTCCATTATGCTTCTGGATATAATCTGCAAGGCGCAGCTTGTTGCGGTATTTAATGTTCATGAACTCCTGCTGTGCTTTCTCATCGTCCACATACACAGCCAATTTCTCCAAATGCGGCAGATTCGTTACCCAATCGTTGCCAATATATTTATTGACCCACTCAGACAGGAGCGGATTGCCATGATAGAGGAATCTTCTCTGCGTGATTCCGTTGGTCTTATTGTTGAACTTCTCTGGGAACATCATATAGAAATCATGCAGTTCCTGATTCTTTAATATCTCCGTATGCAGCCTTGCCACACCATTAACGGAACAGCCGGCAGCAATTGCCAAATGAGCCATTTTCACCTGACCATCGTAGATAATTGCCATCTTCTCCACCTTGTTGCGGTCTCCCGGGAACTTCTTCTCAATGTCCAGGATAAAGCGGCGGTTAATTTCTTCCACAATCTGGTAAATTCTCGGCAGCAGCCTGGAAAAGATTTCAATCGGCCACTTCTCCAATGCCTCTGACATAATTGTGTGGTTGGTATAAGCGCAGGTGTGCGTAGTAATCTCCCATGCCTCATCCCATTCCATGCCTTCCTCATCCAAAAGGATACGCATAAGCTCTGCCACAGCTACCGTAGGATGCGTATCATTCAGCTGGATTGCCACTTTCTCTGGCAGCTTGTGTAAATCGGTATGGTGTTTTTTATATCGTGTAATCGCGCGCTGTACGCTGGCTGACACAAAGAAGTACTGCTGTTTCAGGCGCAGTTCCTTTCCTTGGATATGATTGTCATTAGGATAGAGCACTTCCACAAGGTTCCTGGCAAGGTTCTCCTGTTCTACCGCTTTCTTATAATCACCCTTGTCAAATGCATCCAGCTCAAAATATTCTTCCGGCTCTGCATCCCAGGCAATCAATACGTTAACCATGTTGTTGTTGTATCCGAGCACCGGCATGTCATAAGGTACGGCACGTACAGACTGATAGCCCTCATGGATGAACTTCGTCCTTCCGTTGCCACCCATCTCCGAACGCACATAACCGCCGAATTTAACCTGGAACGTATGCTCCGGGCGGCGCAGTTCAAAGGGATAGCCATCCTTCAGCCAGTTATCCGGCACTTCCACCTGGAAGCCGTTGTCAATCTTCTGACGGAACAATCCATAACGGTAGCGGATTCCACAGCCATAGGCGGGATAGCCCAGGGTAGAAAGAGATTCCATAAAGCAAGCTGCAAGACGTCCTAAACCGCCATTTCCCAATGCCGGATCCGGCTCCTGATCCTCTATGACATTCAAATCAAACCCAATCTCTTCCAGAGCTTCCTTCACTTCCGTGTAGGCAGTCATGTTAATCAGGTTATTGCCCAAAGCCCTTCCCATAAGGAACTCCATAGACATATAGTACAGAATCTTGGGGTCTTCTTCATCAAATGTCTTCTGCGTGGCGAGCCACTGGTCAATAATTACATTCTTGACTGCATTAGACACCGCCTGGTATACCTCCTGCTGGGAAGCCTCCTCCAACGTCTTGCGGTAAAGATTCTTTACGTTGTTCTTAATTTCCTGAATGAATTTTTCCTTGTCAATTATCCTTTTCATAGCCATCTCCTTTTTCTCTGGTACACGCCTGTCAGCTAAACAGGACCATCTCTGCCTTGATAACATTTTATTCCTGTTTACATTACTTTTTCTACTCCGAGCACCACGTGTTCTCCATTGATATTCCATTCCTTCTCGTATCCTTTTATCTGCGTGCTGTCAATGTCCTCAGCAAGCACCTCAGACTGTATCTGCGCGCCATGCTTACGAAAGACGGTATCAATCTTTTCTTCTGCCTGATAAGAAACGGTAATCTTATCCATCACCTCAAAGCCGGCTTCTTTACGCATAGTCTGAATCTTGCTGATAAGCTCGCGCACAAAGCCTTCCTCGATAAGTTCCGGTGTCAGATTCGTATCAAGGACCACAGTTACTTCATTATCTCCCTCTGTCACATAGCCCTCCTGCTGGGTCATGGTAATCAGAAGATCCTCTTCACATAATACAACTTCTGCGTCTACGCTGTCAAGTGTCAGGCTGCCTTTCTCCTTTAACTCTGCATACGCCTTGTTGCCGTCAAGCTCGCTTAAAGCCTGCTGGATCTGCTTTAAGTACTTGCCATATTTGGGGCCGACCGTACGCAGCTGCGGCTTAAAGGCATAGTCTGTAAAGCTGCTGACGTCCTCTGTAAATTCTACGTTCTTCACGTTCAGCTCATCGGCGATGATTTCCTGGAAAAACTCCGGCAGCCCAAATGGGGCTTTGACAAACATTTTTCCAATTGGCTGGCGGTTCTTGATGTTGGCATTGTTGCGGCATGCCCTGCCCATTACCACGATTTTCAGCACGGCATCCATATTCTTTTCCAGTTCCTCGTCCACCATAGACGCATCTGCAGCCGGGAAATCGCAAAGGTGGACGCTTATCGGCGCAGATTTGTCGATGCTGCACACCAGATTGCGGTAAATGTCTTCCGTCATAAAGGGTATCATGGGGGCCGCAAGTTTGCTCACCGTAACCAACGATGTGTACAAGGTCATATATGCATTGATTTTATCCTGCTCCATGCCTTTTGCCCAGAAACGTTCCCTGCTCCTTCTGACATACCAGTTGCTCATATCCTCCACAAACTCCTGCAGCGCCCTGGCAGCTTCCGGAATGCGGTAATTGCCTAAATCTTCATCCACTTCTGTGACCAGCGTATTCAGTTTGGACAGAAGCCATTTATCCATCACGGATAATTTATCGTATTCCAATTCATATTTTGTAGCGTCAAACTCGTCAATATTGGCATAAAGAATGA
The DNA here is from genome assembly GCA_947565885.1 of uncultured Lachnospiraceae bacterium. Classification (GTDB taxonomy): domain Bacteria; phylum Bacillota; class Clostridia; order Lachnospirales; family Lachnospiraceae; genus Petralouisia. The sequence continues at coordinate 11,246 of CANOHX010000022.1, forward strand.
AAAATGCATAGGTATTCCACAGCGTGCCCATAAATTTTCGCTGCCCCTCCTGCACGGCTTTGCCGTGGAAACGGTTCGGCAGCCAGGGTGCGGAATTGATGTAGAAATACCAGCGGATGGCGTCTGCGCCGTAAGTCTCCAACGCTTCAAAGGGGTCTACGGCATTGCCCTTGGACTTGCTCATCTTCTGCCCATTTTCATCCTGCACATGCCCCAGTACGATAACATTCTCGTACGGCGCTTTATTAAACAGCAGCGTGGACTCTGCCAGCAATGAATAGAACCAGCCGCGCGTCTGGTCCACAGCCTCCGAAATAAACTGTGCCGGGAACTGCTGCTCAAAAAGTTCCTTATTCTCGAACGGATAGTGATGCTGTGCAAATGGCATTGCTCCGGAATCGAACCAGCAGTCAATCACTTCCGGCACACGGTGCATCTGCTTGCCGCATTGCGGGCATTTGATGGTCACCGCATCAATGTAGGGACGGTGCAGCTCAATCTCTTCCGGACAGTTGTCGGACATCTCTTTCAGTTCTGCAATGCTGCCGATGGAGTGCATATGACCGCACTCGCATTCCCAGATATTCAGCGGCGTTCCCCAGTAACGGTTGCGGGAAATGCCCCAGTCCTGCACATTTTCCAGCCAGTCGCCGAAACGCCCCTTGCCGATGCTCTCAGGAATCCAGTGAATCGTATTGTTGTTGCGGATTAAGTCTTCCTTAACCTCGGTCATCTTGATAAACCAGGATTCCCGCGCATAGTAGATGAGCGGCGTATCGCAGCGCCAGCAATGCGGATATTCATGCTCAAATTTCGGCGCATCAAACAACAATTTCTGGTCTTCCAAATCCTGTAAAATCATAAGGTCTGCCTTTTTACAGAAAACGCCCGCATAAGGCGTGCCTTCGGTCAGTTCTCCTTTGCCGTTCACAAACTGCACGAAAGGTAAATCATAATCCCTGCCCACCCTGGAGTCATCTTCACCGAATGCCGGCGCAATATGGACGATTCCGGTACCGTCCGTCATCGTAACATAAGTGTTGCAGGTAACAAAATGCGCTTTCTTATGCTGCTTGGCTGCAGCCTCTCCTGCACAGGCAAACAAAGGCTCATATTCCCGGTATTCCAAATCCTTGCCTTTATACGTCTCTAAGACTTCATACGCTTTCTCGCCAGCTGCCTGCTGTTCCTTGTCCAGCAGGGAAGACAGCACTTTATCCAGCAACGCCTCCGCCATATAATAAGTATAGCCGTCAATTGCCTTTACTTTGCAGTAAGTCTCCTCTGGGTGCATACAAAGCGCAAGGTTCGAGGGCAGCGTCCAGGGCGTGGTCGTCCATGCCAGGAAATAGGCGTCCTCCCCCACTGCCTTGAAACGGACAATCGCGGAACGCTCTTTCACTGTTTTGTACCCCTGAGCTACCTCCTGCGCGGACAGCGGAGTCCCGCAGCGCGGACAGTAAGGCACAATCTTGAACCCTTTATAGAGTAATTTCTTATCCCAGATTTCTTTCAATGCCCACCACTCTGACTCGATGAAATCATTGTGGTAGGTGACATAGGGGTCGTCCATGTCCGCCCAGAAACCGACCGTGCCGGAGAAATCCTCCCACATGCCCTTGTATTTCCAGACGCTTTCTTTACATTTATCTATAAATGGCTCTAATCCGTATTCTTCAATCTGCTCCTTGCCGTCCAATCCCAGCAGCTTCTCCACTTCCAGCTCTACCGGCAGCCCGTGGGTATCCCAGCCCGCCTTACGCGGAACCATCTTGCCTTTCATGGTCTGGTATCTCGGTATCATGTCCTTAATGACGCGCGTCAGCACATGGCCGATATGCGGCTTGCCGTTTGCCGTAGGCGGTCCGTCGTAGAACGTATAAGTCTCGCCGTCCTTCCGGTTGTCCATGCTCTTCTTAAAAATATCCTGGTCTTTCCAGAACTGCTCTGTCTGCTTTTCTCTTTCCACAAAGTTTAAATTCGTCTCGACTTTGCTATACATCATGATTCTCCTTTCGTGCAATTGTTCAAATTATAAATCCTGCCCTTCCCTTTTGTCAAGGGAGGGCAGGATTTTATCATAAAAAGGATATGGATATGGAACGGATTGAGAAATTTCCTTTGTACTAGTCATCATCCATCACTTATCTGCAATTTCTTCTTTCACCAAATCATAATGTACGCCGTCAATATCTATGCCTGTCAGTTCATTGGGGTTGTCAATCGGCATAATTCTGCCCCAATCCTCGCTGTCTACATTGAAATGTCCTGAGGAAATGCAAAAGTCAAATCCTGAAACAACATCCTGTGGCTCACAAAACTCTGCTGTAGCATAGCCCATTTCCAACGTTGAGCCATCTTTCATCGTAAATGTCAAAGGCAGCCCATCTGCATACACAAACCCTTCGTCCTCCTTATCTCCTTTCTCTGCTAAGAAACCGTCACTGTATTCCTCACACAGCATCCCATTCTTACCAAAGTATTGCCTGTGAGTTCCATAGTCTTTTCCATACAGCGCATAGGACAGTTTGGAAGCAACCAGGTATTTCGGCTCATAATATTCACTGGGGGACTCATCTCCTACTAACCGGTAAGCAACGGCAGCAAGATTGCTGATTATTTTTACTTTTCCAATCCCCTGGTTTTTATACATGGGATAGAGCAATGTCAGTTCTTTGTTTTTAAGGGAGAAATCGCCATTGCCATTCTCAAAGTAAAATGCAAAATACCTTGTTTTGTCTGTTGCCAGCTCCTCCTGTTCATGCAGCGCCCATCCGCCTATGAGCGTCTTCTCGGCCACACCATTATCTACCACCGTTACAGAACTTTCATAATTATCGGCATACGATGTAAACCTTATGTTTTCCACATCAAATTTCTGTTCTTTCAGCCATTGTTCCCCTTCTGCATCTAACGCCTCATAGCAGATGGTACAGTACGTGCAGGCGCCATCGGAAATCATCTCCTGTATCTTCATCCTGACATGACCGTATTTATCCACATCCTCATAGACATTGGGCACAATGTCCTGTTTGATATCCGCATTGACATAGAAAAATTCCTTTACTAATCCTGTTATCTGGTCCGCCCAGCTTGTCTGCGGAATCAGAACAGCAAACACAAACACTGCCGCCGCAATGCTGGCTGCTATTTTCAGCCCAGCCCAGCTGTGCCGTTTTTTCTCTCCCTTGGCAGCTATTTTTTCAATTTCTTCCCACATCCAGTCCTGCGTTTCCTTGCCAGGCAGTATTTCTTCCTGCATTTTTCTGTAATCCAACCTCATATTCACCACGCCTTTCTTACCTTTTCTTGCGGTTCATTTTCTGAAAATGTCACCACAGGTTCTTTGCCCTCCAGTTCCAGCCGCAGTATTTTCCGTGCTTTTGCCAGGCGGCTCCTCACAGTGGATGCATTGACACGGAGCATCTTGGCAATCTCCGCGCTGTGGTATCCCTCAAAATAGTACAGGTACACCGGCAGCCGGTATTTTTCTTCCAACTCCTCCACCATCCGAAGCAGCAGATTATCCGATTCTTCCCTACCCTTATCATGGACGGCGGCATCATAGGCGACCTGCTTCTTGCGCCAGCTTCTCCTGAGCTGGCTCTTACAGCAGTTTGAGGCTGTCACAATCAGCCATGCCCTGGCTTTCTCCTCATCCTCATAAGCAAAATCCCCCTGCAATAACCGCAGAAACGTTTCCTGAACCATGTCACAGGCATCCGCCTGGTTTTTCATATAGAGAATGCAGATACTGTACACTGCAGCAAAGTATTTATCATACAATTCTTCTGCATTTTTGACCTGCATGTTCCTCACTCCTTCCCTCCAGGCACTGCCCGTTGAAGCTTAAGCAAGACGGCAATTCCTGTTGTTATCTGTAAACGCTTACATATATAAAACTCCTCAGGAAGACATTTTGTCCACGAAATATAATATTTTTGGAAAAAATTGAGGCTGTGACGCCTGTTTCAGCGTCACAGCCCGATTGAACTTACACCTTTTCAATATGTACGGTAGGTATCCATATTCTCAAGTTCCTGAATTATGTCGTAATAATTCTCGTAATAATCCTCAGCAAAGCTGGAACCGTTCATGACAATGGTAAATACCAGGCTTATCACCATCAGAATCAGGCCAACGGCAGAACAGATAATGCCAGCAATCGCCATTCCCCTGCCGCTTCCTGCACCCTTACTGATCTGCAGGATTCCCAGCACAATCGATACAATCGCCAACGGCGCGCATGGACAGCTGCAGCAGCAGGTAACAATAGAAAGGATGCCGCAAATCAAGGAAGCAATTCCAAATCCCTGTCCCTGCTCTTCATAATTCGCAGTGTACTGATTGTGATACACCGGCTCTGCATGACCCGAAAGCGGGGTCTGCTGATTCTGGTCCCCATAATGCTGATTGTAACCTTGCGGCTGGTTATAGCCCGGCTGCTGTCCACCATAACCTTGCGGCTGTTGGTAATTCTGCAGCCCTGCCTGTGGCTGCTGGGATGCTCCTTCGTTCAGGTTCGCCTGCGGCTGCTGGGATACTCCCTCGTTCAGGTTCGTCTGCGGCTGCTGGGATGCTCCCTCGTTCAGGTTCGCCTGCGGCTGCTGGGATACTTCCTCGTTCAGGTTCGTCTGCGGCTGCTGGTCGATGCCCTTATTCAGGTTCACCTGCGGCTGCTGGAATGATGCTGGCTGCTGGCCAGGCTCTGATTGCTGCCCATTATTTCCAAACATGTTGTTATCTTCGCTCATGTAAATCCTCCCACCTGTTGTTTTCTAATGACTCTTATTATCGTAAGGGACAAATTATTTTGTCGCTCGCTATAATTATAACAGACCTGATTTTATAATACAAGAACTATCAATAATAGCTGGTAAATCCTAACCCTGACATCCCGAATCCCAGTTTCTTTTTTAGCAGGATGCTCCAGGCAGACATACCGACCCGCAGTTCTGCATTTGCCAATTCGTTGTACATTTCCGTCGGCGCTCCGCCGTACGATTCAAAATTAAAATTCAGTTTCGTATAATTTGTAAAAGTCGCAACATCGATAAAAGTCGATGCCTCACAGAACATATCATAGGAACCATCATAAGAAAAATAACATGGTGCCGTTGCACTCCCATTTCTTCCCATTATTATTGAAATAGCAGCCCTGCCCGGACCTGTACAGATAAAATAAAACTGACTTGTACTCGGGTCATAGAAAATTCCTGTTTGCCACAGCTGTCCATCCACATAGAAAGAATAGGTGATATAACGGTCGCCAGAAGAATCCACATCTCCCATGACATTGATATAATTGTACAATCTATCAAAATTCGTCACCGTTTTAACACTGACTGTACAGGAATAAGCACGTCCCTGGCATTCTGCGGTGACTGTGGCAGCTCCATCTGCTACGGCTGTCACCTTGCCGGCGGAATTTACACTTGCTATAGCCGGATTGGAACTCTTCCAAACTATGGGGCTTTTCGCTCCCAACAATTTCAAAGTTACTGTCTGTCCTCTTTCCAGAGACAACGACTTGTAATTCAGCCTTATATTCCGTGTCTTCACTGACTTTTTCTTGCTCCAGGAGCCATAATATATTTTTCCGGAAACTTTCTTATAGCATCTGACCTGCACATGGTACTTTTTCCCCTTAGCAAGTTTCTTTAACGTAATCTGCTTTGTTTTCGCGCCTTTCACTTTCTTAGTTTTGCTTCCCTTCATACTGCTTTGGGAAGAATAGCGAACTTGGTAACCGTCTATGTTTTTCTTGGCTCCCCATTTGACTTTAAGCTGCCCCTCGGCACTGGCAGATACAGATTTCAGCGCAATATTGGGCGGCAGGATCGTATAATCCAAGGTTTTCATGCCCGCATACATATTGCCCTTAAATCTGACTGTCACCTTATATTTTCCAATATTTTTTGATTTCTTCTTTGCGTAGGAAACGGTATAATTTGTATCAGGAATGTTTCTGCCTTTGCTGTCTTTCACGATAACTTTCGGCATCTGGACTTTCCCATTATAGCGGTAAGTATCTTGGGAAAGCTGCAAGGCGCCAACCCTGTAATAAGTGTGTACAGGCATCTTATGCCCGCAGTCCTGACAGATATTTACTGTACCGCCATCTCTGCTCAAGGTAGCCTTTGCTGTCTGCGGAAGATACTTATGCCCTAATGGATTCACTTCCACCTTGGAAATCTGTTTACTGCCGGACATATCGCTAAATTTTTTACCACAGCCCTCGCAATAAAAATATTCTATATTCCCTTTCTGTGTACAGGTTGCTTTCTTCGCCTCTACCCGCCAAAGGCTGTGCCCCAGCGGCTTTATTATAATTTCCTCTGCCGCAAGTTCTTCCAGTCCATCCGCATCCCGATACTGTTTTCCGCAGCTTTCACATCTATAATAGGCAAGATGCCCTTCTTCTTCGCAAGCCGGCAGTTTTGCCGCAACTTCCACCAGACTGTGCCCGGATTTCTCCGTATAGATTTCGTCTGGCGTAATCTCTTCCAAGCCACCCATATCTCGGTACAATTTCCCACATCTGCCGCATTTATAATGCTCTATGCTGCCAGCCTGAGCACAGCTTGCCGGGTTCGCCTCCACCTTGACAATACTGTGCCCAAGCTTTTCTATTTTGGTATCCCCTAATGTTATTTCCTCTGCTCCATCTGCATCGCGGAATAATTTCCCGCAATTTTCACATGTATAGTAGGCAATTCTCCCCTCCGCCGTGCACGTCGCCTGCATTTCTTCCTCTTTCACAAGGCTGTGGGCAGACTTCTCTATCACAAGGTCCTCCGCCCTTATTTCCTCTGCTCCATCTGCATCGCGGAATATTTTCCTGCAGTTTTCACATGTATAGTAGGCAATTCTCCCCTCCGCCGTGCACGTCGCCTGCACTCCTTCCTCTTTCACAAGGCTGTGGGCAGACTTCTCTATCACAACATCCTCCGCCCTAACTTCCTCCGCTCCATCTGCATCTCGGAATATTTTCCCACATTTATCACATTTGTAATGTTCTACACTCCCCTTTACCTCGCACGTCGCCTGAATTTCTTCCACTTTTGAGAGACTATGTGCCGCCTCTTCCCTAATATCTTCAAGAGTTATTTCCGCATTGCCTGATTTATCAAGAAAATATCTGCCGCACAGCACACACTTGTAATATGCCTTGCTTTCGATTCCAGAACAGATATTTCCCAACTCATTTGCCACAACTATTTCACTATGCGGCGCTGTCATTTCCCGTTCTTCTACTGCGCCGCACACGGTACAGGTATAAGGCACCTTATTATTTGCACAGTTAAGATTGCTCTTATCCCCATCATCCCACTCATGCGCATGTTCCTCAAAATGATGTCCATTCTCTTTGGCATATGTTTCAATCGCTGAGCCTTTTGCCCCCACAAGGGTTAGGTTCTTGGTTCCTACAAATACGATAGTCCCAATTGTCACAACAGATGATGGGACGATTATCTCTTTCAAGGCAATGCAATCTTGAAATGCACAGCTTGCTATCTCCGTTAAACTTTTCGGCAATACCACATTTTGCAAACTGCTGCAGCCCTCAAACGTATCCCCCCATATTTTGGATACCCCTTCCGGAATGATAATTTCCCGCAGACCGCTGCATTTTGCAAAGGCACTATCTGCTATCGACTTTACCTTAGATGGAATTACCAGTTCCTGCAGACTGCTGCAGCCCTCAAATGCGTTTCCTGCAATTCTAGTGACTTCTTCCGGAATCGTAATGCTCTGCAATTTGCTGCATCTTAAAAACAAACTACGTGGTATCTCCTTTATGCCAGATGGCAGCATAACGCTCTGCAGGTTACTGCAGCCCGAAAATACACTCTCTCCTATTACTGTTACATTTTCCGGAATAACCATCTCTTGTATGCCGCTGCAATCTCGAAATGCACCATCCCCTATTTGAGTTACTCCTGAAGGAATCACAAGTTCCTGTAGGCTGCTGCAGCCTTCGAACGTATACTGCTTTATCTCCGTTACAGCAGATGGGATGGTGAATTCCTGCAGATTCTCACATCCTCTAAATATCCACCCTCCCAGTTCCGTTACTTCAGATGGGATTACAACATTCTGCAGATTACTGCAGCCCGAAAATACAGAACCTGGTATCCTTGTCACTCCAGCTGGAATCACCATCTCCCGTAAACTGCTGCAATCCTTAAATGCTGCATCACCTATCTTGATGACACTCAATGGTATGGCTAATTCCTGTAGGCTGCTGCAGCCCTCAAACAGGCAACCTCTTAGATATTTTACATTTGCCGGAATCCTCATATGGGTCAGCCGTGTGCAGCCTTTGAAAGTTTTAAACCCAAAGTCCATAACAGTGTCTGAAAACGTCACTTCATTTACATTCATACAACCCACAAAAGCATAATCGCCAATTTGGGCCACGCCATCTTCCACTACTATGCGCGTGATATTTTCCCGGTTTGCATACCACGGAGCCTCCCTATTATCTGAGGGCTGAAACTCTTCCACTCTATAATTGTCCATGGCTCCGCTTCCGCTGATTGTCAATGTCCCATCACTTGCCAACGTCCAGTTTACCTGCGCCCCGCAGCTGCCGGATGCCACAGTTCCGGCTTCTTCTGCCGCCGCCGTCATCGGCAGCATCGAAAAAATCATACAGATTGACAAGATTACCGCTATTAATCTTTTATTCATAAACCCGCCTCCCAAATCTTTCACATTAATTCTTTACAATCATTATATTACTTCTGCTTTCCATGTCAATTGACAAAACAACCATAAAAATACAAACGCACAGCAAACCGGGTCTTGCCAAATGCCGCCGCGGGCAGTATAATACGCTAGTGTGAGAACAAAGTGGGCAAGCCCACCTCAACTCCCCTAACCCCTCACTCATGAGGGGATTGCACACTATGCAACAGTTTACTGATTTGAGAAAGAGGGATATTTTTATGAAAATGAAACGTGAAGATATACGCAACATCGCCATCATCGCCCATGTAGACCATGGCAAGACCACGCTGGTGGACGAGCTGCTGAAACAAAGCGGCGTATTCCGCGCTAACCAGGAAGTGCAGGAGCGCGTGATGGATTCCAATGATATTGAGCGGGAACGAGGTATCACCATCCTCTCTAAAAATACCGCTGTATTTTATAAAGATACAAAGATTAACATTATCGACACTCCGGGACACGCGGACTTCGGCGGGGAAGTGGAGCGCGTGCTCAAAATGGTGAACGGCGTAGTGCTCGTGGTGGACGCGTTCGAGGGCGCCATGCCGCAGACAAAATTCGTGCTGATGAAAGCCCTTGCCTTAGACCTCCCGGTGATTGTATGCATCAACAAGATTGACCGCCCGGAAGCGCGCCCGGATGAAGTGATAGACGAGGTGCTAGAGCTGTTCATGGATTTAGACGCCTCAGACGAGCAGCTCGACTGCCCCTTTATCTATGCCTCTGCAAGGGACGGCTACGCCGTAAAAGACTTAAATGACGAGAAGAAAGACATGACTGCGCTGTTTGAGACTATATTAGAGTATATTCCCGCGCCGGAGGGAGACCCGGACGCCAACACGCAGGTATTAATCAGCACCATCGACTACAATGAATATGTCGGACGTATCGGCGTGGGCAAAGTGGACAACGGCTGCCTGAAAATCAACCAGGATGCCGTAGTAGTGAACCATCATGAACCGGACAAGCTGCAGAAAGTGCGTATCAGCAAATTATATGAATTCGATGGGCTGAACAAGGTGGACGTTGCCGAAGCAAACATCGGCTCCATCGTTGCCATCTCCGGCATCGCGGACATCCATATCGGAGATACCATCTGCGCCCCGGAACATCCGCAGGCCATTGATTTCCAGAAGATTTCCGAGCCTACGATTTCCATGAATTTCATCGTCAACGACAGCCCGCTCGCCGGACAGGAAGGGAAATTCGTAACCTCACGCCATATCCGTGACCGCCTGTTCCGCGAACTGAACACAGACGTCTCGCTGCGCGTGGAGGAGACAGACAGCCCGGACTGCCTGAAAGTATCGGGCAGGGGGGAACTGCATCTTTCCGTACTGATTGAAAATATGCGCCGGGAAGGCTATGAATTTGCTGTCAGCAAAGCAGAAGTGTTATACCATACAGATGAAAAAGGCAAGCGTCTAGAACCCATGGAACTTGCCTACGTCGACGTGCCGGATGAATTTACCGGCTCGGTCATCGAAAAACTGAGCCAGCGCAAAGGGGAACTTCGCAACATGGGACCTATCAGCGGCGGCTACACCCGCCTGGAATTCAATATTCCCTCCCGCGGGCTTATCGGCTACCGCAACGAATTCATGACGGACACCAAGGGAAATGGTATCATCAACACGATTTTCAACGGCTATGAGCCTTACAAGGGAGACATCGCCTACCGCAAACAAGGTTCTCTCATCGCCTTTGAATCCGGCGAATCCGTGACCTATGGACTGTTCAGCGCCCAGGACCGCGGTGCCCTGTTTATCGGCGCGGGCACAAAGGTCTACGCTGGCATGGTTATCGGGCAGTGTGCCAAGCCG
>CANOHX010000023.1 GCA_947565885.1 uncultured Lachnospiraceae bacterium
CCAATCTTGGTGTACCTTTCGGTATCCTCCTGCTCATATTTCTCACCCTGCGCATTGTCAACAAGGTTGCCAAAAACATTGCTGAAAAGTTCCTCCGCCAAAACCGGGTTTGCAATGCTCGCAGCCCCAACCGTCACTGCACATGCCGCTGCCACTCCTGCCGCCACTTTCCATACTTTTCTATTTTTATTTTTCTTCGCTTTATTTTCCATTCTCCTTACCTCCATCAAAACCTTTTGTTTATGGTAATCTTTTTCCCAGGAGGACAATTCTGTCTGCTCATATTCCCTGAAATCCGTCTCCACTTTATTCAGCAGCTGATAAATGTTTTTCCTCATCATCACACACCTCTTTCTAATCGGAATTGCCTGCGAAGTTTCCGTTTGCTCCTGGACAGCCGGTTATAGATTACTTCTTTTTTCATCCCGGTCTCCCGGCTGACCTGTTCCACGGACTGCTCCTCCACATATAGCCTCATAAACAATTCCCGATCGACAGGCTTTAACGCATCCAGCATTTTTTCCACTTCCTCTGAAATTTCCTGTTCTATCATAGCCGCGATTCTATGGTCTTCCCTGGCAATCACAGTATCTTCAATATCCACGGTCATAAGCTCCCGCTGATACTGCCGCAGATAATCAATTGCCCGGTACCTCGCAATGGCGGCTGCCCAATTTTTAAACGAATTTTTGCTTTCATCAAAGTCGGAAATATTCTGCCAGATTTTTAAAAGCACATCATCCAGGCATTCCTCCTGCCGCTCCGGTAAACTGAAAAGCTGTTTGCGTATGACGGACTTTAACAGACCGCCGTATGCATCAATTACATACAATAACGCTTTCTCATTATGCAATTGTAATTGCCGAATATAATTGTGCTCTCCTATCTTCATAAATCATCCTCTTTTCCAAACCTGCGCGCGGTTGGTTTTGTAATTACACTTATTATTACGGATTCTCAGAAGGAAATCTATCACTTATTTGTATTTTCTTAAAATTGGAAATTCTGCGAAGCAAAAACAAAATGCGCCGTTTTCCATCTCAAGAATACCAGATACAATCTAAATGATAGAAAACGGCGCAATAATCATTGCGTACTTTATTCCCGCGAGCAATGAGGAAAATAGCCATGCTTGCATGGATATTTGACGAATGCCGCGAGGGTAAGTGCCCTGTGGGTGCAAATACCCCGCCCCTTGGGGCGGAAAGAACAAGCTAGGTCATACCCCATAGCTTGCTGCGGGGTATTTGATTTAACTCCCATATACATGGGAAAGTATTATCTTAGCTTGATCTTCGGGGGATATCTGCCCATCATTCTGCAGCGTTAAATCCGGCTGCTGTGGCTCTTCAAAATCCACATGGATTCCCACCACAGTCTCCTTTCCCCCTGCTTTCGAACCACTGTAGAGTCCTTTTTGATCTCGTTTCTGTAAGGTATCCCAGGAAACCTTAACGTAAATCTCCCGATAATCATGGATATGCGTACGGTTCCACTCCCTTATGCTGTGAAACATGGAAATAGTGCAGCAGATAACATTGATATCCTGCTCTGCAAGCATGGCGCACAGCCGCGAATAACGCATGGCGCATTTTCTACGGTCTTCCCGCCCATATCCCAAATCTCCACCAAACACCTGACGCAAAGTATCCCCATCCAGAAATACCGTATTGGGCTGTTCTGCTTTCAATTTTTCATAGACTATTTTACCGATAGTGGTCTTTCCTGCACCCGACAGGCCGGTAATCCAATATACTGTTCCCATTAGGTATCCTCTTTCATTCTCTCTTCCACAACCTTTAAATCGTCACAGTTGTCAATCTCAAACCATCCGCGGCTGATATGCACTGCCTTTAATTCATACCCTTCCTCAATCATCCCCTGCAGCAAATCTGTCATATACATCTTTTGGTATGTGCGGGACGTCCGCCATAGTTCCAAACCCTGGGCTGTCCTCTCCTCTGCCGCTTTCGCCAACTTCAGCAGCGCACGAAGACCGGCTGCCCGAAAACGCATCAAACCAATATACTGCGCCTGGACACGTTTCAAATCTGTCGTCTTCTGCCCGATTTCCGTAAGAACGTCATATTCATCAAACATCAGCGTCTCCGCATCATCTAATGGATTTTCGCAACGCTCAGACCAATAAGAATACCAGCCGTCATCCACGATTACAGAGGATTCCGCTTCCGCTTTCAGGATTTTATTCAGCACATCTTCTTTATAAATAATATCCCCATAGGAAATCAAAATATCTTCCTGATTTTCCATAAGCTCTCTCGCGCACATCAGGGAATACACCATATTTGTACTCTCATATTCTTCATTGACTATGAAATGCAAGGAAGAATCAGCAAATTTATTCTTCAATGCATCTCCCCGGTAACCTGCTATAATTGTGATATCCTCCTGCTTTATGCCGCAATCATACATGACAGCAAGCTGCCGTTCTATGATGCTCGTTCCATTCACTTCTACCATACATTTGGGCCTGTCATCTGTCAGGGGTCTAAGCCTGGTTCCCTGACCTGCTGCCAAAATAACCACTTTCATATTTTATTTCCTCCTGTTTGTACGGTTCAACACATTTTCATTTTATCATCAAAAGCAGACTGATTATCTTTCAAACAAATCCACGACACGTTTTATATCCCTCTCCATAAAAGAAACCTCCCGCTCGGGATGCCACATATTAGCTATTATGGGGAGATTCTCAGCCTGCACCGCCTCTATAATCCCATCTTCAGCCTGCGCCATAACCCGAAACTGCTCCGTAACCTGCAAACATGCCTGATTATGATAACTGTTCACTTCAAAATTTCCCCAAACTCCATGCACTTTATGTCGTACTGCTACATGATGTTCTACATCTACCAGTTCACAGCCAAAATAGTCTAAGATAGACTGCATACCACGGCAAAATCCATAAACAGGAATCTTATTTCTCATAGCGGTCTCTATCATACAGGCATCCATACGGTCACGTTCCGGCGCTGAACCCCCATATTTCAAAAGACTATTCCCACCCGTTAGTACAATGCCGACAGGGTGCAAAAATTCCACATACGCGGCCGGTTCTTCTACAACATTTGGTAACGGAACTGGCAGATAGCCGCAGGCTTCAAGAAAACGCGGGATATTCTGATCTGCGCAGTCCCTGCGCTCCTGATAACTTTCAATCACCTCTACCCTTTGAGTATAAATTACAATTTTCTTTCTCAATTTATCAATCATATCCTCGTATTATAAAGTAGTAATAAATCTTGCACACATTATTTACAACTTTGCACCGTCCATGCCCTCGAACGATACGGAACTTCAATTTTATCCAAATCACGGATAACGTTTTCTATCTTATTGAGTATCCTTAAAAATCCTTCTTCTCCGGCCTGCACTTGAATATCGTTCACGGACTTCCATGTATTCATGTAACGTTCTTTTGTCATAACTTCAACATGAGGTGCCTCAATAAACATCAGATCCTTAAAGTAACCTCCTGAGAGCAATTTTTCTTTCATTTCTTCAGTTGTGATTGTTTTCCCAGAGGACACTCTTTTCAGGTTGGGTATTTCTGTGTACACCGCATCCTCTATCCGCATATGCAATTCACTGCTTTCAATATCCCTTGGGTTCCAAATCGCTGTAAAAAACCCACCTGGAACAAGAATCCTGTAAAACTCCTTAATTGCTGCTTCACTGTCCGTCCAATGGAATGAGGAACCCATCAGTGCCCAATGGACACTATTGGCAGCCAGTCCTGTATGTTCTGCAGTGCCCTCAGACCATACAAAACTATTTTTTCCCGCGAAAATCTTCTGCCCCTCCCCGCGCATCGCTTCATTTGGCTCAACTGCATAACCACAGATTCCCAATGACTCCAAGTTCTCCGTCAGCTTTCCCGTACCGGCTCCAATATCTGCCGCCTTTCCTTCTCCAACCATTTGGAAAATATGGTTTTTCAGGCATTTCAAGGCAACCAAGGAATATCCTGGCCTGTTCCCATAAAACTTTGCCAATTTTGTAAAATCTCCATGTTTCATTCCAAGTACCTCCACAATATTAAATTCCTATTCTTAACACTTCTCTCCACTTGGACAAGCATTATCTAATACCCCACAGATTCCCACATCTTCTCGTATATTCCATGTCACATATCCAAACAAGTCTATTCTTCCATGCCAATTTTATTTCAAGACCCGGATTATTTTTCCCAAGGCATCAAGCTCCAACATCTCTGCTGCCTTATATTTTTCAAAGGCCTTCGTTCCGACCCCTACCGCCGCCGGAATCCCGAGTTCTCCGGCACGGATTGCCATATGGGAATTCGCGCCGCCATACATCGTAATCAGTCCCCGGATTCCTCGCGAGAAAATCCAATCGTATCCAGGATCTGCACACGGTATCAGCACAATCTTACCAGACATATCGTCCATCGTCAATGTATTCTCCAATAAATAAACTTCACCGGCTGCCTTTTCTAAAGTAATATAATTTGGCTCTGAATCTGGATAATAGAATCCAAACACATCCCCTTCTCTGGCTATAAACGGTGGAAGCATTATGACGCGCGTCATCTCATAATTTGCCTTGCCATGCTTGATTGCCTCCTCAAAATTCGTCCGTATATCCTGCGTAGATGCATACAATCCCATAAGCGTTTTGATATTGATATAAGCGCAATCCTCTTTGGAAATGCCCTCCTTCCTTCCAACCTCACTGATTAACTGGATTACTTTGCTCAGACTTTTTGAAAAAACAAATTTCCCATATTCCCTGCCCTCTATCACATTTTTGATAAAATCCATTAACTCTAGGACATCATTCCTAAGTTCATTTTCTAACAGTTTCCCTTTTAATTGATTTAACTGTTCCAACGATAGGCGGAATATGTTCTTTTCACTCTCAGGATTTTCTATTTCCTGCCAGTTAAAATACAAGTCCGGCGCCTCGTCATAACGCGCTGAAGCAATATCATAGGTTCCTGGACGCAAATGCCCATATTTTTTAAGAAACGCCCTCTTAGACAATTCCTTAAAATCTGCCTTCATTTCTGAACTAATGCTATTTACCCCATTCATAAACAATTCATAATCCTGTTTGCTGATAATGCCACAGGCGACAACTGACTGTAAAATCTGTACAGCAATAAAAGCCGCCCTTGCCAATCCGGCAAAAGGCAGTGTTCCATAACGTTTACAATCCTCTAACAGCCAATATATTTTCTCTATTTCTCCCATATCGCTGTCCAAAATTTTTTCATAACGCTGTTCCAATATCTTTATTTTTTCTGCATCTTTGCGCCACAAACCACCTTCATAATCAATGATTCGATTAGTGACATTTCTCAGAGAATCAACAATTTTCCCTATCTCTTCTTCCGTAAAACCATACTCTTTCAAAACCTGAATTCGTTCGGGCAAATCAAGCGTATAGCAAGAAAAGACAATCTCGAACTCTGCCTTATCATGTTTTTCAGGATTTTGGATTAAACGCCCCAAATAATAATCAACCAATTTTCTGCTGATGTTCTCATCCAATTCCGCGGGCACAAATGAGTTAAAACTCACACGGACGTCAATGTATGGCAGCCCGCTGAAATCTACCATCAAAGGAAAACTCCGCAAATTCCGGTATCCGTAATTATCTCTCTGATATGCCCATACACTGTCTGTGATAATCTCCTTATATAATGACATGGCTAACGGTTTCGGACGGATTCCAATCATTTCCGCCGGATTCCAATCTGTCATTACACTGTAAACAGTCCTCTCCCCACACAGAAATGGCTTAAGCGACTGGTCGCGCCGAATCTTATCCCTAATGCGCTCCAACGCTTCCCCCTGCCTAGCTAGCGTAATCCTGCCCATGTCAACACAAAGCGCCCGCACCTGCAATATAAACAGTTCACCTGCTGTATCGACTGCAAATTCTACATCCAAATTGTCTTGCCCAAAGAATTCTTCCAGTTCATGCAAAGCGCAAATCAGTTTTTGCAGTTTTGCAGGAGCAGCCGCAACGTCCGCCCCCTTAAACCAGTAATACAATCTGTTATCCCATCCCTGTCCTGACGTCACGGCATCTGTAGAACCAGTAATGTCATAATTTATCACATAATAATTGCCCTTGGCATTCGGTTCCAAGGTGAATGCAACCCCACAGAAATCAACGCTTTCCAACATTGGCTGCACCAGAATCTGGTTGTATGCGTTTTCATCATCATAAGAGCCAATTACCCTCTCCACTGCACGTTCAAAAGCGGCTTGTCCCTGCACGTTCGATACAGAATCATATTTCCCAGCCTGTGACGCCCCCGCGGTATCCTCGCTCAGGGAACTGCTGCGCACAATGACATTTCCATTCCATTCCGCATGGGCATAACGCTCCAAAACTTCTTCCCTGCCTGAATCCCAATCATTCACCGTAAAAGAAATCTGCGGCAGCACCCTGGCATTATGTAACTGTCCAAAAATTCGCTGTAGAGTCTCCGCTTTCGTACCTAACATCGCTCTTTCTCCTTTTTATTTGTTGAATCTGAAATATCCCAGGGCATAATTTCCCTCCTGCCATCCTGTTATCTATCTTTCAGCTGTGCCATCCAAATTCTTGTAGTATAAGGCACTTTAATATATTTACTTCCTTTTGCCTCCACTACCTTACGGATTTGCAGATTGACCAAATCAAATTTCTCTTTTGACTGGCGCTGCACAGTCCCATGAGACTTCCAACCCTCTATAAAATCTTCTGCCAGCAAATCATGTACGACGCTGCCTTCAATATAAATCACATCCTTATACAGCCCACTTTGATTGATAACCTCTGTCTGGTCTTCACGTCTGCTGCCGTAACTGTAACCCGGTATCTGCCTTTTTAAAATATTTTCTATCTCTTTCTGCAAGGATTTTCTTTATCTCCTCAAACCGGAATTCTTTCAGAAACATTTCCTGTAATTCCTTATCTGAAAAGCCCGATATATCCACATACGGATAACCATACTTTCTTTGCTATGGAGTACTTATCAACATAATTCTAAATCTGTCAAATTCTGAAAAATACTCCTCATATGTATTATAAACTGGTGTAAGGTCAAAATCATATATCTGTTTTTGTCCATTATCATACCCATATTTTTTCCCATGACGCATCGTTTCCATCAGCGTTTCCAACCAGGTAATTCCCCATTCATCGCAAAGCTTTTGCAATGTTTCCCTCGGATTGCACTTGATATCTTCAAATCTTACAACGCACCTCTTACATTTATCATAGCGCTTTTTTTCAATGTCCGGATAAGAAGAAATCTTCCCTGCATTCATCCCGGAACATCCTATGAAACAGCGGCAGGATGGTTTCAGGCTCCTTATTTGCCACCGGACACATATTCAAAATAAATCACTATAATAAGATGATAATCAGAAATCATCATTATAGAAGAATGGTTATCTAGCATCCCCCGCAAAAATATATTTCCACTATAAGCCTCTATAGAGCCTAGTACAATCCGCTTCGGTCTTAGCCATTGCCTTATACATTTTGCGTCGATTTTCTTTTTCACATTTATAAAAGGAAATGTATAAGAAAAGCAATCTGTATAATTATCAATTCCTTTCTGTTTCAGTCGACAAATAATCTCCTCTTTCTTACCTTCTATTAGTTTCGCCCATTTCTCACTCGCAAACTCAGGAAATACGATTAGGCATACCATATCCTTATGAATATCATCCAAATCAATGACTGGCATATCCGGCAACTGTTCATCCTCTTCAGCAAACATATTTGCAAAAACCGGGCTCTCTTTACACCTTGAAACCTTATTCAAATATTCTCCAAGCTTTCCACATAACAGGCATTCCCCCATCAGGACAATCCTGGCATTCTTCAGCGCATGTTCCAGTCCGTTACATGGAATACTGACATAATCCTTTAATACAAAAAAGATTTATTCCTTCTATATCCAATATAATCCAATATAGTCATAATAATCCACAGCCTTAGCACCCCATGCGCTACACTTTTGCGTAACCTCAATGAACGCTATATCTTCAGTGCTTCTCATAGCTTCTATGGGACTGTAAACAGGCTTTCCAAACACCCTATGGCTCCTCTGTTCCAAATGCTCATCCATTCCAGATAATTCCTGATATGCAAAATAGTGTCTTGCATTTTCCCAGACATCCTCATCAAACACCACACATTCTTTTGAAACCGCTTCCTGTACATTTACCGCATATAATAATCTATAGTATGTAATTGCTCCTGCATAACTTCCATCTTCATGTATTACACAGACTATATCGTTCACATGTCCTCTTAAAAAAACTCATTAACTCCCCGCGGTTTAAATCTTCATATAATAGACATGAAACTTACTTATCATAGAACCGAATCATTTCTTTCTCCTTTGCACGCAAAAAAAATCATAGATATTAATTTAAACCAAAAAATCACCATTGTTACCTCGATTATACAAATTTTTAACACTCCACATCACAAATCATGACCAGCTTATGGAGCACCTGGAATTTATTTCCCAGCGCGGAAGGCACACCGTAATACCCATCGCACAGCGCAGCCAACAATTCATCCCTCATATGTTCAGCCAGGATCATCCCCTGTTCAGCCAAAATTTTTTCCCGCAGCCTTTGGTACTCTGCAAACAATGCTTTCCCCACTAATTTTTCATTTAGATTTATCATTGCATCTTCTTTCCAGACAAACATAACCTCTTCTTTGTTCCTTTGGGCAGTCTCCAGCACACGCTCCATTTTGCCAATGATTTTCTCATTATGCTGGATTAGGGCACTCATGCTTATATAGAATAGAACCAGCCACTTCCTCTCCCCATTTGGCTTTCGGATTATTGGTTCCCACTCCTGAGCATACCCGGTCAAACGCCTGGTTCTTTCTCTTTTCCGATCCATCAGCGGAGAACCGCTCCCCACAATTTTCTTCTCCCATATATCCCTGGTATTATCCCCCGCAAACTCAGACATCTTTTCCACATAGACCGTCTTCATCTCCTCGGACTGCACAAAAACAACATCCGCATTCACAACGCCTGGAACCGTACAATAATAATTCATATTCCAGTATTCACGTTCACACCCTTTATCAAATTCTTCGACCTCAAAGTATGGGATATAGGCTAACTGTTCTGTATAATTGCGAATTTCAGATGAATAGTATTCCTTAGGAATACTTGTTGCAGGATTCCATTCATCATAAGGATTCTGAATAAAAATAACATCCGGATGGTGTAAAGCCAAATCAAATTTCTCATAATCCGACAAAGGGACCTCCTGCGGATACTCCGCCACATTGTACACCATATCATGAAAACTTCCATCATACTCTTTATAATAATACGGCAGAGGAACAACATACACATCCCAGTCCGCTTCTGTCGACAATGCCTCCCAAACGCTGTGCAGGGCATCCCAGTACCTGCCACTAAAAGGCAGGAACACGGCTTCCTTCCTCTTAAGTATACGCCTTGCATCTTCCGCAATACTGTTTCCCAGATGCTTCAGAACCCTAATCTTTTCAGTGGATATGGCATCATTTTGCCCGGCTGCTTCATTATATAATTCAAACACTGCTTCACAGTACTGTTCCAATTTACATATGATATCATCATTCCCGCCTCTCACCTGTTCAATCAGGTTTCCCATTTCAATCGCATTCCCCTGAGCCTCAACCAAAGCCTCCTGTACACGGATCCCTTGGCAGATCTCCTCATAGAGCCGGTCAAACCTATGGATAAATTCCCTGATCCGGTATTTGTATGAAAGGGCTTCTGTGTTCTGTTTCGGACAAACCCCCGGATACCTGTACTGCGGTAACGGATATCCAAGGACTTTCTCAAACTGCTCCTTCTGCGACTGGAAAAACGGATAATCATGCCCCGCCCTGTTTCGCACCAGCTGCATATAATTTCCGTACTTTTTCTGAAGCATCTCTTCATATCTGACAGGAAGCATTATTTCAATATTTTCAAAGGGAACCCGCACCCCATCCTGGAAATAATCCTGCGGAAAGCCGGTATTCCCAAGATATACGGCAAGGGGTATCATCTGCACATAATTTCCTTTCCTGTCACCTTCAAAAGCCATCATAAGCTTTTTCACCAACTGATAGAGCTGCATTTTCATCTCCGGATCCGGCAGGAAATGTTTCAAGTCCACACTGCATATTTGTTCAATCCTGCACAAAGCCGACTCCTTTTCCTTCACATGCAGCTTCATTGTCCCCAGTGAATCCGCTACTGCCAGAATATATTCTATCACCTTTTGCCTTTCCTTCTCTTTCTGTGGATCAGAGGACAACGTATCCAATATAAAAATATCAATTCCCACAATATAGGGAAATCCATGAAACTGTTTTAAATGTTCTTCTTCGAAACAAATCTGGGGCTTTAAGACAATCCTTGACAAGAAATACCAGAAGTTCTCCGTATTCTCCATATTCAATATGGCAAACCCCTCTGGAAGTTCCTTGGCTGCCACCTGCAGAAAACGCTCATAATCTTTTCGCCGCATCATAATGTCAAAATCATCATCCCACGGAATAAAGCCTCCGTGGCGTACTGCACCAAGCATTGTCCCCCAATCTGTAAAATAAGTGATGTTATGCTTTCTGCAGATTTTATCGACCTCATACATTACTGTCAGCTCTGCCGCCCACGCTTTTTTTATCATGGACGGCACATAAAATCCATCTCTTACCTCATCTTCAAAAAAAGATTCTTCAAATTGCAGCATTATTTTCTCCGTACCTTGTTCTCCAAAACCATGATTTTATTGTAATATTCGACATGCCCACGCATAATCCTTAACCCCTGCGACAAATTCCCAAAAGCCAGCTCATGTGTAATTAACCGCTCCGGCTGCAGGCTCTTAGCCTCCATATGCCGCACCGACTCATGCCAGTCGTCCCCGGCCTGGTGAGCAAACGAAGAGTTCCATGTCCCAGCCAGCCGGAGCTGTTTTCTCAATATCTTCCAGTAGGAATCTTTGGAAAATGCCATTTCGCCTTGGGGATTCCCGACAAGCAAAACCTGTCCTCCCGGCCTGACACACTCCAGGCAATTTGCAACGGTAACCGGACTCCCTGCACAGTCAATTGCAATATCTGCTCCCTGTTCTTGCGTCTTTTCATAAATCCATTCCCTCATATTACCTTCTTCTTCCATCCGGTATAAATAATCTTTGGAGGCAGTCTTATGCATCAGGATTCCCGGCTCTTTCCTATGTCCGACTGCCAACACCTTTTCTATATGAAATGTACGGAGCCACTGTGCCACAAGACAGCCGATAGTGCCCAGCCCAAAAATCACGACTGTATCATCTTCCCTCAGTTCAAGCCTTCTTATTGCGTGCAGAGCTACGGATGCCGGCTCCAGCATCGCCCCCGCCTCCATGCTTACTCCCTCTGGAAGCTCCAGCAAATTCCAAACGGGAACCTTCACATACTCCGCAAAACCGCCGTCGCTTCTTGAGCCAAGATAATCATAACTACTGCACATTTCGTATTGACGTTCAATGCAGGAAGTACATCTGCCGCAGGGTATAAGCGGAAAAACCCCTACCCGTTTCCCAATCCACGATCTTCCAGGCGCATCATAGGCATCCACAACCGTTCCTGCAAACTCATGACCCGGAATTGTTGGAAAATGATATGTGCCCGTCTCAAATATTCTCGGAATATCCGAGCCGCAGATTCCCACTGCCCCCACTTTTACGAGAACCTCTCCTTCTTTAAGTCTCGGTAGCGGACGCTCCATATAGTCAAGTTGTCCAATCTTATTCAACACATATGCTTTCACTTCTGTCCCTCTTTCAGACGCAGGAATCGCCTTAGATCCTCATCCGTAGTTATCTTAAAATTCATCTCGTCTCCCGGTAGCAATGCTATATCCATACCTACCAGGACTGCTGGTTCTGCGGAACCGTTGATTTCCCGAATCTGCGTAGGCAGCAGCCTTTTATTTGCCTCAAAATATGCTCCAAATACGAAAGCTTCCGGTGCCTGCCCCGCATATACCCGACTGCGGTCAAGCAGTCCCGTAATCGTTGTTCCATCTCCCAGATATACCGTGTCCTTCATTGGCAGAAACGGCATCGCTCCCTCATGCCTGTTGCAGGCAGCCAGGCAGTCAGAAATAAGCTTATCCGATACCAGCGGCCTTGCCGCATCATGAATAATCACAACATCATCCGCGCCTGTGTCTTTCTCCATATCACACAACCCTTGAAAAACAGAAAGCTGCCTGGTTTCTCCTGGCTTGGAAATTCCCCGGAATTTGCTGCCCGTCCATGCCCTTATATAATCATGCCAGCTCACATCAGCTACAATGCGGATTTCATCTATATCTTTATTCCGTTCAAAAGTTTCCAGACAATACGCAATTATTGGTTTCCCACCTACCTCAATATACTGCTTGGGCATATCCGCGCTCAGCCTCATTCCGGTTCCTCCGGCTAAAATCAATGCAATATTCATATGCGCCTCACATAAACCTTAATTCCCGAATATTTTTTATTGTCTCCCTGTAAGATTTCCCCTTTCCAAACAATAAGGTAGTCCCCAGCACAAAACCATCCAACCCCAGCGGTGCATATTGCTGAATCTTATCTGCTCCGCAGGCGCCGTCCCAGAGAAGCTCAAAGTTCATTTCATCCTTTAATTCTAACAGCCTTGCGATTTTTTTACCAACATAAGGCATAAACATCTGCCCCGCATTCCCCGGATTTACCGTCATTACGAGAACTCTGCGTACAATACGCAGCATCTCCAGCACCGTCTCAACGCTTGTTCCTGGATTGATGGCAATCCCCGGTATCATATTGGCGTCAATTACTTTCTGAAGGGTGGTAGACGGATGGTATTCCGCCTCCGGATGGATATATACCGTATCGCCTTTTCTGAGCGCCCGGATAAAAAGTTCAATCGTGTTGTTGGGATGCTCCACCATTAAATGCACATCCAGCGGCTTGTTCGTCGCAGATGCTATGTATTTTAAATCGTTTAAAGACATTGCATAGTTAGGCACGAACCTTCCATCCATAATATCTATATGGAAAGAATCTATTCCCCCTTGTTCCAGCTCCCTCACTTCCCTCTCCAAATTCCCATAATCTGCGCACATCATAGACGCCATCAGCTTTATATTCATTTGCTTTCCTCTCTATTTAAAAAAGTCCACAGAATCAACCTCCATGAACCCTTTCCACATATCTTTTTCTGCATCCATGCAGCAATCGCGGTAAAATACTTACTTTTCATCCATGAAAATCCATTATTTATTATATCGGCATATTATGTATTATCAATTACCTATCCGGGAAAATCATATTAACCAACATAAGATAAACTCTGCTTCTTCCTAAATCAGATCTGCCAAATCTGTCGTTCTGTTAAAAAAAGGATCTTCAACCCTTAATGCCATAAATCTCTTGTCCAAAATACTTAAATTATGAATTAATCCCAATAAAATCTCGTCTAATTTTTTATCTATATATAGTTCACTTTTGGGACATATTTGAATATATTCCCTAAAAAAATCTATAATCCCTTGCTGGACTTCTGCACAACAGTTTAAATTTTCCTCATTTCTTGTTTCAACGGTGTAGACAGGATCTCCCTTTTCGTCAAATCCAATGACGGAAGGCTCGTTTGATGTCAAAATTGTCTCTAAAATATAATAATCCTCATATACCGTACAACCATCCGATTCTGTATTTTCAAAAAAAGTTTTTATATCAAGCATTTTATCTTTCATATAATCTTTTTCAAGCCAGATAAAATAAAACCCCTTTAAATGGTTATCTACCAACCGGCTAATATACATTTGGCTTGTCCCTTTTGCCACAAAATCAAAAAAAGCAATATCACCCTCTTTGACATTCAGCTTTTCTATATATCTCTGGTAATTTTTCTTGTTACAATATGCCTTTCTTTCAATATCCTCTGAAAAATCAGACAAAGTCTTACCTTTTGTTTCTTCACAGTTTACAAATATTCCGAACCGTACCTTTAATTGCTCCTGTAACGTTCCGCTATATTTCATTCCCGCAACATACTCAATATCCGCTTCATCCTCTATCCCCGATCTTATCGCGGCAAGCCTTGATGTAAGAAAATAAACAGATGAATCTCTGCCCTCTAATATATCATAAAGTTTTTTTACCAGATACCCATCCCTTGCGCTAAACCATATATTTCCTAATTCTTCTTCTTTTACCTGCTGCCAGAACCATACTGTAAAATCTGCTATCATTGGCGCTATGAGGAGATAACCGATATTATATGCAGCTTTTAAACATAGTTTCCTATCATCTGTTTCAAATTGAAATGGCGTATTAAACATCCTGGCTGTAAACATTCCTATTTTTATCTTTGAAGCTAAATAATCCATATGTTCCCACATGCCAAAATAGCCGACTTGTTCTAATAATTCAAAAGCACTATAAATTTGACAAGCAGAAATTCCCTCTTTCTTTGCATTTTCTATATCAGCGGTTAAATCATCCCCAATATGAAGACATCTTTTTCCCTTCGCAATCTTATTCAATTCACCAAAAAGTTTTTGTGTTTTACCTGTATTAAATTCACAAGACACTAAAATATCAGAAAAAAATGTAATGCCACATTTTGAAAGTATTTTCTCAATCCGCTCCCTTTGATAATAACTATCTGTCACAATATAAATCGGCTTGCCCCGAACATAAAGCTCCCTTGCAAAATCAACCATTTCCTGTCTTGGTACAATTAGCTGATAATCTATTGACCATTCAATTTCTGCCAATTTCCTTGCAGAAACATCTACAGATTCTGATTGCGCTAATACATGTTGGTAAATTTTCTCTAAAGTTGGCGCAGCCTCTCTTGACAGCTCTTTTTCCGCCTGCTGTCTCTTTTTACAAAAATCATTAATATAAACTTTCTTTTCTTTTAACTTACATTCTGCAAGCTCTATCACATCCGATGCAAAAAGCACTTGACGCATCACAAGCGTATCAAATAAATCAAAACTGATTATATCATTTGCATCTACAAGGGCTTCCAATCGCTTTTTCGTAATGCCTGGTGTACTTTTCAATTCATAACTAATCTTATTCTGTGCATATAGATTTTTTCCCCTGAAATCCATCAAACCAATCTTATGTTCTTTGCAGAATCCGCCAATTCTTTTCACAATCGCCCTGCAAGAGCCAGGACGTGCCACAACTATAATCAGCTTCACTTTCTTCTCTATGCAGTCTGACAATGGCATAATACGTTTTCCATAAATATTACCATCATCCCGAAAGCCATCCAACAGACCCACAACGCAAAACTCCTCCCCTAACCCAGACAGTACCCTCTTTGTCTCTGTTCCAAGTCCATATAATGCAATTGGCTGACCTTTATATTCCTTAAAAATAGAATTTATATTTTCCATCGTCCGCACACTCTCTGTTTATTTCCTGATACAATCCTCTACTATCCGTAAAATTTCCTTTTCAAATACATCCATAGAAAAATACATCTCATATATTTTTCTTGCTTCTTCACCCATCTGCCGTACATCATGAATATGTTCTATACACCACTCTATTTTTTGAGAGAGGTCTTTGCTGTCCTCACTTTCAAAAACAAGACCATTTACTTCTTTCTGAATATAATCTGCTATACCAGTCGCACCAGACACAAGGCACGGCACCGAATGCATCATAGCTTCCGCGCAGACAGTCGGCATTGGATCTTCTCTTGATGGGCATATCAGGACATCTGCTTTTTGTAATAATTCATTAACCCCGGCTCTACCCATAGTACCCGTTATTATAATTTCCGGCATTGCTTCGGTTTGTTTCATCAATTTTTGTGCAAGCAGAGATGAATTCTGACCGATCAAATAAAATTGCGCCTTATCCCTTACTCCAGCGGAAAGCATTTGTACAGCCTCAACCAGTAAATCTTGCCCCTTTCTATTTTCAATATAGCCTATTGTCACAAAAATAATTTTATCATGATATATATCGCCGCCATTTTCATTGCTTGCCATGTCAGGCACGCTATAGAGCAGCTTTCTAATGGAAAGATCTGGCAAAAAAGAATGCATAGACGCCTCTGGTACTGTTCCCACGGAATAAACTGCCAAATATTCTGTATCAATGGACTCTAAAACATTTTTTCTTACCCCATGATAAAAAAATTCAGAGTCATGAAGCCACCAAATAACTGGTGTTTTGTCTATACGCTCCGACAAAAAAACATGGTAATTTATTGTATTGCATATTATCAGCGCAAATCCCTTTATCCACTCTGATTCTGCCATTGTCTCTACCTGCAAGTTCGCATCAATTACCACAGGAATATCTTCTGACAGTAACTTATCCCTCAGCGGACCATCTATCATAGATGCAAAGATAACGCGGTAGCCTCTTTTATTTAGTATTTCTGCCGTATAGAACAATGCCAATGCCGGACCGCCAATTTCCAAATCCTGGGACATCAACAAAACCACTCTGTCGCCCCTATGGGCTGACAAAATAGCCTCACCCGCATTGCCAAAATAGAGCACAGGCTTCCTGCACGCCGCATTATAAATTAATCGATGCAGATCATAAAAGTGGAAAATCCTCTTCTCCTCTACGCCCAATAAAAAAAGCTGCTGACACATCTCTTTCACATAAAAGCTCAAGATAACGATTACATCATATTTTAGGTTTATCCCTTCCTCTGGCGGTAATACCTGAATCCCGTCAATTTTTGTATGCTGCTTGAGCAATGAATTGTCAAGTAAAGCCAAAACCGATTCCTTGGGAAACCACTTCTTATACCGGTTATAATAGTCCCCGGTACCAAATAATAAAAATTTCATTTCTGCTCCCTGCTACACTGTTTATATGCCTAAACTGTAATCAGGATAACACCATGCAACATATTCCCTGATATATTCATCCAAATCCATTTGTTTCACAATCCTTTTCCCCTGCTTCCTGATATATCGGGTATCCCATTTTAATCCCAAGACATCCCTGACACACGGATACACCGGTGTTTCATGGGCATCCATAGGGCTGCAGGCAATTATTTCATCTGTCTCAACTCCTAAAAGGACAAATATTTTTTCCGCAATGAATATCATAATGGCTTCTGCTGGATGCCCTATATCATAAAACAGCTTTTCTTCCTGATAGCGTTCGTTGATAAAAGAATAAATCTTAATATCCCAATTATTGTCCCTTTCTTTTATTTTATCCATATAGAGATTAAAATTTCTTATGATTTCTTCCTCTGAAAATACCTCTCCCTTAGAATACTCTATGATGTCAGCCAGTGCAATACCCTCCATGACTGCCTGATCAATCACCGTATCGCTATGTGGAAACATACCATTTTTATCTACCCCATTACGCAAAGGCCTGTTCTTGTCAATTGGATTATATCCGTCATATTGAGGAAAAAATCCTTTACCAAGTCCAAACAGATTGGGGATTGTAATGTTTTTGCACCCCTGTTTCAACAGTGGCACCAAATATTCATCGCTCAATTT
The DNA here is from genome assembly GCA_947565885.1 of uncultured Lachnospiraceae bacterium. Lineage (GTDB taxonomy): Bacteria > Bacillota > Clostridia > Lachnospirales > Lachnospiraceae > Petralouisia. The sequence goes on from CANOHX010000023.1 coordinate 17,534, forward strand.
ATATCCATGCACGTTCTGAGGCTGAATATCTTCATGGATAAAAACATCGCAATGTCCGATTAAATAAGGGTCTATGGTCTCTCCATCTTTGTATTCCTGAATCATCCTGTGCTTGTAAATAAAATATTCCTCATTAAACACCTCGGAAGATAAAAGCGCCTCGCTCAAAGCGCACATATGGCAGTTACCGTGCAAGAGCACCATTTTCTTATGATACCATCCCGCATACATAAAATCCTCAAATTCCCTAATTCCTAACCGCAAAAGCTGAGGCCTTATTTCATTTTCATATACCGCTATTGTGCCTGCGAAAAAAATATAATACTTTCTATCATCTGGTATCCCGGACAGCCGGTAAACAGGTCTTCCATCAAACTATCCATAATCTCCATTACTGTCAATGTATCCTGCAATCTTCAGGGTATCTTTCACCTGATATGTAAACTGAACAGAATTTAAACCTGTCCCCCAGATTATTATCGGCCTATCTATCATTTCCATGATTACTCTCCTATCAGTCTCGTTACAGTATTTTGCAAAACTAAATTCCTAGAACTATAAAAGGATTCACGATTAGTTCCTGTTTCCTGGAAATCAAATTAACCTTAACGACTATAACAGCCGGTTCCCATTCAAGATATCTTCTTCTGCGATTCCCATCCCAATAAGCTGTGCACGAATCGCCGCATAATCGTTTGCCGCGACCAGAATCAAATATCCTGACCCCTGTGCAGCATCTGCCGGCTTAATTTTCCTTCCCAAAAACAATGTGTTAGTTCGCTCTTTGTTGTTATCCAGATAACAAACCGCGTCAAAATGATATGCTTCTTCCAGGCGCATTGCATTCTTCCCTGCTCCGAATATGGCAAGCCTCCCCTCAACTTCCGCCTTTCTGACTGCCCTAAACAATTCTTTGTCCGTCATACCGTATACATGCTCCTTCCAAGGCAGAAAAACAGCCGGATGCTCATATATAACGATAGCCTCCCCGATTTCATCCGGCGCAAACTGCCGAAGGATCTCCCAGTCATACTCAATCAAAATGTAGAATTCTCTTTCTTTCCTTTGAAACCCCTCATATGACCGGAGAGCCGGATACAGACCATGGTAGCTTAAAAATCCGCAGATATCCGATGCAGTATCATAGGATGCAATCAACGTCAGCTTTTTCCCTTTTTCCTTTTGTTCCCATAAAAAGCCGAGAAACGCTTCCGTATAACCATGCATCCAGGAAAGCGGAAAATAATTTGAAAGACCAAAGACATCGCAATGCCCACATCCTTTTACCGAGCCGCGCCCTCCCGCAAGCATGGATTTTCTTGCCTGAAGGTAAGCCGGACTCTCCCATGCTTGCTTTACACCCTCCAACGATACATCGGCTACTGTCACGCTTCCATACGCGTCCTGACAGCATCGGCTGACTTTACCGTCCGGGCGTATTACCATCTGCATAAACGGAAAGATACAGGCGGAAGAATATGTTGCCTCCCCTGGCTTATTCGGCGCATTCCCCCCGCGGTTTGAAAGCACCTGGTTCTTCCTCCGCACTTTTATGAGCACGGATGCCTTAGTCTTGCGAGGACTTTCCTGTTCCATGCTGACAATCTGTCTAATTGGATCATTCAAGGCAAATTCATCATTATAATTATCTATAACAAGATAATTGAGCAACTCTGTAAGCCTCAGATACGTTTCTTTCGTTAAAAGCATGCCGTTTGTATACATCGCATGAACTGCATTTGGTAGTTTTTCTACGGCATATGATAAAAAATCCAGTATCCTCGTATCCAGGAGGGGTTCATTGTTGGAAAAGAGGCTCAGGTATCCTTTATATTCCATCTCTGCAAGCTCATCGATGATTTTATAAAATAGTTCCTCTGGCATACGCATGACCTTTCGGATATCGTTTCCCTTTGAAACAGGGCAAAAGGAGCAGTCATTATTGCACCTATTTACAGTCTCAATTTCAATACTCTGTATCTGCGGCAGAGTATCCTGGTACTGCGTCAACATCTTCCTGATAAAAAAATCACTGTTCCTATCCTGGCAGCGCAGCTTCCATCCCTCTGTAATCCAATCGTTGTTATTCCAGTAAATAATCTCCATCCCATGACTCCTTTAGCGTAGCAATAAAATACATATTATCATGTCTCAGAACTCAATTGCGCCAGCACCCCTCCGTCTGCCACAAGAGACTGCCCTGTTACAAATGATGACCATTCATTATCCCCCAGGAAATAAATGCATTTTGCGATTTCTTCCGGTGAACCGACTTTTCCGGCCGGCGATTTCTGGCCAAGGTTTTCAATTCTCTTATCAATGCTCTCTCCGCCAAAATTTCCTCGCTCAAGCCCGGCCCTCAACATATTGGTATTGACAGCGCCGGGCAGGACTGCGTTCACACGGATGCCCTCATTGGCAAATTCCAGCGCTGTAGACCTCGTGAACGCCAGTATCGCGCCTTTGGAAGCCGCATATGCAGAAATATCTTTTGATGTGGCAAACGCATGCACGGAGCTCACATTTACAATGCTTCCAACTGCATTTTTTATTAAACTATGCATCTTCCTAATAAACAAATAATTCGCCCTGATATTATTCTTAAAAACCAGATCCCATTCCTCCTCTGTCGTATCGTCAATACTTTTACATACCTGCACAGCAGCATTATTTACCAGACAATCAAGCTTCCCATATTTTTCTTCAATAAATCTTTGTACATGTTCTACGGTTCCGGTCTCAGAACAATCCATGCAGAAGAAATGGTCAATCGCATGTTCCGAATCCTTTCCATGGAATTTGTCAATTCCTGCAACCACCCATCCATTCTTTTTAAATACCTTAGCCGTTTCGTATCCAATTCCGCCAAAAACGCCTGTCACTAATACTATTCTGCTCATTTTAACATTCTCCTTTTCTCTCCAAACCATATAGTAAATTATTAAGGGAATTCCAATGCACCTTTTCCCAATACCTCGGGCTGCTGTTTGAATTATGCGATGAAAGAATTACATTATCCATTGACCTTAAAGGGCTGTCAACCGGTAATGGTTCCTGTTCATATACATCCAGACCGCATCCGCCTATCTCCTTTTCCTGGAGCGCCTTAACCAAAGCGCACTCATCAACAATCGGTCCCCTTGCCGTATTAATTACAACTGCTGTATTCTTCATCCGCTCAAACTCTTTAGAAGATAAAATATGATAGGAAGAAGGATTGAGATTACAGTTGCACGATACGAAATCTGCCTCCCGCAAAAGTGTCTCCAAATCCGTCTGGATAATATGATACTGCTCTTTCACATACGCTGGAATTTCTTTGATGTCAAAAGCATATATTTTCATCCCAAACGCATCCGCCTTTTTGGCAACCCTGGTACCTACA
>CANOHX010000024.1 GCA_947565885.1 uncultured Lachnospiraceae bacterium
TGCTTGCCTATTTAGACAATAGGAATAACAAGCGCAAATAATTATAAGCCTACCTTGTACTTGGCTGTCTAGGTAGGCTTATACAGCTATTCTGGGAGGCTAACCACGCTTGTGGGCGGCTGCTCCTTTTCTATAATATAACATTTCTGTATCTGAAAATCAACTGTATTTTTAGAATCCGGGTAAATTATTCTTGTTAAACTTTGACACACAGCTTATAAACAGACACCGTTTTTCCGTGATTTTATGGTTTTGTAAGTGCCAAGTACTATGATACAACATCATTCCCGGAATTGTCTGCAGTTCTCCACACAATACTTCGGATTCTGTCTTATGTATCCGCTACTTCCTTGTGTTCTTCAGAAACTCTGGAATCTTAATGTCACGCTCCTGTACGTTGCTCTCCGGCCTCCTCGGCCTCTGTATCCCTATACCGGAAGATGCTGTCCCAAAAGACGTCCCGGCAGTAGGGGCTGTTGTCGTTCCATAAGGGGACGTAGGACGTGCTGTGGTTCCCATTCCCAGTGTATTGGCTGTTGTCCTTGCCGTCGTCGCCGTGCGGCTCGGCATTGTCTGAGAATACTTCATATTCGGCATCACCTTAGGCGCTGCCGCCACATCCTCCAGACCGGTTGCAATTACCGTGATAATTGCTTCATCTGCCATGCTTTCATCATACTTCGCACCGAAGATGATATTTGCCGTATCTCCTGCCAAATCCTGCACATAGCTTGCCGCATCATTGGCATCCATCAGGGAGATATCGCCGGAAATATTGATAATGACATGGGATGCCCCGGTAATTGTAGTCTCAAGCAATGGGCTTGACACTGCCAGCTTGACAGCTTCCGTCGCCTTGTCATCGCCCTTGGCAAGACCGATACCGATATGCGCCATTCCCTTATCCTTCATAACTGTCTGTACATCTGCAAAGTCCAGGTTAATCAGCGCCGGAACATTGATAAGGTCCGTGATTCCCTGTACTGCCTGCTGCAATACCTCATCCGCTTTCTTCAGGGCATCCGGCATCGTAGTACGCCTGTCCACAATCTCTAAAAGCTTGTCATTGGGAATCACAATCAGCGTATCCACACTCTGCTTCAGACGTTCAATGCCGCCCATAGCATTGACCATACGTGCTTTCGCCTCAAACTTAAAGGGCTTTGTCACAACGCCAACTGTCAGGATATTCATCTCCTTGGAAATCCTTGCCACTACCGGTGCAGCTCCGGTTCCCGTTCCGCCGCCCATACCACAGGTGACAAACACCATATCTGCTCCCTTGATAGCCGCCGTCAGTTCGTCAATGTTCTCTTCCGCAGCTTTCTCGCCAATTTCTGGCTGGGCGCCTGCCCCAAGACCCTTGGTAAGCTTCTCGCCTATCTGTATCAATGTGGGGGCTTTGCACAAGGTAAGCGCCTGTTTATCCGTGTTGACTCCGATAAACTCCACGCCCCCGATATTCTCCTCTATCATTCTATTCACAGCGTTGTTACCGGCTCCGCCTACGCCAATCACGATGATTTTTGCACTGGATTCCATGCCAGCTGTCATTATTTCAAGCAAGGTCCTTCCTCCTTCTATCCTATATCAAAATTTCCACTCGTCCAAATCCGTTATTATCTAAAATTCCTCCGTTTCCCGGACAATTATCTAAACTCAGTTATCTCTCGGCATACGCACCGACATTTTAACTCTTCTACTATAGTATAATTTTTTCGATAATTAATCAATATCAAATTTCAAATTCTTGTGTTTTTTTTAATCGCTCTTCTCAAATGTAATGTCCGTGGTATTTTCCGACCAGCTCTCCAGATGCAGCGTGCCTTTCTGTCCGTTAAGCTTGGGCAAAATCTTAGAAAGCCTTGATATTTTATCGTTAAAGTCCTCTGCTTGTCCCAACCTGACTGAAATTTTGCCAAATTTAAGCGTGTACGTCCCCTCCGCGCCATATTTGATGCTCTTGGGCTTCAGTTCATATTTCTTCAGAATCTGCGTCAGGGACAGCAGGTTTTTCAATACGCTGTTCCCTTTGATGGGCAGCTTCTCATTCAGCACAATCTGTTCCACATCCATGCCCGTAATCTTCGGTACCCCTTTTATCTCCTCCGAGGACATCTCAACAACCATGCCTTCTTTGTCAAAATAAGCGTTCTGCCCCAGGGATTCAACATAAATACGCCCCCTCAGTTCCTTTTCATGCACAGTGACCTTAAGCGTATGCGGCGGCTTCAACGACACATCCGCCGAATCCACGAATGCCAGGTCCTCCGGCTCCTGAAATTTATATTTAAAAAATACATAAAGGCTGTTCCAAGAGTATTCGTCGTTCAGCAGCCACTGTTCAATCACTTCATCCGGGTAAAGTTCGCTACCTTCTACGACAACCTCTTCCACGGTAAACAGCTTTACTGCCACGAAAGCCCCCACTGCCAGGACCAGCAGGAGAAAGAGGAAAATGAACCCCGCCCTCTTCCTTTTCCCCTTCCGTCTTCTTTTTTCTCTTTCCATCATTTATTCCTCCAGCCGTATTCCTCTGGATACGCTTAATACCAGACCGATTTCTGCCAGCAGAAACGCCACCGACGTCCCGCCATAACTGATAAACGGCAGGGAAATGCCCGTATTCGGTATGGTATTTGTTACCACCGCGATATTTAAAATGACCTGAATGGCAATATGTGCCAGAACCCCGGTCACAATCAGCGCTCCATATAAATCCTGCGCATTGCTGGCGATAACCATAAAACGCCAAATCAGCACAAGGAACAGCAAAATCACGCACACTGCCCCAAACAGCCCCAGTTCCTCGCAAATGATGGAGTAAATCATATCATTCTGCGCCTCGGGCACAAACCCGAGCTTCTGCATACTGGCGCCCATTCCTTTTCCAAAAAGACCGCCGGAACCAATGGCATACAGACCCTGCAGCGTCTGATACCCTTTTTCATATTTCTCCGGCTCCAGCCAGATTTTTAATCGTTCGGCGCGGTATGACTCCAGCATGATAAATGCAGCGCCGAAGACAAGCACCGCACCTCCCATCACGATAAACTGCATATATTTGGGGCTTGCCACAAATACCAGGCAGATTGCAATCCCTAAAATAATAATAGCAGTGCTGAGGTTTTCCGATGCCACGATCACTACCATCGGCATCACCAATAACATAACCTTAATCAGGGCGGAAAATTTGCCCATCTGTTTGGGCATACGGCTGATAAGTGTTGCCAGGAAAATAATAATTGCCACTTTCGCCATCTCGGAAGGCTGAAAACTTAGGGGACCCAGCTTCAGCCAGCGCTTGGCGCCGTTGAGTTCCTGCCCTACAAACAATACCAGCGTACACAGACCAAACGCCGCAATGTATGCCAGGAACCAAAAATTCTTCCAGATACGGTAATCAATTTTCGCAATCGTTGCCATCACGGCAATCCCCAGTACATCTGCAAGTAACTGCTTTTTCAGGTAGTAGGCGCTATCCGCAAATTTGACCTGTCCGTTATACGAACTCGTACTGTAAAGCATCACCAGCCCAAAGCAGACTAAAAAACATACAATCAGCAACAGGCTGTAATCAAAATAACGGATACTTCTTTGTCTTTGGTCAGTCCTTTGCATTCTGTCCATACAGACACCCCTAAATCATCCTTATTCTTTTAATGTTCTTGCCATTTCCTTAAACATATCTCCCCGCTGTTCATAATTTTCAAACATTCCCCAGCTTGCGCAGGCCGGCGACAGAAGCACCGCATCCCCGCTTACCGCGTTGTCGTAACAGATATCTACTGCCTCCCTCAGGCTTTCTGCCAGAATAATATTCTCTTCGGGATACCCCAACCGTATTGCCGTATCCCTTATTTTCTCCCTGGTAGCTCCCAGGAGTACAAATTTCTTAACCTTCCCGTCAAACGACTGTATCCATTCCTCATACTCCGAATCCTTATCGTAGCCGCCGCCAATCAGCAGCGTCGGCCATTTCATTGCACGGATTGCCTGGATTGCCGCATCGGGATTTGTTCCCTTGGAATCATTATAAAAACGTACGCCCCTCTTCGTCACCACATACTCTATCCTGTGTGCAACTGCCGTAAAACGTACCAGCGCTTCCCTTATCTTCTCTATGGGAACGCCATACAAAATCGCCATGGCCGCAGCCGCCATCACATTCTCATAATTATGCCGCCCAATCAGCTGCAGCTGCCCGGTATGGCACACCGATGTCTCTGTCCCATCCCATGCCCAGACAATGTCTTCTCCCTCCAGGTACATGCCTTGCGGCAGTTTCTGCCTGCTGCTGAAAAACACAGGCTGCGCCTTGATTGCTGCGGCAAATTCACGCAACACGGAATCTTCATAGTTGAGGACGCAAAACTGCCCGCTCCCCTGATTGGCTGCAATCTGCATTTTCGCCTGTGCATAAGCTTCCATCGTGTGATGGCGGTTCAGGTGGTCCGGCGTAATATTCAAAATAGCGGAAACCTGCGGACAGAACGTATGCACCGTCTCCAGCTGGAAGCTGCTGATTTCCGCCACCGTCACTGACCTCTCATCCGTATTCCCTACAACGCTCGTATAGGGGATACCTATATTTCCCACGACTTCCACCTTGGAAATCCCTGTATCTTTGGCTGCCTCTGTCCCTGAAGCCGCATGTTTCATGATTTCCCCCAACAAGGCTGTCGTTGTCGTCTTGCCGTTTGTCCCTGTCACTGCAAGGACTTTCCCCTGCTCAAATATGTACGCAAGTTCAATCTCTCCCCAGATTTCCATGCCTTCGCTGCGCATCTGTTCAACTTCCGCCAAATCGGTGGGGACGCCGGGGCTTAACACTGCAATGTCGCAATCCGCAATTACCCGCTCCGGCAACGTCCCAAGGACGATTTCTGTATCTTTTAACATTGGCGATTTCTTCCGGATATCCTCCCAGTGCTGCTTATCATTGCCATCGTAGAGGATTACGGAAAAACCATGGCTTATCAAAAGCTCTGCAGCTGCAATTCCGCTGAGCCCGGCGCCAAAAACCAAGAATTTTTTCCCTTCCAACTGTAATGCTCTTTCCATCTCCTTAAATCTCCTGTTCCTGCAAACCAGCCGCCCTATGCCTGACGGCATGTTCCTGCTCCCGCAAACCAGCCGCCCTATGCCTGACGGTATGTTCCTGCTCCTGCAAACCAGCCGCCCTATGCCTGGCGGTTACTGTTTCCTGAATATCAATAGCGACAGTATTTCCGCAGCCTCCTACAATGCCAGAATTCCAATCAGGCATAAAATAGCCGTGATAATAGAAAATACTGCCACCACCCTGGTCTCAGACCAGCCACCCAATTCAAAATGATGGTGGATGGGCGCCATACGGAAAATCCGCTTACCTCCAGTCTTCTTGAAATAAGCGACCTGTATCATAACGGACAGAAGCTCTATCCAATAAATCATTGCCACAATCAGTATAAAAATCGGCATCTGCAGCACATACGCCGTAGCCGCCACAAAACCTCCTAACGCCAGGGAACCGGTATCCCCCATAAAAACGCTTGCCGGGTAGACATTGAACAGCAAAAATCCAAGAAGCGCGCCGACCACAGCACAGGTGATAGGTTCAATCCCGCTGTCCGTGCCAATAGCTACCACGGAAAAGAACGTGGCAATCAGCACTGTAACGCTCGAAGCCAGACCGTCTAAGCCATCTGTGAAATTGGCTCCGTTGACCGTCCCGAGAATCGCCAGAAACATTACCGGAATTGCCAGCCAGCCCAAATTCAGGTAATATCCGTCCTCAAACCCTCCGGTAAACGGAATCAGCGCCCGGTCTGCGCCATCGGTATAAAAATACATATAAAAACTGAACACCCCTGTAACCAATATCTGCCCGAGCATCTTCTGCCAGGGAAGCAAGCCGTCTGAGCGGCGCAGCACTACTTTCAGGTAATCATCCAGAAACCCGATAATCCCGAAACCGACCGTCACAAATAAAATGGGCATAATCCGCGGATAATCCTTCATGTAGATGACGGCAGTGGCGACAATGCCTGCAAGAATCATCAGCCCGCCCATCGTAGGCGTACCCTGCTTCTTCTGATGGGATTCAAGTTCCTCCCTTTCCGTCTGCCCTACTTTCAGTTTTCTTAAAAGCGGAATCACTACCGGTCCTAAGACCGCCGTAATCGCAAAAGAAATCAATACCGGAATTATCACTGTCTGCGCCATTTTCTTTACACCTCTTCATCTCTACGGTGTCTCACACCGTGCTTTTACTGTCCATTGTTCTCTTGTTCTTCGCCGTCGTCTGCTGCTGCTTCCTGTCTCTCAATGCCCAGATACGGCAGAATATTTGTAAAAATTTCCTGTACTACCGGAGCCGCAATGGTCCCGCCATAGTAAATACCCTGGGGATTGTTGATAATGCACAGCGCCAGCACCTGTGGATCTTCCGCGGGTGCAAATCCCAGAAAGGAAGATATATACTTATTGGCGCTGCGCGGCAATGTCTGCGAGGTCGCTGTCTTCCCTCCTATAGTATACCCCTCAATCTTTGCATTCTTACCACTTCCCTCAGATACTACTTTTTCCAGCACATTACGCAAAATTGCTGAGGTCTCGCTGCTGACAATTCCCTCTTTCACAGGATATCGCAGATTCTCCACCAGCTCTCCCTGGTCGTTCCTCACCGAAACGCCAAAATGCGGGGTAATCCTGTTTCCTCCATTAATTAAGGAAGAAACTGTTGTCACCAGCTGCATAGGCGTAATCTGAAAAGACTGTCCGAACGAGACCGTGGCAAGTTCCACTGGACCCACGTTCTTCTTATCATGCATAATGGTCACCGCCTCTCCAGGGAGGTCAATGTTCGTTCGCTCCAGCAACCCAAATTGTTTAAAATATTTATAAAAATTGTCTGTTCCCAGACGCATTCCCAGTTCAATAAATACAGGATTACAGGAATTCATAATCCCCTGGGTAAAAGTCTCTGCCCCATGCCCGGTACGTTTATGGCAATGGATCCTACGGTCCTCCACCAGCTTATACCCAGGACAGAAAAAACTATCATTTAATGACACCACACCCTCCTCAAAGGCTGCTGAAGTCGTAATAATCTTAAATACGGAGCCTGGCTCATAAGTATCGCTGATACACTGGTTGCGCCACATCTGGTTCAGCTGCTCCTGGGTAGCTTCACCGGCTGGCGCGCCATCATCACCCGTCACCAACAAAAACGGCTCGTTCAAATGGAACTCCGGCACATTTACCATCGCCATAATCTCACCGTTTTGGGGATTCATCACTATCACGGAAACGCTGTCCGCCGATTTGGCTTCCATGACCTTCTTGGCAGCCTGTTCGCAGTAAAGCTGGATATTATAATCCAGGCTGATATGGAGGTTATTGCCATCCACCGGCTCCTGCCGGCGCTCCCCGGCGTTTTCAATTTCCACGCCCCGCGCATCTGTCAGCGTGAGTATCTTGCCATTAGTCCCTTTTAAACGGTCCTCATAAATGACTTCAAGACCTATGATACCTTGATTATCCCCTCCTGTAAAGCCCAAAACTTTGGAAGCCAAGGTATCGTAGGGATAGTAGCGTTTGTAATCTTCATCCACCTTTACCCCCGCAAGCCTGTAATCCCGGATTCTGTCTCCGGTCTCTTTGTCAACATTGGACTTGACACGCTCAATAGAACTCACTTTTTCCACACGCTTGCGAACTGCCGCTTCCTCCATGCCCAGTTCCTGCGTCAGTACTTCTATCACTTTCTCAGGTTCCTCCAGCTGGCTGTGGATGACAGAAATCGTGCAGACTGTCCTGTTGGTGGCAAGCACAGTCCCGGTGGCATCGATGATTTTGCCTCGGGCCGCCTTGATATCCCGCTCCCGCTCATGCAGATCCTCCGCTTTTTTTCCATAATATTCTGAACAGAATACCATCAGATAGACCAGCCTGCCCGCCAGCAATACGAGCACCAGGGAAACCACGGTAAAAATAATCAGAATTTTCTTGCGGTTAAACGTTTTATTGCGAACCATCTAAAAAAACCTCATAAAAACTGTTATTACAATCTATTACTATTTTTATGAGGTTATGTACACTTATCATAAATCCGTGACAGATAATCGTCTGTGCCACAAGTCATAACTTACGGATATTCCTCTGGCGTCATCCCATCCAACAGGTCATCTGCTGGCTGCGAGGTTCCATCTCCGCCGTCCGGCATAGCGTTAGGCGTACCCTCCGCCGGCTGTTCGTCTCCAGGCGGCAAAACTGTATCTGGATTCTCTGTTCCTTGCGGCGCTCCTGCATCCTCTGGGTTTCCTTCCCCTTGCGGTTCTCCCGTATCTTCCGGGCTTCCTTCCACCTGCGGTTCTCCTGTATCTTCCGGGCTTCCTTCCACCTGCGGTTCTCCTGTATCCTCTGGTTCCCCTTCCCCTTGCGGGCTTTCTGCCCCCTGAGGAGCCTCCTGCACAGTACCATCTTCCGGAGTTACATATTCTTCATCCTGAAATATATTCAAATAAGGAAGGATTTCTTCAAAAATCCTCTTTGCCAGCGCCGTTGCCAACGCACTGCTCTGGTCATCCTCCGCGACATTGGCCTCGTCAATTACCACATAGACCAGAACCTGCGGGTCTTCCACCGGTGCAAAACCGATAAAGGAAACCACATATTTCTTGTCTTCACGTCTTCCTTTCTGTGCTGTGCCTGTCTTTCCGCCCATGGAATAGCCCGGAACTTTGGCACTCTTTCCGGTTCCCTCAGATACTGTCTTGTAAAGGTAGCCTTTGACCATATCGCTGGTCTGTCTGGAAATTGTCTGTTTCAGCGGTGAGGTCTCAATATTCTGTACGACATTTCCATGCTCATCAATAATCTTTTTTACCAGATGAGGCTGGTAATAGTAACCGCCATTAATCAAAGAGGCAAATGCGCTTGCCAGCTGCACGACCGTCACATTGAAATTCTGCCCGAACGCATTGGTGGCAAGCGAAGTCATGTTCGTATTATCTACCGTATAAATCAGGCTGTCCGTCCTGGCTTCTCCCGGCAGGTCAATATTCGTTTTCAGCCCAAAATTGAAGATATTCTGATATTTGTAGAAATCTTCTTTGCCAATATCTATTGCCATCTGCATCACCGCATCATTGCAGGAATCCATCACGGCTTTCTCAATCGTTTCCGTGCCATGCCCGGAGCGGTTAATACATTTAATGTCATGCCCTCCAATCCGCTCTAAACCGTCACACTCATAAGTCTCTCTTATCTTACCAGTCTCCAGTCCGGTCGCCACCGTAAAAGGCTTTGCAGTAGAACCCGGTTCATAAGTATAGGTCACACAGAAATTCTGCCAGACAGCGTTGAGTTTTTTCAGACGCTCTTCCTCCGAAAAACTATTTATTTCCTCCTGGGTATAATACTGCGTTAAATCCCATGGATTATTCAGGTCGAATATAAAATTATCCGACATCCCCAGGATTTCTCCATTCTGCGGATTCAAAATGAGAACGCCGGTATGTTGGCTGCCCGCGCCCATCACTTCTTCGTTCCGGTGTTCCTCCTGGAACCTAGCAATATTTTCGTCAATAATTTTCTGGATATTCAAATCAATTGTTGTTACCAGGCTGTTCCCATTGACAGGCTCTTTCGTAGTCTTTTCCAGATTGTTATCCGTGTTCAGATATCCGTACTGTCTGCCGTCAATCCCATTTAAGGTATCATTATAATAGTCCTCAAGGCCGCCAATCCCCTCATTGCCCGATGTCGTAAACCCCAGCACCTTACTGGCAAGGGTCCCATAGGGGTATTGCCTTTTATATTCTTTTTCAAACCACACGCCCTGTATATCAGGATTTACTTTCTTGCCCTTGCTGTTCTTTTCAGCCTGCAGCTTTTGAAACGGCTCAATGTCCTGATAGGGCACTTCCTTGCGCAGCACAAAATAGCGGCTGTTTGCCTGTTTGTCCAGCGCCGCCCGCACCTCTTCTTCCGTAATGTCAGGAAAACACTCCAGCAATGCTTTTACCGTAGGTTCCATATACTTGTCTTTGTCATCGTTGATAAGCTTACAGTCCAATACGATATTGTAAACATCCACATTCGTCGCCAGGACCGTCCCTTTGGTATCAAGGATTTCCCCTCGCTGATAGGGGATAATCTCATTACCGTAACTCTGCTGCCCCAGCACCTGTTTCTCGTACTCCTCTCCTTTTACCTGATCTATGTAAACCAGTCTCCCGACCAACACAACCGACAGAACCACGATTGCCGAGAATACCACCAGAAGCTTCTTTTTCATTACCGGAGAAAATTTGGCTACCTTCTTTCTTTTTTTATATCTCTTTCTTCGATTTCCCAATGGCTTTTACCTTTCCGGAATGTTTTCATACTGATTCATATAATCATCGTTCTCCACTTCAAAAAACTCAATCTGCTCTTTCTGCGGATACACCATACCTAACTCGTTCATCGCTTTCTGCCTGATGGTATCCAGATTCACAGAATTGCTGATTTGCTTTTGCGTAGCATCATTTTCATTCTTCAGTTCCAAAACCTGTTCTTTCAGCAATGCCACATGCTGTACGCTTTGATTCAAACTAGCATGCAACTGCAAGTAACAGACAAACACCGTCACCATCACTGCCATGACCAACGTCAGGAATACTGCATAGCCAGGACTAATCTGCAGCGCGCGCTCCCTGTTCCTCATGACAGCCGCCTTGGTCTGCCTTCGGCGTTTCCTCTGCTCCCGCTCTTCTTCCTGCCACTCTACATACTCCTGATGCACCTGCTGCTTACGCCGCTGTGCCTGCGTTGCAAACTCTCTTGCCGTATTTCCATCTATATAATTTCTGCTTCTCTCCCAGTATTGCAACTCTTCCTGCTGTCTCATAATCTTGTCTCCTAACCTGTTTCATTTATATTCTCTCGAACACTCTGAGTTTTGCGCTCTTAGAACGAGGGTTACGCTCCATTTCTTCCTCTGATGGTAATACTGGCTTTCTGGTCACAGCCTTACCCAACGGTTTTTTCCCACACACACACACCGGAAAGTCACTTGGGCACGTGCATGGATGTTCACTTTTCTTATAGATGTTCTTCACAACCCTGTCTTCTAAGGAATGGAAGGTGATAATACAGACCCTTCCCCCGGGATTCAGCAAATGAATCATATCCTCCAGCGAATCCTGCAGCACTTCCAATTCCCGGTTAAGTTCAATCCTGATTGCCTGGAACGTCCGTTTTGCCGGGTGTCCTCCATTCATCCGTACCTTTGCCGGGATTGCCGCTTTGACAATCTCTGTCAATTCGCCTGTCGTCTCAATCTCTTTCCTCTCCCTTGCCCTGGCTATATGCTTGGCAATGTTTTTTGCAAACCTATCTTCTCCATAATCACGGATAACGCGGTACAACTCCTGTTCACTGTAAGTGTTGACCAGCTCTTTCGCTGTAAAGTTTCGACGTTTATCCATCCTCATGTCCAGAGGGGCGTCCACCGCCCGGTAGGTAAATCCTCTGGCCGGGTCATCCAATTGATAGGAAGACACGCCCAAATCCAATACGATGCCGTCTGCTTTCTCAATTCCAAGCTCTGCCAGCACCTTTCGCATTTCACAATAATTATCTCTTACAATCTGTACCCTGTCCTCAAATTCTGCTAATCTTCCTGCTGCTGCCTTAACAGCATCCGCATCCTGGTCAATCCCGATAAGCCTACCTTTTTCCGACAGCCGCCTACATACTTCATAGGCATGTCCGCCGCCGCCTAACGTACCATCCACATAGACCCCATCAGGTTGGATATTCAGATATTGGATTGTCTCCTCTAAGAGTACCGACTTATGTTTGAATTCCATAAATTCCCCCTCAGGTCCTAAATCATCAATCCCAGGCTTGCCATATGCTCTGCTATCTCCTCTACGTCATCATACTCACTGGTTTCCTGCCATCTGTCTTTGCTCCAGATTTCAATGTGATTCACTACGCCTGCCAGTATGATTTCTTTCTCTATCCCTGCAAATTCACGCAAAGGTGCCGGAAGCAGCACGCGCCCCTGCTTGTCCAACTCACAGACAGCCGCGCTGGCAAAGAAAAACCTCGCAAATTTACGGGCTTCTTTGGAAAATTGTGATATTTCACGGTATTTCGTCTCAATGAGCTTCCATTCTTCTGAGGAATACACAAATAAACATCCATCCAGCCCCTTTGTCACTACAAATTCATCTCCCAGCTGGTCCCTGAATTTGGAGGGTACTATCAGTCTGCCTTTTGCATCAACTGTGTGATTGTATTCTCCTATGAACATCTGCATCACCTCTACGGTATCGGCACGCGACGCTCCGCGTCACCTGCCCTGTCGGCAGAAGGCATTCAAAAAAATGCTGCGCACTCGCCCTCTTCCTCAATGGCATTAGCAGATTATATGGAAGTTATCCACATTTTTATCCACTTATCCACCACTTTAATCCATTTCCTACCACTTTCCTCCACTTGCTATTTCATTCTAGCTTATTGAGGCAAAAAAAGCAATAGGAAATTTCCCAAAAAAGGAAAGAGCCCTGATATCATCAAAGCTCTTTCCTTCCATAAATTCTTATTCTATTGTCCTTATTTTCCTGGCATGAAGCTCCATACCAAGTCACTCTCCCGGCGCCTCTGGGCAGTTTCTGGCTTCTCACGCCGGATAATATTCCTCTTTCGTACATTGCATGTAGTCCTCAATGAGACGATCCAGCTGGAGGCTGGTCTGATAGCACTCCTCTGTGCTGACATCGACTGCTGCAACTACATCTAACTCTTTCCGTAACACCTCAATTTCCTTTTGTAGCTCTCCTAATTTTTCCATTTCGCAGCTCCTTGTCTCCTGTCCCCTTATTGTAGTCTCTTTCTGCACAAAAATCAAACAAAAATCACTATTTTTTTACAGGAAATTTCGACAGAAAATGCTTTTATTCGACAATTCTCTAGCTTGCTGCGACGCTCGGTATCCTTGTTGTTTCCCTGTGTATCAGCAGAAGGACCGCCTCTACCACCTGATGGCAAAGGGCTACAATCTGGCGACAATCTTCCTCGACAGTATTCTTCAGTTTTATATACGCATCGTGTTTTTTCCTGATAAAATTACAGATTGCTTCCGTACTGTTTAGATTCTGCACGGACTTCTGAATGTGGGGCTGATTCTTCTGCGCCTCCCCGCTCTGAATGTAATCTTTCAGGCTTTCTTTGAGATGCTTCTCGTAAATGCAATGATCTTTGAGATTTCCGGTAAAAGTTGCATTATGAGGAAAGGTAAAATAATCTGCTATATAATGGATCATCTCTCCCAGGTTGCGGTAAAATACCCGCATATTGATTTGGGAAGATTGCTGAAGTTCCACCAATTTCTTCAGTTCGCTCTGAATCTTGGGGAAAGTCCCCTCAATTTCATGCTTCACCGTCAAAAAGGAGGGCTTGCAGTCCGGCAAAATGCTTCCCAGATAAAACGCTTTCTTGTGCTTCAACAAGTCTTGTTCCTCCAGACTCCCTACAATATACTTCGCCAATGATATATGAGATTTCTTACGCATAATTTCCTCCTGTACTTCTCTGCTTGCATTCAAAAGTCATTTTACTGCCTGCCTTCGGAGAATACAAGTACTTTTATCTTAATTATTGTAAAAAAATTGTAAACTTTTTATTTAGGAAAAATAAATAATTGAGGGAAATCTACTTACACTTGCAGTCAAAACTTGCACATTCTGTCTCTGCGCAGCAGCATGCATTGCTTCCTGCAATGCCAATCTCATCCGCATGGCACTTGCAGTCCTCGTTAAAACGGCAATTCTCTGCATGGCAGCCAACACTTGTCTCGGGAGTTCCGTGCTGCACTGAATTCGTCATGCTCTCGCTCCTCTCGCGAAAACTCTCACAACAGGTCTCATTCGGCTTGCCCGCATCCTGTCCTCCTACCATAATATCACTCTTAGCACACAGCCTGTCATCGTTATACATACAGTTTGTAACAGTACATCTTAAACGTGTCATTTTAAAATCTCCTTTCTCCCACCATTTCTACGGTGTCATATTGATAAGGCGGACAGACCGAGTAAGGTTCTGTCCGCCTTATTAGTATCAGGGGATTTCCAATAATTTATACATGGAAAGAACTGTAATATCGTCAAAATATTAAAACAGGAATTTATCTTTAGATACAACAATTATTAATTTATTATTTAATTTTTCTTCTGTTCCTGTACTTCCTCTTTGCGGATTTCCTTGGTACGGATTTCCTTACAAATCTGTTCGATAAATGTATCTAAGGATTTAGCCCCCTCATCCCCCGCAAAACGGCTTCTCACAGAAACGGTGTGCTGCTCTTCTTCCTGCTGTCCAACCACCAGCATATATGGAAGCTTATCCAGACGCGCCTCGCGGATTTTGTAACCAATCTTCTCCGAACGGTTATCCACGGTACAGAGGATTCCATTCGCTTTCAGTTCTTTCTCCACCTGCGCAGCATAGTCTTCATATTTATCAGAAATCGGCAATACCCTTACCTGCTCGGGACAGAGCCAGGTCGGGAACTTCCCTGCATATTTCTCAATCAGCCATGCCAGCGTGCGCTCATAGCAGCCCATGGACGTCCTGTGAATGATAAACGGACGCACCTTTTCACCATTTGCATCAATATAATACATGTCAAACTGCTCGGCAAGCAGTGCATCCCACTGAATGGTTATCATCGTGTCTTCTTTGCCGTAGACATTTTTAGTATTGATATCTATCTTAGGACCATAAAAGGCAGCTTCCCCGACGTCCTCCGTAAAGGGAATGTCCAGTTCCAGCATAATGTCGCGCATATGCTGCTGCGTCTGCTCCCAGACCTCCGGCTCCCCAATGTATTTTTCCCTGTTCTCAGGATCCCATTTTGAGAGATGGTAAGTGACGTCCTCTTCCACGCCTAAGGTGGACAGGCAGTATTTGGCGAGGGCAAGGCATTGCTTAAACTCCTCCACCATCTGGTCCGGGCGGACAATCAGATGCCCCTCGGAAATCGTAAACTGGCGCACCCGGGTAAGGCCATGCATCTCCCCAGAGTCCTCATTGCGGAACAATGTAGACGTCTCACTGTAGCGCAGGGGCAAATCGCGGTAAGAATGCTGCTCTGCCTTATACACATAATACTGGAATGGACAGGTCATCGGACGCAGAGCCAATACTTCTTTGTCCTTTTCCTCA
Source organism: uncultured Lachnospiraceae bacterium (assembly GCA_947565885.1). Classification (GTDB taxonomy): domain Bacteria; phylum Bacillota; class Clostridia; order Lachnospirales; family Lachnospiraceae; genus Petralouisia. The sequence goes on from CANOHX010000024.1 coordinate 15,205, forward strand.
TCCCCAAGCACAAACATCCCGTCGGTATAATGGTCCCAATGACCGGAAATTTTATATAAATCAGACTTCGCCATCAAGGGGGTCTTTGTGCGGATATAGCCCCACTCATTATCTTCTAAATCTTCAATCCAGCGCTGCATAGTCTGGATTATCTTGGCTCCCTTGGGCATCAGAAGCGGAAGACCCTGCCCTATCACATCTACCGTGGTAAACAGTTTCATCTCGCGCCCCAATTTATTATGGTCACGTTTTTTAATATCTTCCAAATGCTCCAGGTATGCATTCAGCTCATCTTTGGTGGCAAATGCCGTCCCATAAATTCTCTGAAGCTGCGCTTTCTCTGAATCGCCCCGCCAATACGCCATAGATGAGGAAATCAGCTTAAACGCCTTAATCGGCTTTGTGCTCATCAGATGCGGGCCTGCGCAAAGATCTGTAAACGCTTCCCCCTGGCTGTAGAAAGAAATCTCCGCATCCTCCGGCAAATCCTCAATCAGCTCTACCTTGTACGGCTCCTGTCTCTCCTGCATAAACTTAATTGCCTCCGCCCTGGGAAGCGTAAACTTTTCCAAACGGTTGCCTGCTTTAATAATCTTTTTCATTTCTTTCTCCAGCTTATCAAGATCTTCCCTGGAAAACGGCTCCGCTTCAAAATCATAATAGAATCCTTCGTCAATAGACGGGCCGATAGCAAGTTTGGCATTGGGAAACAGCCGCTTCACTGCCTCCGCCAGTACATGGGAACAAGTATGGCGGACAGTACGCAGCCCCTCTGCATCTTTTTGGGTCAATATGTTCAATTCACAATCGCTATCTACAACTGTACGCAAATCCACAACTTCGCCATTTAATTCTCCGGCACACGCTGCCCTTGCCAAACCCTCGCTGATATCCAAGGCAATATCATAAACGCTCTTTCCCTCACCATACTCCTTGACGGATCCATCTTTCAATGTTACTTTCATCATATTCTCCTTTCTTAAATGCAAAATTAATAAATTGCCGGCAATTCATCCCACTAAAATATCCCATACACTGCCACTGGCAATGCATGGGACGTTATATCCGCGGTTCCACCCTGCTTGTCCTGTCCCTAAAAACCTGAGACAGAACCCCTCAATTGACGATAACGGAGTCACCGTGCTCTATTAAAGCCGCTCCAAGGTGGTCTTCGGCTGTTTCCTGCCAGACCGCTTCCAGCACTGGGGCAAACTGCCCGCTGGCGGTCCTCTCTGCTTATGCCCGCACTCTCATCCTACAAGGCATCCGGCATTCCACAACGTACTCTTCTTGTCAACGCTTTCTCCTGTTCCTATTGTAGACCTTTCCCTCCATTCTGTAAAGAGGTAATCTTATACTTTTTCCTGCTCAATGTAATAGTTCAGCCCACGCCATTCGCAAAGATGCCTACGGCATTTTCTCGCTGCTTCGCAGCTAACTTTGCTCATTACTTGGCGTTCCCTCAGCCAAAAAAAATCTCATCAAATTCATGCGAGCATGATTTGTCTCGATTTCTTTCGGCTGGCTGAACTGATACTGCTCAATTCCTGCCGCAGCATTTCTTATACTTCTTGCCGCTTCCGCAGGGACAAGGGTCGTTGGGATATATTTTCTGCTCCTTAATGATTGTTCCAGATTTCTTCTGCTCCAGATAAAGCTTATGCCTAGTATCCTCGTCAAAAATGCTCTCCCACTGCGGAAGTTCATAGAGCCAGTCCGCCTTGGCGTCCACCATGTTCTTATAGAGCTTTTCCTTATCATATGCAAGGCTGACCTTGGTGTCTTCATCCATCTCTTCAATGGGGTTGGCTTCTATGAGGCTCTCGTTAATCCCATCCAGGAAACCTACCATCTCCATGACAGTTATCCCATATTTTTCTGCAAGTTCTTTGACTGTACCCTCGACAACTTCTTCCGGGTCAGCCAACAATTTCTCATATACGCCTTTCTCCAGCAGAAAATACCTCTGCCAAAATCGCTGGATTTCTCCTTTGTTCGCCTCCTGGTTATAGGCAACGCTCCTCCACTCTTCTAATAGCGACATTTCTATATACCATCCTTTACTTTATTTTTTAAGTACAGTTTCAGTTCCTATGACAAAATAACTGAACTGCAGTAATTTTATACTTTCTTATGGCTATGCCAAACTCCAAGCCACCGATATTCCAGCTACACTTTCTTAAACCTCTCAACTTCGCCGCACAGTTCCCGGGAAATGCTCTGGCTGTTCTGCGTCTCTTTCTGGATATGTGCCATTGCCTCCACCAGGCAGCCAGTATTCTCCGCTACATTGGTCACACCCTTGGCGCTCTCGTCCACTGTCGTAGCAATATCGCTGATTCCCACATTGATGCGCTGCATGGTCGTCTGCATCTCTGTGGCGCTGCTGGCAAACTCCGTAAGGATTGCATCCATGTCCTCCGCATCTTGATGGTAGTTATTCGCAACATCCACAAACCCATCATAATCCCTCATGACGTTTTCGTCAATGAACTGCAGCATATTCTCTGCATTTTCCGCTAATTTCTCCACCGCTGCCGTCACCAGATTGCTGATGCTCTGGATATTGTTGGCGGCATCCCTGCTGTTATCCGCCAGCACGCGAATCTCATCCGCCACCACGGCGAAGCCCTTTCCTGCCTCTCCGGCCCGCGCTGCCTCAATGGAAGCATTCAGGGCAAGCAAATTTGTCTGGCTGCTGATATCAAGTATATCGCCTGTCAGCTCATTAATCTGACCAACGCTCTTGCTCTCCTGCACAGCCTGCTCCAGCATGACACGAATCTCCCCTATCATCTCGCTTGCCGCTGCTTTGCTGCCTACTGCCGACTTGCGTATTGTCTGTGCCCTGATTTTAATCTGTTCCACTAAATCCGCACCATTTCCAGCCCTGCTGGCTAAAACCTGCGCTTTCTGATAAATATCGTTGCTTCCGTCTGTAATCTGCTCTAAGCTTACAGATACTTCCTCCATGCTGGCTGCCAGCTGTTCCATAGCGGCAGACACGCTGTTCACATTCTCATTGGAGACGTTTACCCTGTCAGTAATTGTGTCTGCAGACTCCATCATGCGCGCCGACTCGCCTTTCAGCTTCTGCATCAGCGACTGCAGCTGTTCGATAAAGCCATTGACGCCGCTCACCAGCTGCCCGACTTCGTCCTGCGTCTTAACGGTGATACGCTCCGTCAAATCACCCTCGTCTTTTTGTATTTTCTCCACAATCTGATTCAGATGCCCGCTGGCTTTCTTCGCCGGACTGGCAATCGTACGCATGACAATCAGGAACGTTGCCCCTACCATGAGGATGAACACAATAATCATTACAACATTAAAGACATATGTACCAAATATTTTCGTGTCAATCTCAGATGCCACCAGGCTGATACGGCTTTCCATGGCTTCCGTATATGCAATCTTGCTGGAGTCAAGCACTTCCCTTTTCTCCTTGCACTGCCGCAGTATATCAAGGGTTCCGATATTGTCCCCCTGCGCAACAACCTGCGCCGCCTGGATTCCCAGCGCCATAAATTCCTCAAACTGCTCCTTGTATTCCGTAAAGCTATTATTCAGTATGCTGTCATTGGTCCGTTGGCATAATACATCCATCTTATCCAGATATCCCTGCAGGTCAGCAGCTTTCTGCTCTATATTCTCTACTCCCTGCGCTTTTAGCTTGCCGGATTCCATCAAGCCCCGGAACTCCTGCGCCTGTACGGACATCTGCCCCTCTATTTTCTGTAATTCCAGATAAACTTCTGCAATCTCGCTATTCTTTTCATTTATTTCAGAGAGCGCCAATACATTTGCCACACTGAATGCCAGAAAAAACAACGATAAAATCCCCAGCAGAACAATTACTTTCGTCCCAATCCGTTTTTTCATCCTTATCCTCCTTTGCAGTTGCCATCGCAATCCCTACAGCGCCTTTTATTCCAAGTTTTATTCCAATACAAGCTTCTTGGCACAAGCCACTGCCAGCGAACCAGGTCCGATATGGCAAGCAACGCTCAGTGACAATGGGTCTACGACCTCTACTTTCCGGCCTGGAATCGCTTCTTCTACCTGCGCTTTAAAATCCAGGGCCGCCTCCTTATTCTTTGAATATGCAACAAAAATATGCATATTCTCTCCCGCTGCATCGCCAAACCTTTTAGCAAAGTCAGACTTTATGGCTTCAATCATGATAGACCTTGCCTGTTTCACAGTCCTTGCCTTGGCGTAGCTGTCGAGTTTTTCCCCCTGAATCTGCAGTACTGGCTTAAGCTTGAGCAAGGTTCCCAGCGCTGCCGCCGCCGGAGTCAGGCGACCGCCTTTCTTCAGGTAATACAGGGTGTCCACCATGATATAGATACTGGAATCATACTTTGTCTCTTCCAGATAGTCTTTAATTTCTTTGGCGCTCCTGCCCCGCTTTGCCAGTTCGAGCGCATCCTCTACCGACTGCCTCTGGGTTACCGAGATACGCTGGTTATTAACGACCTGGACTTTCCCATCGTATTCCTGTGACAGCATCAATGCCGTCTCGAAAGAACTGCTCAGACCGCTGGACATAGGAATATGCACAATCTCCTCATACTCCTGCAGCAGCTCGTCCCATAAATCCGTCACGGAACCGACGGCCGGCATAGAGGTCGAGATATCGTCATTGCCCTCTAACCTCTCATAAAACTGCTCCTGGGTAAGTGAAATATCTTCAAAATATGTCTCTCCATTTATAAAAAAGGGCATGGGCAACACATGTATCCCATACGCCTTCGCCTGCTCCTGGGTAATCCCGCTGTTACTGTCCGTTATTACTGCAATCTTTCCCACAGATAACCCTCCTTTGGTCTCTTTGATATTCTATATTGTACCATATATTCCACTTTGGCACAATCTATTATCTATTCATTTTATGGTATAATTCTGCCGCTGTCAAGGAGAAAGAGGACAAGGTCTTTCTTTATAAAAAAATCCCAAATGAATAAGGCTATTGTAACAGTTCTGCCTACGCCATTCTCAAAGTTCTACGCTTCGCTTCGGTCGTTGCTAAACAAGTGCCACTGGCACTTAGC
>CANOHX010000025.1 GCA_947565885.1 uncultured Lachnospiraceae bacterium
GAGATGCCTAAGTGACTGGAGTTCAGACGTGTGCTCTTCCGATCTGATAAAGGGGAGAGCAAAGGGGAATACGCCGAGGGGGAGGCAATTATCCTTTACAGGGAGAGCGCAGTCTCTCCGCACGCAGCGCAGTCTGCCCAAGGGCTTGGGGGAGATATGCAGATAACTGAGACATATGATTTTGGCGGTGCCCAGGTCCAAACATCGGACCAGTCTGGCAATGCTGCGGCAAAGGTACTGGCGCAGACGAGAGGGAGCCTGCAGGTAAATGCCCAACAGACTTTGAAAGTGTCGCTGGTCAAATCCGATACTTACTCTACGGAGGAATTAATAAAAAAGCTTCGTGTGAGAAAAGATATTCTGGCTGCGGAGCCGAATTACCGGATACATATACTGGAACAGGGGCAGGACCCTTATGCCAAATTTCAATGGGCAATCGACAATCAGGGACAGAATAATGGAACGAAAGGGCTGGATATAAAACCGCAGCAGGAAATATTGGAATCAGGCAAGAGTGATAAAGAATGCGTAATTGCCCTTGTGGATACGGGGATAGATTATACCCATGAGGATTTGAAGAACGTGGTGTGGACGAACCCTATACAGACTAATCAGCTGCGGGGAATCCATGGGTATGATTTTATCAATCAGGATATCGACCCCATGGATGATAATGGGCACGGCAGCCATTGTGCCGGGATTATGGCAGCGGAATGCAACGGCACAGGGGTTCGGGGCGTTGCCAACAATCCTAAGATAAAGATTATGGCTTTGAAAGTTCTCGATGAAACGGGTGCCTGTTATGGGATGGAAACGGTTGCCGCTTATAATTATATCTATAAGGCGCAGCAGCTTGGCGTCAACGTCGTGGCAGTGAACAATTCCTGGGGCGGTCAGAGTGAAGAGGAATCTGTAATTTTTAAGACCTTGATTGAATTGGTGGGGGAGAAAGGAGCAGTTTCCGTCTGTGCCTCCGGTAATGAAAGCATGGATACAGATACCATTGAGCAGTTTCCATCTGGCATAGACAGCGAATACGTTATTTCGGTGGCTGCTTCAAATGAAAATGATGAGTTGGCTGCTTTTTCCAATTATGGCAAGGAGAGCGTAGACCTGGCAGCTCCGGGAGCAGATATCCTCTCGAGCGTGTCTTATGACTGTTTTAATCCGGGGATTTATGAGAACCCGCAGGAACTCTGCAGTATCTATGAAGATTTTTCAGATGGCAGGCTGGTGCAGGCTGTCACTGCCGATGACGGAGATATTGCCTATGGATATGGAGAAGGCAACGGAAAGGCGAAAGTATCGCTGGCGCTGTCCGAGGAAGCATATTTTGGTCTGCCGGGAAGCAGGGAGAAGTCTCTGAAATGGACGATAAACGGTGCGAGAGAAGGGGAAACATACACGCTCTACTTCCCTTATACCGCCAAGATATCTGGCACAGGGACGTATGACAGCGTGATGGTCAGGGCTGTTGGACCAGAACTTGTGGAGCAGGAGATGGAAGAGTCCGTATTGTTTGTCAATGACCTGGAAATAACCCAGGAGGGAATTTTGGAGTGGAAAACGGAGATGGAGCTGCTGGAAGAATGTATTGACGGCTTCTATGTAGGCAGAGATAATTATTGGAACCATATCAGCGACTTTGCCGTTCCACAGCGTGAACAGGAGGAGAAACGCGCCCTTGCGGTAACTCTTTCTGTGGCGGTAAATGGAAAATATGAGATATATTTGGACAATCTGGGAATCAGCAAAGAAAATATGTCTTCTGATAAATTTGGAAAATATGATTATTATAATGGAACTTCCATGGCAACGCCTTATGTAACCGGAGCGGCAGCGGCGGTGAGCGCTGCGTTTCCAAAGGAAAATGCCCGGGACGTTAAGGAACATATTTTGAACTGTACCAGAAAGAGCAGCGCATTGGAGGGGAAAGTGGCAACTGCCGGCGTGCTTGACCTTTCCAGAGTGGAGCTGCCTACGGTTTATATCCGGGATATTTCATTGGATAAAGATTACAATATACGCATAGAAGGAAAGAATCTGTCGGGAGCGCAGGTGAACATTAACAACAGCGCAGTCATACCAAAAGCGCATTCGGAAAATGGGATAGTCCTGGATTCAAAAGGATTATTAAATCAGTTCCTGAACATTACGGTTACCGTCGGGGACAAAATCATCAGCGGGCAGCACTTTTTTTCCTCGGGCGCGGGATTTGGCAGCGTGGGCAGCACATATGGAATGGTTGAGGAAGGTTTCTCAGCATCGGATGGGGAGCGGATTTATTTTGTGGACAGAGAAGGGAGCGTCTATAGCTGTTCGCCGGATCTGAAAGATGAGATGGGAAATATTATGTGGAATGACGGCATATATGCGTATACATCTGAAATATTTGGCATAGATGAAAGCCTGGCGGAGGAAGAAAGCACGATTTCTAATTTGTCTGATGTAATTTATCTTGATAACAGGCTGTGGACAGTGCTGAAGATTGACCTGAAGTATTCCGAAGAAAGGGTGTTAGCTAGTTTCGACACGGAAGATGGATGGAAAGCTGCCTCAAAGCTGCCGAAAGAATTTGAAACGGCAGAGGGAATATCCATTGCGCCTTACCAGGGGGAACTGTATCTTTTGGGCGGGCTGGACAGTACGACTGGAAATCTGCAAAGCCATGTTATGCGGATGGACCCATTGACAATGAAATGGCAGAAGGGAACGGCGCTTCCCGAAGCAAGGGCGTTTGCCAAGGCAGTTGCGACCGGGAATTCCCTGGTGCTGACGCTGGGGAAAAACCAACAGGATACGTTTCCGCATACGATGGTTTATAATGGCAAATCCTGGAGCATATCTAAAGCAGAACTGGGAGGGGCCAAAGCGGACCATGTGTATAAATATCAAAATCCGAGCATGGAAGAGAGAGAGGTTTCCTATTATAGCAGTTGGGTGGGCGCCGTAGGCGGCGGGATTGTCTATGCAGGACTGAAAGCGCCTGATTTTGGGGATACATTCTTTTATCAGATATCGTCAGATAAGTACACTGCAGTAAATTATGCAGTATCAAACACTGCCATAGAAAAAAATACCCTCAAACAGGCAGCCGTCATGAGAGACAGGCTATACCTATTCTCGCAGGGAAAAGAAAAGGTCAATATCTTTTCTATGCCGGTAAACAGCGCGTGTGTAGAGGTGGTTCCCCCAAAACTGAGCATGGAGGAGGAAGAAAAAGGCATGCTTCTTGGCATCCACAATTATGTGCCGGGAGATGTGTTCAACATTACAGCGGAGCCGGCATATGATTGCTTTGTCAAGCGGTTTACGGTAGATGGGAAAAACGGCGTCAGGCTTTCGGACGGCAAGTTCCTGTTCCGCGCGCCTGTGGATGCAACTAAGGGAAAGGTTGCGGTGCAGGTACAGTTTGCTTCTTATGTTTCATCCATTGAGATGGAAGAGGCTGTGACGCTTTCTCCCGGGCAGAAATATGAATTGTATGTGGACATATACCCATATGATGCGGACAATCAGGAACTTATCTGGTCTTCTAGCAAACCTAAGACAGTGAAAGTAAAAGACGGAAGAATTACCGTAACCAAAAAGGCGAAGATTGGAAGTTCTGCCGTTATTACGGCTACGGCGGCAGACAGGAAGACGGTCAAGGCAGTGTGCCGGGTAAATGTGGTAAAAACTCCACTGCCGCATAAGAACGAGGTTATATCCGTTGGCAAACTTGAATACAAAGTAACCGCGGCATCGGCAAAGAAAAAGACAGTCAGCTGCAGCGGGCTTGCAGGTAAGGGCAAGAAAGCGACGAGCGTGAAGATTCCCGCCACAGTTAAGATTAACGGCTATACGTTCAAGGTAACGGCAATCGCCAAGAATGCGTTTGCCAAAAAGAAGAATATTAAGAGCGTGACGATTGGCAGCAATGTGACTTCTGTCGGGCAGGGGGCATTCCAGAACTGCAAGTCCCTCAAGTCTGTACAGATAAAGGGAAAATCGCTAAAGAAAGTTGGCAAAAATGCATTCAAAGGAATCAGCAAAAAAGCAACTGTCCGTGTCCCTGCAAAACAGAAAAAGCCTTATACATCAAAGCTTCGGAAATCCGGTTATTCTGGAAAAATAAAATAGTCTATACGGCTTAGGTGTATGCGGACAATGATTTTGGCGGATTCCATAGATATTCGTCTGTAAAGGAGGGCGCGGCTGCCTATAGAATCACAGTTATCAGGAGGGAATGCCCATCCGGGCTCTCAGCAGTAATCTTCCCTTTATGGGCAGCAGTTACGGCACGAGCAATGGACAGTCCAATGCCATATCCCCCGGTCTCGGAATTCCGGGAGCTGTCAGTGCGGTAAAAGCGGTCGAAAAGGTGGGGAAGGCTTTCTGGTGGAATCTCTTCGGCAGTATTATAAACCATGAACCGGATATTTTTTCCCCGCTTGTCCAGGGTCACCTCTATGGAACCCTGCGGCGGGGAATATTTTATGGCATTTTCCAGCAGGATGGAAAAGAGACGGCAGACAGAAGGTTCATCACCATAGTAAGATAAGGAGGGGGTTATCTTTGCGGAAAACTGTTTTCCCTGCGCGCTTGCAAGCATATGAAAGGAATCTGCAGTTTCCCTGGCCAAATCTGAGATGGAAAAATCTGAGTACTGCAGATGGCTTTCTGCCTCCTCCATACGCGACAGGTAGATTAGGCTGTTCGTCAGTTCCGTAAGGCGTGAAGTCTGCCTGCCGATGCTTTGGCTCCATTCACTTTCCCCATACTCCATTTCCAGAATCTCCCGGTTGGCATCGATGATGGCGAGGGGGGTCTTAATCTCATGGCCGGCATCGGTGATGAACTGCCGCTGTTTTTCGTAACTTTCCGAGACTGGCTTCATCACCAGCCTGGAGAAGAAGAGCACAAGCAGGAATACGGAAAAAAGCCCCAGCAGCGATACGAAAATGCTGTTAAGAAAGAACGCATAAAAGGTTGAAAGATTCCTGCTGCAGTCTACAAAGATAATCAGGCTGCCATCAGTGTTTTCTTGGTTCAGATAGCGGTAAGAAGATAAGAAGCCGGAGGTTTTGTGCATATTCCAGACCTGGATGGCATATTCACAGGCAGTCTCACTGTTTATAGCGGCTATCTTTGTAATGTTTGTGGATGTTACCGTACCGTTTGCTGTTAGCTGGACAGAAAAATAACGTGTTTCATAAGGCATTTCCGGGGACATATCCGCAAAGTGGGGCTTTGGTTCCTTGGGAATCGGAGGCGTATCCTGTGTTTCCTCATCCGCTGATTTGGATTTTGGTCGTGCTTGTTCGTTCTCTGACTTGGGATGGGGACGGTCTTTGGGGAATTCCCCGCCGTTTTCAGCGAGAATCCGCAGTATATGCTGCGCATCCTGCACAAGGCGCCGGTAATTGACGATGTTGATGCTGCCTATAATGATGCTCAGCACGAGCAGCATGGAGAGCATGGAAACCAGGATAAATTTTTTCTGCAGTTTTCGTATCATATCAGTTCCTCCAGGAAATAACCGGCATTTCTTACCGCCTTAATCTGTACCGTGGCGCCGAGCGCAGTCAGTTTTTTGCGAAGATAAGAGATATAGACCCATACGACATTGACTTCCACTTCGCTGTCGTAACCCCAAATCCGCTCTAAGAACCGTTCGCTGGGAATTAATTGCCCGGGGTTGCCCATCATCATTTCCAGTATCTGAAATTCCTTATTGGCAAGCCGGAAACTGCCGCTGGGGGAGGAGAGCGTGAACGCTGCAAGGTCTAAAGTAAGGTTTCCCATATGCAGGGAGGAATTTACGGCGTCTGTATTTTCACGGGTCATGGCACGTATCCTTGCCAAAAGCTCTTTGGCGGCAAATGGCTTGGTAAGGTAATCGTTTGCACCGGCATCCAGTCCTTCTACCTTGTCGTCAATCTCTGATCTTGCTGTCAGGAACAGCACAGGGATGGGATTTTTCTGCTTTCGTATTTCCTTAAGGACCGAAAGTCCGTCTAATTTGGGCATCATAATGTCGAGAATTGCCCCATCATAATTATTGCTGCATAAATATGCCAATGCCTCTTCGCCGTCATAGACCGTATCCACAGAGTAATTGCTGCGCTCCAGGATGGCGGTGAGGGCGCGCGAGAGGTCTTTTTCATCTTCAGCCAGTAACAGGCGCATACCGATTCCTCCGTTAATTCTATGTATTTTCTGTTATTATAACGCTGCTGCAAAAAATTACAAGCCTCTTGCCAATTTCCATGCAGGGTGATAATATGGTGGAAAACTGCAAAAGAAACATGGGAGTTTACAAATGAGAGATGAATTTGATTTAAAAGAGACGGTCCTCTATTATATCCGCCATTTTCGGGACAGTATGTATATATTTTTTAAGTGGCTGGCATTTTCACTGCTGTCTGGTTTTGTCATAGGCAGCGCTGGGCTTATATTCCATTACTGCATGACCTGGGCGAACGATACCCGCACGGCGAACCCCGTGCTGATTTTGCTGCTGCCACTTGCCGGTCTTGTAATTGTTGGCGCTTATCATCTGCTGCATGATGAGAAAGACACCGGAACGAACCTGGTTCTTGCTGCCATTCATTCGGGAGAGAATATCCCATTGAAAATGGCGCCGCTGATTTTTGTGTCCACGGTCATGACCCATCTGTTTGGCGGGTCTGCCGGCAGGGAGGGAGCGGCGCTGCAGTTGGGAGGGAGCCTCGGAAACTCTCTTGGGCGGCTGTTTAAGTTTGATGACAAGGACCAGCATATCATGATCATGTGCGGTATGAGCGCGGCATTTTCCGCCTTGTTCGGGACGCCTATGGCAGCGGCGATTTTTTCTATGGAGGTAGTCAGCGTGGGCATTATGCATTATGCGGCGTTGGTTCCCTGCGTCGTTTCCGCTTTGGTAGCAAAAGGGATTGCCGAGTATTTAGGTGTGATGCCGGAGCAGTTTATCCTCACTGGGCTGCCGGAATTTACCTGGGCGACGGGGAGCCGCATCGCCATTCTTGCCATGTTCTGTGCCGGAGTCAGCATTTTATTTTGCATCATGCTCCACCATGGCGAAAAATTATATAAGAAATACCTCCCCGATCCCTATCTTAGGATATTTACCGGGGGCACATTTATCGTAATCATGACTTTAATTGTACGCTGCCAGGATTATAACGGCGCCGGGATGGCTGTCATTGAACGTTGTTTTGAAAATGAATATGTCCCTTGGGCGTTTCTGCTGAAAATGCTGTTTACCGCCGTGACGCTGGGCTGCGGGTATAAAGGAGGTGAGATTGTCCCTTCCTTTGTCGTTGGGGGCACGTTTGGCTGTATGTTCGGGAATTTGATTGGTTTTGCACCTTCCCTCTGCACGGCGGTGGGCATGGGGGCTGTGTTCTGCGGAGTTACCAACTGCCCGATAACATCTCTGCTGATCTGTTTTGAGATGTTTGGCTTTGAGGGGATGCCTTATTTTCTGCTGTCTGTTGCCTTAAGCTATATGCTGTCCGGTTATTATGGGCTGTACCGCAGCCAGAAAATCGTTTATTCCAAGTATAAGACGGAATTTATTAACCGCAGGACGCATTAATGCTGAATACTGAAGAAAGATTTGGCAGGATTTGATTTTTCTCTTGCAAGACAGGTAGTACGATGTTAAAATGTTAACAAAGAAAAAAGAGCGAGGTAGATACGATGTATGCAGATGAAAATGTGATTAGAATCAAACATGATGTACTTTACGAAGTGGCAAAACTGGCGTTTGAGGGAGAGTTGGAATCTGGAAGGGACCATATCGCGATGGAACTGATTCCGGGACCTACTCCGCAATTCCGTTGCTGTATTTACAAAGAGAGAGAAATCATCCGCCAGAGGGTGCGCCTTGCAGAGGGCAAAGCGCCAGGTTCAGAGGATGACGGAAATGTCATCCAGGTTATCAGTTCCGCTTGTGAGGACTGTCCGATTTCCAGTTACACTGTTACCGAGAACTGCCAGAACTGTATTGGCAAGGCTTGTATCAATGCCTGTAAGTTTGGGGCAATCCGCATGGGGCGTCACCGTTCCCATATTGATGCTTCCAAATGTAAGGAATGTGGAAAATGTGCGGATGCCTGTCCGTATAATGCAATCGCGCATTTGAAGAGACCATGCAAATATAGCTGTCCGGTGGATGCCATTACATATGACGAGAACGGAATCTCCATCATCGACAAGGAGAAATGTATCCGTTGCGGCAAATGTATCCACAGCTGTCCGTTTGGGGCGATTGGTTCTAAAACGTATATAGTAAATGTCATTGAGGCGCTGAAGTCTGGCAAGAAAGTATATGCTATGGCGGCTCCGGCAACGGAGGGGCAGTTTGGCAGGGATATTACCATGGCAAGCTGGAAGAATGCCATGAAAGAGTTAGGTTTTGATGATTTCTATGATGTAGGCCTTGGCGGAGACATGACGGCTGCTTATGAGGCGGAAGAGTGGGCGGAGGCATATAAGGAGGGCAAGAAGAAAGTGACTTCCTGCTGCCCGGCATTTGTCAATATGGTGCGTCTGCATTATCCGCAGCTGGCAGATTGCGTGTCAACCACTGTTTCACCAATGTGCGCGGTATCACGTCTGATTAAAGCGAAAGAACCGGATGCCATAACCGTATTTATCGGGCCTTGCCTTGCGAAGAAATCAGAAGTCGTAGACCAGAAGATTCCGGGAAATGCAGACTATGTTCTGACCTATAGCGAGCTTCGCGCCATTATGCGCGCCAAAGGAATTGCATTGCAGCCATGCGGCAATGATGACCAGATTTCATCTACCTATGGCAAACGTTTTGCGAACTCCGGCGGGGTTACCGAGGCTGTGCTGCAGAGCCTCAAAGAAACTGGAGAGGACATCGATGCCAAGGTATACCGTGCAAACGGCGCGGCAGAGTGTAAGAAAGCGCTTCTCCTCCTTCGGGCAGCGAAACTTCCCGAAGATTTTGTGGAAGGCATGGTTTGCGATGGCGGCTGTGTTGGCGGGCCAAGCGCATTCAAAGACCAGATGAAGTTTAAGAAAGACAGGGATGAGCTGATTCAGCAGGCAGATAACCGCGAAATCCATGAGAATCTTGAAGAGTATGATATGGACAGCTTTTCCATGCATCGGGAATAGGAGTAAATTTTTATATAGACATTTTTTGAGACAGGGCTGTCGGCGTATGCCGGCAGCCCTGTTTCATCTTATTTATTAAAGACCTTGTTACGCTAAAGCGTGAAAGTACTTTTCTATAAGATAAAAGTCCTATATGTTCTTGACAGATATATCGTTACCTGATATATTATATATCAGATGACGATATATTATTTTGCGATATATCGTTTGCTGAAGGTTTACTAGATAGATGCGTAGGGAGGCGGTTGTGTGGCAGAAAAGCAAGCAGCGATGACAGAGTCAGTCTATTATATTCTATTATCTCTGGGAACGCCCAATCATGGGTATGGTATCATCCAGAATACCATGGAGCTGACGGGCGGCAGGTTGGAACTGGGGGCGGGCACTTTGTATGGAGCCCTCAATACCTTGCTGGAGAAAGGCTGGATTAATCTGTACAGTGAGGATAAGCATTCCAGGAAGAAAAAGCAGTATATCATTACGGAAGCTGGGAAGTTTGCCTTGCAGACGGAGATGGAGCGTTTGGAAGAACTGTTGGAAAATGGCAGACGGATGCAGCAGATGTCTGCCGAACCTGAGGAAGCAGGGGACAGAAATAGAGAAAATGTGCTGGAATCAGCAGAAAGGAGAGCAGCAATAGATGAAAAGGTTCAGATTGTATTTTGACAAAGAAAAAGAGGAAGTATGGCTGAATAAGATGAGCCAGCGGGGATGGGCGATGACAGGGTTCATTGCCGGACTGTATACGTTCATGCCCTGTGAGCCTGGCAAATACATTTACCGTGTGGATATGCGAGGGGAGGCTGGGCGTACGCCTATCTGGAGGAATGATTACCAGGAATACATAGAATTTGTGGAGGAGACTGGCGCGGAGTATGTCTGCCGTTGGGCGTGGTGGCTCATATTCCGCAGGGAGGCTGCGAAAGGCGAGTTCACGCTGTATACGGATGCGGAATCCCATATTGCACTGTATAAAAGGATACGTTGGATGTTTCTCTTTTTCGGGATGATGGAGCTTTCATTGGCGTTGTCGAATGTCAGGAGTTTGCTGGATTTTTGGGATAAGTTTGGTTATTTTGACAGTATGGGCTTTGTCCTTTTTGCAGCGGTATTATTTGCATGGTTTATTGCGGTGGGATTTTTCTTAATGTCCCTGAAATTTACGCTGAAAATGAGGAAGCTCAGGCAGTAGGCAGGGAGGAAGAATTTGTTTTTTTCTAGGTGACGATATGTTAGTACCAAAAGGTTTACATCACTATGTGATGTAAACACTTTGCACATAAAAGCGCTATGGAAAGCTAGCTTTCCAAACGCTTTTTGTGCAAGATGTCTTTGCTGCCAAAGGCAACAAGACCTTTTGGTACGTTATGCTGGTTGTTGTGAAAAAAGAGTAAGTTCCAAAAAGAATACTTGACAATCATTTAAAGTTATATTATTGTATTATTTGAATAGTACAGTACAAAGAGAGGACAATATATGAAAGAATTGTTGAAAGTGCAGAATTTGCGGAAGACCTTTAAGATTTCTGCCAAACAGCAGAAGATTGAGAAGACGAAAGAACGTATTAAGGTGGCGGTCGATGATTTAAGCTTTACTGCCTATGAGGGCGAAGTGTTTGGTCTGCTGGGACCGAACGGTGCGGGCAAGACTACGACACTGCGCATGATGTCTGCGTTGGTGAAGCCGGACAAAGGCGATGTGCTGGTAGATGGAGCCAGTGTGGTGAAGAATCCAGAGGAAGTGCGCAAGAAGATTGGATTTCTCACCAGTGAGCTGAAACTGGAAGAATTTTTTACGCCGAACTACCTGTTTACTTTCTTCTCAGAACTGCATGGCGTGGATAAGGCCAAGGCAGCAGCCAGGAAACAGAGCCTGTTTGAGAAATTCGGCATCACGAAGTTTGCCGAAGTGAAGGTCGGGGACCTCTCTACAGGAATGAAGCAGAAGGTATCTTTGGTGATTTCCATTGTGCATGATCCGGACATCATAATTTTTGACGAGCCGACGAATGGGCTGGACGTCCTGACGGCGAAGGTTGTGACGGACTTCCTGCTGGAACTGAAAGAACAGGGCAAGACGATTGTGGTATCCACGCATATTTTCAGTTTGATAGAGAAAATTTGCGACAGGGTAGGCATTGTGATAGAAGGTAAGATGGCGGTCTGCGATACGTTGGCAAGCCTTACCGCGGAGAAATCTCTGGAAGAGAAGTTCTTCGATATTTTTGCAGAAAGAGCAGGTGGCTTAAATGAAAAATAGCATAATGACAATCATGAAGAAAGAATTTACCCGGTTCTTTACCGACCGGAGGATGGTATTGACTACTGTGCTTATGCCAGGCCTGATGATTTATCTCTTATATTCTTTTATGGGCAGCGGGCTTGCCTCCCAATTTGAGACGGCAGAGGACTTTCGGGCAGAAGTCTGTGCTGTAAACTTGCCGGAGAGTATGAAAGAGATAGCAAAAAGCGGCGCTCCCCTGGAGTTTAAAGAAGTCGCGGAGAATGAGACAGAGCAGTTATTGGAAGATTTGGAAACGCAGGAAGCAGTTTATGATTTGTTGGCGGTATTTCCAGAAGATTTTGATGCCCAGGTAGCGGCGTATGACGTGGCGGCAGCCGGGCAGGCGCCGGCAGTGAAGATTTATTATAACTCAACGGATACGGATTCCCAGACTGCCTATACGATGATGACCGAGGCTCTCGATGCATATGAATCTGCGCTTGCCAATAAATTTGACGTAAATCCGGGGGAAGAAGTTTATGATATGGCAACCGAAGAGGATATGTCTGCGCAGATATTTTCCATGATGGTGCCCATGCTGATGATGGTATTTTTGTTCAGCGGCTGCATGGCGGTGGCGCCGGAATCCATTGCCGGGGAGAAAGAGCGCGGAACGATTGCCACGCTCCTGGTCACGCCGATGAAGCGCAGCCATCTGGCGATAGGCAAGATTGTCAGCCTGAGCGTAATTGCCATTTTAAGCGGGTTTTCCAGTTTCCTGGGAACTATGCTCTCCTTGCCTAAGATGATGGGCACAAATGAGGGGGTAAATGCCAGTGTATACAATATGTCAGATTACATATTGACCCTCCTGGTTGTCCTGTCAACGGTATTGGTCATCATCACGCTGGTATCCATAATTTCAGCATTTGCAAGGAATGTCAAAGAGGCGACCGGCTGGGTGACTCCGGTCATGATTATCTCCATGCTTTTGGGCGTGACTTCCATGGTGCCGAGCCTTTGCATGACCGAACCGGTATGGTTCTTAATCCCCCTATATAACAGCGTGCAGAGCATGAACGGAATCTTTTCTATGGATGCGGATGTGGTAAATATTGCCGTGACTGTGGCGGCAAATGTCTGCTATGCAGGAATCGGGGTTTTCGTGCTTGCCAAAATGTTTGACAACGAAAAGGTGATGTTTTCAAAGTAGGCGTCTTTGCGAATGGCGTGGGCTGAACTGTTCCAATAGGATTAATTCCAAAGATTCTTTTTCTTGTAAATTCCAGGTGGGTGGTATATAATAGGCAACAGGTTAAAATGCAAGAGATATCTGAGACAGGAAAAGGAGAATTGCCATGAGTAAAGTACGAACAAGATATGCGCCTAGCCCAACCGGAAAAATGCATGTGGGAAATCTGCGTTCCGCCCTGTATGAATTTCTGATTGCCAAACATGCGGGCGGGGATTTTATGCTGAGGATAGAAGATACCGACCAGGAGCGTTTCGTGGAGGGCGCTACTGACATTATTTACCGTACGCTTGAGAGCGCGGGACTTAAGCATGATGAAGGACCTGATAAGGATGGCGGTTTTGGTCCCTATATCCAGAGCGAGCGTATGAAGAGCGGGATTTATATGGAATATGCCAA
Source organism: uncultured Lachnospiraceae bacterium (assembly GCA_947565885.1). Classification (GTDB taxonomy): domain Bacteria; phylum Bacillota; class Clostridia; order Lachnospirales; family Lachnospiraceae; genus Petralouisia. The sequence goes on from CANOHX010000025.1 coordinate 13,010, forward strand.
AAAGCTGGTAGAACGCGGTGAGGCGTATTACTGCTTTTGCGATAAGGAGCGTTTGGATTCCCTGAAAACGGAAATTGTGGAAGGGAAGGAAATCATGATGTATGATAAGCACTGCCTTTCCCTGTCGAAGGAGGAGGTGGAGGCAAATCTGGCTTCGGGCAAGCCTTTTGTCATCCGCCAGAACATCCCCAATGAGGGTACAACTACGTTCCATGATGAATTGTATGGGGATATCAGCGTGGAAAATGCAGAGTTGGATGACATGGTATTGATAAAATCCGATGGTTATCCCACCTACAACTTTGCCAACGTGGTGGATGACCACACGATGAATATCACCCATGTGGTGCGGGGCAATGAGTATCTGTCCTCAGCGCCCAAGTACCAGCGGCTCTATGATGCCTTTGGCTGGGAATCGCCGGTTTACATCCATCTGCCGCTGATTACTGACGAGAATCATAAGAAATTATCGAAGCGCAGCGGACACGCTTCTTTTGAAGATTTGATTGCGCAGGGATTTCTGACCGACGCCGTTGTGAACTATATTGCACTTTTGGGCTGGAGCCCGGAGGATAACCGGGAAATTTTCACCTTGGACGAACTGATTGAGGAATTCGATTACCACCGAATCAGTAAGTCTCCGGCAGTTTTTGACATCGTGAAGCTGAAGTGGATGAACGGCGAATATTTAAAAGCCATGGATTTTGACAGATTTTATGAGATGGCAGAGCCGTATCTGAGGGAAAGCCTTACCAAAGACTTCGACCTTAAGAAGATTGCCGCCATGGTCAAGACCAGGATAGAGATTTTCCCGGATATAGCGGACCATGTTGATTTCTTTGAGGCTGTGCCGGAGTATGATGTTTCCATGTACGCCCATAAGAAAATGAAGACTACGCCGGAGACGTCGCTGGAGGTGCTGAGGGAGCTGCTTCCTATCTTAGAGGCGCAGGAAGATTATTCCAATGATGCGTTGTATGAGACGCTCTGCAGATATGTGGCGGACAAGGGCTGCAAGAATGGCTATGTAATGTGGCCCATCCGTACCGCAGTTTCCGGCAAGCAGATGACGCCGGGGGGCGCTACGGAGATTATGGAAGTGCTGGGCAAGGAGGAATCCCTGATAAGAATCCGGGCGGCGGTTGCCAAATTGGAAGCGGATAAGGGATCTGCTCTATGAGTTTTAATCCATTAGATTTCTTGAGCTATAAGAAGGATATTTGTTCTATGAGGCTGTCCTTGAGAATGTTAACTTTCGTTCAGCGGAGTTTATATTCTGAAAGAGGCATTATAAAGATAGAATGTCGGAAATTGTCGAATAGTTTTTGTTGAAAAATGGAAATTAGTATGCTAGGATATTTGTGTTATAAATAATAATATTCTAGGAGGAATAAATAATGAAATTAAAAAAAGCTTTATTAGTAATGTCCTTAGGGGTTGCAACTTTATTGTCTAGTAGTGTTCCTGTTTTTGCGGGCAATGTTATGCATGTACAGTCGGAAGAAGAAAATATTGAAGTTGCAAGTTCTACATATGCGATTGTAAATCGGAATACTAAAATGTATTCAGGAAGATATAGTGGAAGTGTCGTATGTTCTTTGCCGCAAGGAGCTATCGTTGAGATTAGGAGTACGCACTCGGTAAGGTGTAGGGTTAAATATAATCATGAAATTGGTTATGTTGATACCGCTTGTTTGAATTTTCAATAAAATTATGTTGTAAAAGGTCAACATAAATAAGTTTATGTTTTGTAATTAAGGGCTTCTTTTTAGTAAGAATTAAAATGAAGAATTCTTACTAAAAAGAAGTATTTTTTTGCCAGTAATAATTTTTATTAATTCAATTAATTATTTGATTAATACGGTATAATCCAATATAATATTTATAATGAATAGTGTGTCATAGAACTCATGCGGGAAAGATTATTGAAAATGAAATTGTTACCATTGAACTGGAAAAATAGTTAAAGCACCGCTACACTTATCAGGGAAAAGTATATATTCTATTGTAGTTGTGCTGGTTTACCCTTTTTTAAAGTCGATAAAATTTTTTTGGCTGTATTAGATTGTCATTGCGCGCAATCGTAATAAAATGAGTGAGTAATTGTATCTCATTAAGTATGTATGCAGTATCGGTGAAGTGGAAATAATACGCATTTTTGGGAATAGGTGGTCAGCTAAATTTTTACCAAATGTCATATAAATTTTTTGGAGTGGTGTGGAATGCCAGAGCATTATGGTTTTGCTTAAAGGGCATCTTTTTTCATTCTGTCTGGTGTCATGGTCTTTGTAAAAAGTAAAGAAACTGGATGGATGAATTTTTTGGAAGTATTATTACAAACTTTGTCCTTAAATATCTGCTGAGAAAATCAAGTTAATAAATCATTACACACAAACATAATTTGGGTTTAATCATTAAACTATACAAAGATTATATAAAAGGAGAATTTTACAATATGGAATATATCTTTGATAAGTCTCAAAGCGAGGCTATTAGGCACTTTAAAGGAGCTTGCTTGTGCATAGCTGGACCTGGCAGTGGGTAAGACCACTGTTATCACACAGCGTACCAGAAACTTAATTTTAAATGAGGGCGTTGAGCCCTCCCATATTCTTGTCATCACGTTTACTAAGGCGGCAGCGGTGGAGATGAAGGAGCGGTTTTACCGCTTGATGGGAAATCAGAAATATTCTGTCACCTTCGGAACCTTCCATGCAGTCTTTTTTCAGATTCTCAAACATGCCTATGGGTTCCACAGCGGCAACATTGCCGGTGAGGAGCAGCGTTTTCGTTTTATGCGCGAGATTATCCAGCGGCTGCATCTGGAGTATGAAGATGAGAATGAATTTGTCGGTGACTTGTTAGGGGAAATCAGCCTTGTCAAAAATACAGGGATTGCCTTAGCGCATTATTACCCTAAGAATTGTGCCAAAGAGGTTTTTGAACAGATATACCATTCGTATGATGACAGGATGCGCAGGCAAAGGCTGATTGACTTTGATGACATGTTAGTATACTGTTATGAACTGTTTGAACAGCGGAAGGATATTCTCTCGGCCTGGCAGCGGAAATTCCAGTATATCCTCATTGATGAGTTTCAGGACATCAATAAAGTTCAGTTTGAGATTATCAAAATGCTTGCCCAGCCGGAAGACAATTTATTTGCGGTGGGCGATGACGACCAGTCTATTTACCGTTTTCGGGGAGCGAAGCCGGAAATTATGTTGGGCTTTGAATCTGCTTACCCTGAGGCAAAAAAGGTCCTTCTTGATGTCAATTACCGGTCTCCCAAGGAAATTGTGGATTCTTCCTTGCGTCTGATTTCCCATAATAGCCAGCGGTTTGAGAAAAAGATTTCCGCGTGCGCTGAGGGAGAAGAGGGAGAGGTGTCTTATCATGTGTGGGATGGGCAAAAAGAGGAGGGGGAAGGGGTCATTGCGCAGATTTTACAGGCGGTAAAGTCTGGTCATGCGTACCAGGACTGTGCCGTGCTCTTTCGTACCAATACGCAGCCAAGGATGTTTATGTCCCAGCTGATGGCATACAATATTCCTTTCCGCACGAGGGACAATATACCGAACCTCTACGAACACTGGATTACCCGGGATATTCTGACTTACATACGCCTTGCACAGGGAAGCCGCAGCCGGGGGGATATGTTAAAGGTTATGAACCGTCCCAACCGCTATATCACCAGGGAAAGCCTGGAGGAGGAGACAGTCTCTTTTGAGGTGTGGGCGGATTATTTCTATGATAAGGATCAGCATTGGGTGGCAGAGCGGATTGAGCAGCTAGAGGCAGATTTGCGGGTTGTCAGCCGGCTTGGTCCTTTTGCAGCTTTGAATTATATCCGTATGGGAATTGGATATGAGGCATATCTGCAGGATTATGCTGAGTACCGGAGAATCAGCGCAGACAATTTGGTTGATGTCTTAGATGAACTGCAGGATGGTGCGAAAGCATTCGGGGATTATGAATCATGGTTCGCACATATGGAGGAATATACCAAAGAGCTGCAGAAACAGAAGAGACAGCAGGAATTGTCTGGTGACTGTATTTCGCTGTCTACACTTCACAGTGCCAAAGGGCTGGAATATCCGATTGTACATATCCTGGATGTCAATGAAGAATTGATGCCTTATAAGAAAGCCATATTAGATGCTGATTTACAGGAAGAACGGCGTATGTTCTATGTAGGCATTACACGTGCGAAGGAAAAACTTTACATCCACAGCGTAAAAAAATTAAATGGCAAAGAGCTGGAGGTTTCAAGGTTTGTGGAGGAGATGCGCAAGGGAAAGTAATGGCGGTATTTTAATTCTCGCGAGATGAGGAAAATAGGCATGCTAAGTGCCCTGTGGGTATGCATGTCTATTTGATAAAAAAGCCTCCGGCAGCAGATATACTGGCCGGAGGCTTTCATCAATCATCAAGTAAATCGTCAAGTTCTTCCCAATCCGCTTCATCGAGCAGTTCTTCGAAGCGGTCGGTCACAGCCTCATATTCCTCGTCATCCTCAATGTCTTCCAGAGAGGGATTCCCATCCTCATCTTCAAAATAGCGGTAGATATATACTTCTGTTTCTTCTGCGTCATTATCTTCATTTTCTTCTGGCATAAGGACAATATAACTTTGGTCTTCCAGGTCGAAGATGGTAAGAATCTTGCATTCTACTTCCTGATTGTCTTCCAGGGTCAAGGTGACACGGATGTCTTCCATATCGTCGTCTTCGTCCAGGATGTTTACAGGAGTTGTATTAGGCTTGTCATTCATGGCAGGCACCTCGTTCTTTCTGTAAAATTATATAATAGCCTGAATGTAAAGTTCAGGATGTTTCACAAGGTCAATGCATTCACCTGTGGAAAGGCGCAGCAATGGGCGGGAATAGTGTACCGTATTATTCATGATGACGGTTCCGGTCGTGCCATCGCTCAGCATCACAGTATTGCCCATATATGTATCTAATATCCGCGTCATAAAAGTAAGGATATATTCCGCATCGTATTTCTCTAAGCCTTCGCGCTCAAAGGTGGCAATTACTTCAAAAGGACAGTATCCTTTGCGGTAAGGTCGGTTGGAAGTCATGGCGTCGTAGACGTCGGCAATAGCAATAATCTTGGCAAAGTCAGGAATCTCATCATCCTTTAATCCGGAGGGATAGCCGCTGCCATCGCAACGTTCATGATGCATCCGTGCAGTTTCGACAATCCGTTCATCCAGATCCTGGCTGGCAAGGACCTCTGCGCCATTGACTGCATGTTTTTTGACTTCTTCGTATTCTTTGGGGGTGAGTGAGGAAGGTTTCAGGAGTATATTAGGGTCAATCGTACATTTCCCAATATCGTGGAGAAGACCTGCCAATGTCAGTACATCCAAATCTTCATCGGACAATCCCAGCCATTCTCCCATCATACGCCCAATCAAGGCTACATTGATGCTGTGGGCAAAAGTGGTATCGTCAATCTGGCGCATATTATGCAGCATATCAAAGACGGAAAGCGAGGTCAGGCGGTCTGCATACAGCGTGCTTACCTGGTCAATCAGCGCCCGGGATTCTACCGGGAGATTTTTATTCAGAAGATCATCAAAAGAAGACTCCAGATAACGTGATTTTTCATGAAAATCTGCCTTAAATGTATGGAATTCTTCGCTTTTTTTCACTTTCTGGGAATAGGAAGCAGATTCTTCCGGCTGCGGGGAATCGGTCTCCTCGGTAATGTCAGAAGGCTCTTTAATATTCACCCATTCAATTCCGTAAAATTCCAGTCGGGAAATTTGCTGAGCAGTCAAAAGAGTATTGGCAGATAATATCATCTGACCTGTTTTCGTATATACGGGCGTGGCCGTGTATGCACCTGTCTGAATTTCTTTTGTTGCTGTTTTAATCATATGAAGTTCCTCTTTTCTTTCGGGTAATAACCGTAACTGTTTTAGAACCCCGGATTACAGGTTCTCCTTTGTATAGAATACCATAACCATGAAAAAAATTCTACTGTTATCCAGACAATTGTTATATAAAATGTGATAAAACATCTGGGAACAGTTGATAACAGTTGCAAAAAAACCTTTCCAAATCCCCTATGTCTTGTTATAATAGGAAACAGGAAACAGGAAACAGAGAATAGGTAGACAGCATAGGAGGAGCATATGAATTTTCAAATCTGTACCGGAATCCAGGAGCAAGCAGGTGTAACGAAGCAAGGTGACAAGATATTTTTTTCCATTCAGGCACCAAAGAGCGCTGAATGTAAGTTGTTGTTATATCCCAGAGACAATGGAACGGTTCTGAAAATTCCTATGAAGGCAGAAGATAATAGGAAAACTCTGTATACTGTGGGGGTACAGGGGCTGGATTGGGAGAAGTACGACTATAATTTTGAGGTGGATGCGAAAGAGATGGTTGACCCATATGCACGTAAGGTTTCCGGTCGGGAAATCTGGGGGGATGAGAGGCGTAGGCCTTTCATCTGGAGGGCGGAACCATTCGTGCCACAGCGAGAGAAACAGCGGAAAGCCATAGAAGAGGCGGAACGAAAAGGGATCACACCTGCTAAGCAAATAGGCAAAGAAGATACTAAAATTAAAAGTTCTTTTTATTTTTCGGAATTTAAGTGGAGGAAAGATAAATTTCCCCAGATCCCAAAGGAGGACATGGTGGTTTATAAACTCCATGCACGTGGTTTCTCCATGGGAATGAGGAATAATAATGTAAAACGGGGCACAGTGGGGGCAATTGAGCACAGGCTGAATGATTTGAAGCAGCTGGGAGTGACGACTCTGCTTTTTATGCCATTGTACGAGTTTGAAGAGTTCCTTGTACTGGACGAGGATGAGGAAAGAAAAGACGCCAAGGCGCAGCTTAATTACTGGGGGTACACGAAAGGGAATTATTTTGCCCCTAAGGCCTCTTACCTCAAAGAGAACGATCCAGATGAACTGAAACATCTTATCCTTAAGCTGCATCAGAAAGAAATGGAATGCATTTTGGAATTTTATATTCCACACAAGTTAAATCCACATATTATTTTGGATATCTTGCATTTCTGGCGCAAGGAATACCATGTGGACGGTTTTAGGATTATTGGCAATGCGCTGGGTGCGCAGCTGGCGGCGCAAGACCCAAGGCTTGGAGGATGTAAGCTTTTTTTTGAAGGTTTTCCAGAAGAAC
>CANOHX010000026.1 GCA_947565885.1 uncultured Lachnospiraceae bacterium
CTAAACAGCATCCTGATGGAACCGGGAAATTCCGTATATGACAGCCGTAATAACTGCAATGCGATTATCAATACTGAAGTAAACGAAATGATTGCCGGCTGTAAAACTACGGTTATCCCGGACAGTGTAGCCTCCATCGGAGAGGGAGTGTTTTCTAGCTGCAGCTTCGAAAGCATCATAATTCCGGACGGTGTCACTTCTATCGGAGTGGATGCATTTTCTAGCTGTAAGTCCCTGAAAAATATCACAATCCCGGACAGTGTTACTTCCATAGGATACGGTGCATTTATTGGATGTAGCTCCCTGGAAAGCATCACAATCCCCAACGGTGTTACTTCCATAGAATACGGTACATTTTTTGACTGTACTTCCCTGAAAAGCATTATAATCCTGGATGGTGTAGCTTCTATCGGAAGGGATACATTTAGATACTGTCCCCTGGAAAGCATCACAATCCCAAACAGTGTAGTTTCTATCGGAGAGGAAGCGTTTCGTGACTGTATTTCCTTGACCAATATACGGGTGGAACCGGGAAATTCCGTATATGACAGCCGTAATAACTGCAATGCAATTATTGATACCGGAACGAATACGTTGGTTGTCGGCTGTAAAACTACGGTTATCCCGGACAGCGTTACTTCTATCGGAAGTGAGGCATTTATTGGCTGTAGCTCCTTGAAAAATATCACAATCCCAGACAGTGTTACTTCCATAGGAGACAGTGCATTTTTGGACTGTGAAGGCATGACGAGCATAACAATCCCGAAAAGCGTAACGAGTGTGGGGGACAGTGCACTTGGCTATACTACACATAATTGGGAAAATAATTATAAAATGCCTAATTTCATCATCTATGGCGTAAGCGGTTCGGAAGCAGAACGGTATGCGAAGGACAATGGCTTCACATTCCGCGTAAGTTCTGGAGGTGGTTCGTCACAAGTGGATAAAATCACCTGTAAAAAGACGTTATACAAGGTGACATATGGGGCAAAGCCATTCAAAATCAATGCATCCTCAAAAAGCAAGATGTCTTTCACAAGCTCCAATCCAAAGGTTGCCGCAGTGGATAAGAATACTGGAAAGGTAACCATTAAAAACACCGGGGCTGCCACCATAACCATCAAGGCAGGGAAAGCATCCAAGAAGGTGGCAATCAAGGTAAGCCCGAAGAAGCCGTCCGTGAAGTCAGCAAAAGCAGCGAAAGGCAGGAAGCTGGCCGTAAACTGGGCAAAGGATAAGAGGGCTTCCGGGTATCAGGTTCAGGTAAGCACAGACAAGAAGTTTAAGAAGGGCGTAAAATCCAAAAATCTGCCAAAGACCTCTTACACATTCACGAAGCTCAAAACAGGCAAAAAATATTATGTAAGGATACGCAGCTATAAGAAATCGGGGAAAGAAACGCTGTACAGTGCGTGGAGCAAAGCAAAATTGAGCGGCAAGGTTAAAAAATAAATCCCGATATACCAAATGGTAATTGATTGTTCTGTTCCGTCTTTACAGGATAAACTATTAAAGAAGTGAGGAAATGGGAAATAAAAAAGGCAGTAAACGTTTTGTGGTATTAGCATTAAATGCAGCAAAAATAATAGTTAAGCGGGGTTATATATCTGTGCTTAGCTATTATTAGAAAGGTTGGGTGAATTATGAAAAGGGTGATTTCTATAGTGGTAATCATAGTGGTAATTGGCTGTATGGATTATGGCGGCAAGACTGCAAACGCAGCGGAGACAGTAGGTGTACAGCCTGCCGGCGCTACAACGCCTGAAGAAGCATGGGGAGAAAACGTAACATGGGAAGGGGCAAATGTATGCAATGGCTGTGGCAAGACATTCGGATTAAGCGAATATGGATCCGTGAGTGCCGCTGACGATGCATTGATGATACATCAGTTTGAAGAATCGCCTTTCTGCGGTGGTTACCACTATGATTTTGATGTTCCGGTCGGTTCCCCAGCTCAGGAATATTTTGATATTTCCAATGGAAAATTGGTGAAATATATCGGGAACGGCGGAGATGTGGTTGTGCCAGAGGGCGTGACACAGATTGACTATGCCGCATTTTCTTATTGTAAAGGTTTAAAAAGCGTTACAATACCAAGGGGTGTAAGACAGATTGGGCAGAGTGCATTTGCCGGCTGCAGTAACTTAACAAAAGTGGTAATCCCAGAGGGCGTAAGCCGGATAGCCGATAATGCATTTTGTGGCTGCAGCAGTTTGGCAGAGGTGATAGTGCCGGAGAGCGTGACGCAGATTGACTCTTACGCATTTTATAACTGTGTCAATTTAGCAAAAGTGGTAATCCCGAAGGGCGTGGCACAGATAGGAGAAAATGCATTTTGGAAAACAAAATGGCTTAAAGACAGGCAGCAGGAAAATCCATTAGTGGTAGTAAATCATATGGTCATTGATGGCACTGGCTGCGTTGGGAATGTTGTGGTTCCAGAGGGCGTGACACAGATAGCAAATTCTTCATTTGGGGAATTTTGGGTAGAAGATAAGAAATCTAGCAGTTTAACAGGCGTGGAAATCCCAGAGAGCGTGACACGGATAGGCATGGGTGCATTTGCCCGCTGTCGGTATTTAACGGATGTGAAAATTCCGAAGAGTGTGACACAAATAGGAAACGGTGCATTTAGCGAATGTACCGCTCTGGTAAGTTTGGAAATACCGGGTAGTGTGGCAGAGATAGGCAGCAGTGTATTTTACTACTGTATCAGACTGACGGATTTGACAATACAGGAGGGCCTGACAGAAATTGCAGATGGTATGTTTGGCGCCTGCGACGGTTTAAAAGATTTAACAATCCCGGAGAGCGTGACACGGATAGGTGAATCTGCATTCCATGACTGCAGTGGTTTGACGAGTGTGTCAATCCCAGGGAAGGTGACGCAGATAGGCGATTCTGCATTTTCTAATTGCAGCAATTTAATGAGCGTGGAAATCCCGGAGGGTGTAGAACAGATAGGTAATAATGTATTTAGCAAGACGAAATGGCTCGAATACAGGCAAAACGAGAACCCGGTAGTAGTTGTAAATCATATTGTGATTGATGGGCGTAATTGTGTTGGCGATGTTGAGGTACCGGAGGGTGTGGAGCGGATTAATGATTCTGCGTTTTCCGACTGCAGCAGTTTAACAGGCATAGCAATCCCGGAAGGAGTGACGCAGATAGGTAATTCTGCATTTTGTAATTGCAGCGGCTTAATGAGCATAGCAATCCCAGAGAGTGTGACACAGATAGGAATGGGTGCATTTTATGGAACGCAATGGCTGGGGGACAGGCAAAAGGAAAATCCATTAGTGACTGTAAACCATATTGTGATTGATGGACGTAATTGTGTTGGAAATGTTAAGCTGCCAAAGGGTGTGACACAAATAGGAAGTTCTGCCTTTTCTGGCTGCGAAAGTTTGGTGAGCGTGGAAATCCCGGAGAGCGTGACACGGATAAATGAATCCGCATTTTCTGATTGTGATGGTTTAAAGAGAGTGACAATCCCGGAGGGTATGCAAATCATCGGAGATGGGGCGTTTGACGGTTGTGACAATTTAACGGAAGTGACAATGTCAAATAGCGTGACGCAGATAGGCAATGCAGCATTTTCCCGCTGCAGAGGTTTGACAAGCATGAAAATCCCAGAGGGAGTGGTACAAATAGGCAATAAAGCATTTTATGACTGTGTCAATTTGATGAGCGTGACAATCCCCAATAGTGTGACAAGTATCGGGAGCAATGCGTTTGGCGACTGTAGCAGCTTGACAAATATAACAATCCCGGAAAGTGTGGTAAGTATCGGGGATGGGGCATTTGGCTATTCTAATGTCGAGACTATTTTTCAATGGAGAGTGCCTAATTTCGTCATCTATGGCACAAGCGGTTCGGAAGCAGAACGGTATGCAAAGGACAATGGCTTTACATTCCGCTTAAGTTCTGGAGGTGGTTCATCACAAGGGGATAAAATCACCTGTAAAAAGGCGGTGTATAAGGTTGCATATGGGGCAAAGCCATTCAAAATCAATGCATCCTCAAAAAGCAAGATGGCTTTCACAAGCTCCAATCCAAAGGTTACCGCAGTGGATAAGAGCACAGGCAGGGTAACCATCAAAAACACCGGAATTGCCACCATAACCATCAAGGCAGGGAAAGCATCCAAAAAGGTAGCAATCAAGGTAAGCCCGAAGAAGCCGTCCGTGAAGTCGGCAAAAGCAGCGAAAGGCAGGAAGCTGGCTGTAAACTGGGCAAAGGATAAGAGGGCTTCCGGGTATCAGGTGCAGGTAAGCACAGACAAGAAGTTTAAGAAAGGTGTGAAATCCAAAAATTTATCAAAGACGTCTTATACGTTCACGAAGCTCAAAACAGGCAAAAAATATTATGTAAGGATACGAAGCTATAAGAAGTCTGGAAAAGAAACGTTGTACAGTGCGTGGAGCAAAGGGAAGCAGGGAAGCAAGATTAAGAAATAGAGCCTGATGCAGTAGATGGCAATGGTTGTTCTCGTTTTTTACAGGATAAACCATTAAGCAAGGCAGCGTAAACAGATTATGAAAGCACCAAACCCATTTCCCAGGCACTGACCGATTATATTTTACTTACGGAGACCCCGGCAAGGCTGGGTTTAACAGGCTCTCAGCCTTGCCTTAGACGGGTTCCCGACGTAAATGCCTAAGCCAAAGAAAGGGAAGGTAAAAGCTTTCATGTATCGGTTTTGTAAGGAAATCCATGAGCTGTTAAGTCGGTTAATAGACCAGTGGGCTGTTTCTATAAAGAAAAATATGGCAGAAGTTTGGAAGTGGGCTTCCAAATCTATCATAAGACGCAACAAGTGCGTCAGAAAAGAGGAAATATGAAGAGAAGTAAGATTATATCATGCATATTGTCAGTTGTTATAATGGCTGCTGCTATGCCAGGGGGGAATATAATGGCGGCGCAGGAAGATTTGCGGGAAAGCCCTTCAGATACTGCAAGCCGGGAACTGATTGAATTGGAGGAAGGATGGTTGGAGTATGAATCTTCGGATGTGGAGACACAGCAGATTTCCTGTGGGGAGTTGGGCGGCGTTTATTTCTTAAATGGTTCCCGTCTGTCTTTTTACTCATTGGATAACCACACATATACAAATGTACATACATTTGACAGTTGTATCAGCGCTTATGCGGACAGCGGCAAACTCTATGTGCTGGGCGATACATCCTGTCAGATTTATGACCTTATAAAACAGAGCACAGTATCGGAGTTTGCACCAGAAAGCGTCGGCGCAGGAACCGCCGTCGGCGCAGACAGCCAGGGCAGAATTTATATTGCAGCGCAGGAAGAGGGAAGTTACAAGATTTCCCTTTATTCGCAGGAGGGCGCCTTGCTCTCTTCCTGTAACAGCCCGGGGCGGGTGTACAGCTTTGATGGGTTCGACAGTACAAATGGGAATTTTTATGCAGAGGTTGCCAGAGGGGCTGAAGATACATTATTTCCCGGGCGTGTGGATTTGAAAGCGGGAACGGTAAGCGATGGAACATTTACATTTCCAAGAGAAGATCTCCTTTCCCAACCATCGAGTGACGGCAAACCGGTAGGAAATGAAGGCTATAATTGGCACAGAGGCAATGCGCAGTTGCTGGGCGGCAAGTACCTGTTTGCAGTTGACGGAGATTTTGTGGAGATATGGGATTCCAACCAAGACTGCTTGCAGCTGCTGAGCGACATAAATTTGTCCCGCAATTATGATAGTGCAAATAGTGTTGGTATTCGCGCGGTCTTCCACAAGGAGCATAACAGTATAATTACCTATGGTGGGAATAAGAAACTAGTTGAGTATGACCTTGCAACGGGAGATAGGATTGCACAGTATACAACGCCCTATTATGTGTTCGGCCTGATGAAGATGGGCAATTCCCTTATTGCAATTGAAGAAGCAGAAGATGTCTATTATATGGAAGTGCTGGACTGGAGCGACCCAGAAGATCTGCATATCGTAGGCGGCGATAAGGTGTGCGCTTGTGAGACGCTTTCGCTGTCGGCAGAGCATGAGAAGGCATATGCCCCTAATTACCAGTGGTCCAGCAGCGACCCTTCCATCGCAACTGTGACGGCGCAGGGAAAGGTTGTCGGCTGGAAGGAAGGGACAGTTACCATCACCTGCTCCATGGCAGGTGGCGCACGTATGGCAACCCATATGATAGAAGTGTCAGCAGGAGCAGAGCGGCCCAAGGTTTCGGCAGTCATTGACATAGACGACGCAGCAAGGAGTCAGAATGCTTCCATACCGGGTTACGAAACTATGTCAAAGATTGTCAATTCTTATCTGATAGGGCAGGCAGACGGCGCATTGGTAAGAGTGGAGTATATTCAGGACCAAGGCGTGGTCGTAGAAACCTATTCCAAGGATGGCACACGTTTGGGAAATCGGACGCTGGAAGTGGAACTGCCGCTGTTTGGAGGCTTTTACAGCGGGGAAAATTATCATTTCTTGGTATTTGGGCAGTCAAATGAACAAGAGAGTGATACATGCGAGGTGCTTCGTATTGTCAAGTACAGCAAGGACTGGGCGCGGCTGGGGGCATGTTCCGTATATGGAGCGAATACCTACATCCCGTTTGCATTTGGGTCTCTTCGCATGGCAGAGGCGGACGGACAGCTATATGTGCATACATGCCATGAAATGTACACGGCTTCAGATGGGAAAAACCATCAGGCAAATATGACATATGTCATGGATGAAGAAGAAATGGCTATTCGCCAGTCTTTCTATGAGATAGGCTTCTATTATAAAGAGGGATATGTGAGCCATTCTTTTAACCAATGGATACGGACGGATGGAACGAATGTTTACCGCGTAGACCATGGGGACGCTTACCCAAGGAGCGTGCTCCTTACGCGCTGCGACGTAGACGGAAGCATTACGGAGATTAAAGCTGAATCCATCTTATCCATACATGGTGCAATGGGGGATAATCAGACAGGGGTCAGTGTCGGCGGTTTTGAACTGTCGGCGGATAACTGCCTAGTGATTGGCAATTCAGTAGAACAGACATTTGAAAATTATTCTCATGATGGACAAAGAAATATTTTTTTAAGCGTCACAAGCAAAGATTTGAAAAATTCAAACTTGATATGGCTGACAGATTATAAAGATTCTGATAGGGTCACATTTTCTACACCACAGCTGGTGCGTCTAAATGATGAACAGTTTTTGGCAATGTGGGAAGAGAACACTCCAAAAAAAGGCGGCTGCACAAAGATGGTAACACTTGCCGGGGATGGAGCGCTTGCCTCGGATATTATAGAGACGGATATGTTATTATCAGACTGCCAGCCGATTGTGGCAGATGGATTGGTCCGCTGGTATACGACGACAAATGGAGAAGAGAAAAACATGATCCTATATGCGGTCAATCCATACGCCCTTGAAGATTATGCCAAACCCCAAAAACCCGCAGAAGATTTTACGATTGACGCTGATGGATGCCTGCGAAGCTATAATGGAAACGACAAAGATGTGGTTGTGCCGGAGGGAGTGACGCATATTGGGAATTATGCATTTCTTAACTGCAATGAGTTAACGAGCGTGACCCTCCCAGATGGTGTGAAAACTATAGGGGTGGAGGCATTTTCAGGATGCAGCAGCTTAACAAGCATAACCCTTCCAGATAGTGTGGATTTTATCTATGAGTATGCATTTTCAGGATGCAGCAGCTTAACAAGCGTGACAATTCCAGATAACGTGACAGTTAGTGGAGATAAGGCATTTGGATATATCTATGATTCTGAATGGAAGAAAATTCCTGGTTTTGTCATCTATGGCACAAGCGGTTCGGGGGCAGAGCAATATGCAAAGGATAATGGCTTTACATTTCGTTTAAGTCCAGAAAGTAATCCATCACAAGGGGATAAGGACAAGATTGATATATCAAATGCAAGCGTTACTTTGTCAGAAAATAACTACACCTACGATGGAGAAGCCAAGATGCCGTCTGTAAAGGTGAGATTAGATGAAAAGATATTGGCTCTTAACAAGGATTACGCTGTTACTTACAGCAACAACATTAATGTAGGGATAGCGAAGGTGACAGTGACAGGCAAGGGCAATTATGTTGGAAGCGTAGAAAAGACATTCAGCATAAACAAGGCGGATAAGCCGGAAAAAGAGGATATCTCTAAAGCATCCGTGGCATTGGAAAAAACCAGCTACGCCTACGACGGCAAGCCCAAAACCCCGTCTGTAACGGTGAAGCTTGGAACGAAAACCCTATCCCCTAACACGGATTACACGGTCTCTTACAGCGACAACATTAACATAGGCACGGCAAAAGCAGCCATTACAGGCAAGGGCGATTACACTGGGAGCAAGTCCATAAACTTTACGATAACAAAAGCAGTGGAACAGCCAGATTCTAAAATCACCTGTAAAAAGACAGTATATAAGGTTGCATATGGGGCAAAGCCATTCAAAATCAATGCATCCTCAAAAAGTAAGATGGCTTTTACAAGCTCCAGTCCAAAGGTTGCCACAGTAGATAAGAACACTGGAAAGGTCACCATCAAAAACACCGGGGCTACCACCATAACCATCAAGGCAGGGAAGGCATCCAAGAAGGTGGCAATTAAGGTAAGCCCGAAGAAGCCGTCCGTGAAGTCGGCAAAAGCAACGAAAGGCAGGAAGCTGGCTGTAAACTGGGCAAAGGATAAGAGGGCTTCCGGGTATCAGGTTCAGGTAAGCACAGACAAGAAATTTAAGAAGGGCATGAAGTCTAAGAAATTATCGAAGACCTCTTACACATTCACGAAGTTGAAAACAGGAAAAAAATATTATGTAAGGGTACGCAGCTATAAGAAATCCGGCAAAGAAACGCTGTATAGCTCGTGGAGCAAAGCAAAATTAAGCAGCAGGGTTAGGAAGTAATCCTGATGTGCCAAATGGTTGCCCTGTTGCCTTTTTATAAGGTATTTTGATTTTTGAAGATGACCGTCCGGTTTAGAAAATTCCGGGCGGTTATTTTCTGCATATTTTTGCTGGAAAAGTATTATTTTTCTTCCATCACGCGGACAAAAAGTGAACGTAGTACAACAGGCTCTCCCTGATTATCATAAGGAGAGCCTGTTGTTTTAATATGGCACACAAAGCTGTAGGCGGCAAAGGGAGGGGATGTTGAATCCCCCGCCTACATCTTATGCAGCCCTGAAATGTTCTTAGGCTCAACCAGGACTTCCTGTTCCTTCCGGCTGTTGAAGTATGCAAGGACATCCTTCTTTTTGGCAGTCCCGGCAAGGACATAGCCTTTCTTCTGCTGGAACCGCTTCGCAAACCATTCCGCTTTTTCCAGGCTTAAGGAATAGGAAATCCCTTTCTTGTTGGATTTGGAACCGATGCCGCGGTACACCATGAATTCATCCGGCAGCGAATCGTAATAAGCAAGCTCTTCCGCATCCATCAAGGATTCCCTGCTGGCTTTTTTGAACCATTTGATAAGGGTGGATAACGGAATCTCGCAGTTGTTCGGGTTTTCGCTGCCAACCCATATGTCTGCCAGCATCCTCCCCATCTCGTCTGGGGACAATGTTTTTTGAATGTGTTTAAGAAACGGCAGGCGGTAAGACTTAGCCATAAGCAGAAGGATGGAATCTATGCTGTCCTCCTCTTCAATAAAGCCTTTATAACGCCGGACGGCTTCCTGCATGTCATCATCACTGCCCAGGATGTCAAGAAACGGATGCTCCGTATCTTCCGGATTCCACAGGAACCTGCTTGTGAAAAACGGATGCTGCACAAGTTCCGTTGTGGCTCCATTTCCAAGAGGCTTTTCTGTGACCTTTACCGGGCTCTCAAGCAAAGCGATGGCAGCGTCTTTTACTTTTCTTAAATTTTCAGTGTTCATATCTATTACCTCTTTCTCCCCGTCACGCCGCTGGGACAGCAATTTAATTTTTTAATATGATTCAAATTTCAACCCGGAGCCGCAGGCTCTTTTTGCTTTTTGTAATTCCTTTATAGAACCTCGTCATTACCGCCACAGAGCCAGGCGTCCAGCTTCCGCCTCCAGACATTTTGTTCATGTCTTTCAGTTTCAAGTTTCCACCCGAATATTTTGTATTTTATGTAAGCAGCGGCAGGCTGCCGGCATTCCCAATATTCCATATATGGACAGCCGGCTTCACCCCGGACCGGAAGCTGCAAAAGCTCAGCCCCGCTAACAGCGGGATTTTCTTTCTATTTTTAAACAAATATACAGATTACAGACAATAAAACCCTACGGGTACGGGGGGAAAAGTGAAAAAAAAGAAAGGAGATAAAGCTATGAAGAAAAACTTCAATGCGAAATGGACGGTTCAAGAGGCTGCCTGCGGCTGTCCTGATAAGCTGTCAAATGCAGCGCGTCCAATTTTACCAGGACAAACCAGACTTGAAAGGGAGGGAAAAGAAAATGTCAGAAACGCTTAATCAGACGATTTTTGACGTCACCCAAGGGTATCTCGAAAAACTAAACCCACAGCATCCAAACTCTCCAGTGCAGATTGAAATGGATATATTGGATGAACTGGGAGACGCCATCAGTATCCACAACGCTTCAGCCCAAAAAGGCTTTGCGTGGAAGATTCCGCAGAAACTAAATTTCATACAGATTGCGGAAATCATGGCCCGCCTGCATAACATATGCTGTGTAAAAACAGCAGGCGCCACCGCCCCATCGGAATATGACTTATTAGCCATCTATCAGCCTGACGGACCGGACGAAGGAATCTATGTCACAGACATCGAGGCATTCCGAAGTATTGCAAAACAATATAATTACACAATCACAGACAGTGAATTTAGAGAATGTTTGGTTTCCCTGCGAAACATCGTTGCCCACAAAGAACCTTGTATGGACAGAGACCTGATTGCCGTAAACAATGGCATCTTTGATTACGAAACCAAACAGCTGATGCCGTTCAGCCCAAATTACATCTTCATGTCGAAGTCAAGGGTCAATTACAATGACCAAGCATACAACGTCACCATACACAACCCGAATGATAACACGGACTGGGACGTGGACGGCTGGATGGATGACTTATCGGACGACCCTGAAATCGTCCATGTGTTATGGCAGGTCTTAGGGGCAATCATACGACCCCACGTGTCATGGAACCAAGCGGCATGGCTGTATTCCGAGTCCGGCAACAACGGAAAAGGCACGTTATGCGTCCTCATGCAGCAGTTATGCGGGGAGGGTTCCTACACCTCGCTAAAATTAAGCGAAATGAGCAAGGACTTTGCCTTAGAGCCGTTAATCCGTTCCAGCGCCATCATCACGGATGAGAACGACGTCGGTGCATACATCGACAAAGCTGCGAACTTAAAATCGCTTGTCACAGGGGACTCCGTCACCATCAACCGAAAATTCAAGCAGGGCATCACGTACAAGTTCCACGGCTTCATGGTGCAGTGCATGAATGAAATGCCGAGGATTAAGGACAAATCCGACTCATTCTTCCGCAGGCAGCTGTTCATCCCATTCACGAAGTGCTTCACCGGGAAAGAACGCAAGTACATCAAAGATGACTACTTACGAAGAGCGGAAGTGCTGGAATATGTATTATACAAAGTCCTGAACATGGACTATTATGACTTTGACATGCCGAAAGCGTGCCAGAAAGCATTGAACGAATACAAAGAGTACAACGACCCGGTAAGGCAGTTCTTCCACGAAGTCGTGCCGGAAGCCGAGTGGGACGTCCTGCCATTCAAGCTGCTGTATGACTTATACAGGCGGTGGTTCAAAGAGAACAACCCGTCAGGCACGCTGCAAAATAAGACATCGTTCATCAAAGACATCACGAACATTGCAAAAGAAAGCGATGAGTGGGGCACAAAAGGGAAAGACGAGCAGACACGCATTGGCAGTTATATGTCAGTCTGTGAGCCTTTGTTGGATATATATGACCTGAAAAGCTGGCAGAACCCTGATAAACAGTATTCCGGCAACAACATGCAGGAACGGTGTACGCCAAAACCCGGTCAGTTCCCGGAGAAAGTGCGTGGCATCTACCGCATCAACCCGAAACATGGGAATATCCCGATACAGACAATAGACGATTAGTCTGAACACAGAAAGGCATGGAAAGTATTCCGTTTCCCAAGCGGGCGGGGTACTTTTTTTTCAGCGGTCAGCAGCGGGGGAAAAACTGCATCCGCTGCGCCGCGTCCTTACAGACTTACAGAAAAACTGCGAAGCAATGCACTCGTCGGAGCGGAGCGACGCTGCCCTTTACTGGCGCTTTTTGCCTGGGCGTTTTCCGCCCGTTATATATTTATATATCATTATATATAAATATATAATTTATAGATAAGAGACGATTTAAAACATGAGGTTGAAAAAATCCAGTGTTTATGCGCCTTTGGCTGCTGTTTTTATAGTGCGTTTTTAGTGCGCCATATCATACTATGCAGTCTGTTTTATTGACTTTTGGATATGGCTGGGGTATGCTGTCTGAAAGGGCCGGGACGGCTGTTTACGAAAGGATGGTCAGAAAAAATGAAGAAAAAGGACAAAAAGGGCAAGAACCAGCGAGACATAGAATATGTGGAGGGCAAGTCAACGCTGGTAGGCACAAGGCAGAGGAAATTGATTGACCCAGAAACCGGCGAGGTCATGCAGGTGGAGCAGACGACAAAGCTGGTCTTCGGCTCGAAGCATTTCTGGAAATGCTATATGAAGCAGTTCCTTGCGGTTATGAAACCCTTAAGCGGCAGGCAGTACGACGTCTTTATCTACATTGTCGAGCACACCAAGCCAGGCGACAACCTGTTCATTGGGACATATGACAAGATTGTGGAGGGCGCGAAGTGCAGCAGGCAGACGGTGGCGGCTGCAATGAAGAAGCTACAGGAAAAGAACTTCATCCGGAAAAAGCAGAACGGGGTATGGATGGTGAACCCGGACGTTCTGGTAAAAGGCGGTGACAGCAAACAGGCGGGGCTTCTTTCCGAGTACCATAAGATTCAGCCCGTAAATGACGAGGGGAAAGACGGGGCAAACACGTAAAGCCCGGAACACAGGCGCCGCCTGAATGCCATACATAGGCGAACCATAGTAAACGCCACCCTTGACAACGCACAAAAGGAATGCTGGTTCGGATATGCCGACGGCGACGGACTCAAGGACAATAACCATTTCCCCATCGGGTTTACAGCATCATAGCATTCCTTTTGCGCGCCATCAAGGGCAGGCCGCTTTGCGGTGGCTGGCATTGCCTCTGGCTCTGAATCTAAGAACAATGAGGCTCATCCAAATAAGCAATCCGGCTGTAAATGAACGCCATCCTCCCCGCCAATGCTGATATAAAATGGCGGGTGCATTTTTGTAGGTTTGAGAAAACAAGCAATCATCGAAAGGATGGGAATTTAATTATGGCAAAAGAAAGAAGGATGGGAACTGCACAGATTACGGACATGGACACATTTGCATCCGCTATAAAGCAGAGAATGGAGCAGGCGCATCCGTCCGCCGATGTGGAAATCCACAAAGCAGCCAAAACCAATAACCTGGCGCTGACCGGCATTGCAATCCGTGAAAAGGGACGCAACATTGCCCCGAATATCTACCTTGAGGGTTTCTTTGAAGAATACCGGAATGGGAAACCGCTGGATGAAATATGCCACAGCATAGAAGAAATCAACCGGAGGGCAACGCCTGACACAGACTTTGACCTAAGCGGTGTCATGGATTTTTCCACCGTAAAAGAAAAAATCTGCTATAAGCTGGTGAACGCGGCAAAAAACGCTGCCCGGCTGAAGGAAATCCCGCACAGGATGTGGCAGGACTTGGCAGTCATTTATTATGTCCCGGTATCCATAGAATCTGTCTGTAGCTTTTCCAGCATTATGATAGACAACAGGATGCTGGAATGGTGGGGCGTGGACGAGGGCGCGCTTTACACTCATGCCCATAGGAACACGCCAAAGCTGTTCAAAGCCAAAACCATGCCCGTATTAGAGATGATGAAACATAAGCTTCAGGAGATAGAAACCCCGGAACTAAAAGTAATTGCCAAGATGCTGGAAGCAGAGTTAGATACACAAATCCCGGAAGGAACGCCGCAGCTCTATGTAGCCACGAACGACTGTGAGACGAACGGCGCCGCCGTCCTGCTGTATGACGGCTTACTGGAGGGCTTTGCGCGGCGGATGGGAAGCGACTTCTATGTCTTTCCGAGCAGCGTCCATGAAGCGCTTTTCCTGCCAATACCGCCGGATGCAGGCGATAAGGACAGGAACCATATGCTGGAAACAGTGCGCGGGGTAAATGCAAGCGGCAAGGTAGCCCCCGAAGACATTCTGTCGGACAACGTGTATTTCTATGATTCAAAAGACGATTCTTTACGGCTCATTAAGTAAGAGCTTCCAACTTGCACTAAGCCCGCAGGACTTTCTTCAGTTCTGTGGGCTTAAGAGCGTAAAAGGAATGTGTGCCATATCCGTTGATAAATGGGGTAAAATCAAGTATAATAAATTTACTAAGCACGACCAATAAAAATGCAATGAAAGTGGGTAGGAAAAAAATATGGTAAAAAAACTAAGATGTTACTTATATACAAGAGTGTCCACAGAAATGCAGGTTGACGGGTATTCTCTGGAGGCTCAAAAAGAGCGGCTGCGTAAAGAAGCGGAGCACCGTGGCATGAAAGTGGTTGGCGAATATAGCGACGAGGGGAAATCCGGCAAAAACATAAAGGGCAGGCCAGAGTTCAAAAAAATGCTTGATGACATCAAAGATGGGAAAGACAAGGTTGACTATGTGCTTGTGTTCAAGCTGTCCAGGTTTGGGCGCAATGCCGCCGACACGCTTAACAGCTTGCAGTACATGGAGGATTTTGGGACAAACCTGTTATGCGTGGAAGACGGGATAGACTCTGCCGGGGCGTCCGGCAAGCTGATGATTTCCGTATTGGCGGCAGTTGCAGAGATTGAGCGTGAGAACATCAAGGAGCAGACGATGGCGGGGCGGCGGCAGAAAGCCCGTGACGGCAGATGGAACGGCGGCTTTGCCCCATATGGCTACAAGCTCGAACACAAAGACGGGGAAAAAGGGAAAGTCCTTGTAATTGAGGAAAAAGAGGCTGAGCTTGTCCGGCTGATTTATGACAAATTCGTAAACACACAGATGGGTGCAAATGCGGTTGCAAAATGGCTGAATGAACATGGATATACAAAGACCGTGCGCCAAAACGGCACGACGCCAGCCTTGAGCGCGCATTTTGTAAAGCTGGTGCTGGACAATCCCGTGTATATGGGGAAGATTGCTTATGGCAGGCGTAAGACAGAGAAGATTGACGGCACAAGGAATGAGTACCATATTGTGAAACAGGCGGAGGATGCGTATGAGGTTTACGACGGCATACATGAAGCGATAATCCCGGAAGAAATGTGGTATGAAGCGTATGCAAAACGGAAATTGACCGGGGTGAAGCACGAAAAGACCCACAGCATGGGGCATTACCATATGCTGTCCGGGCTGGTAAGGTGCCCGGAGTGCGGCGCAAAAATGTATGGGGTAGTCAACCGCAAAAAGAAAAAGGGTTCGGATGAATACTATAAAGATATGTGGTATTATAAATGTAAGAACCGTATAAGGGTTGAGGGGAAACCCTGCTCATATAAAACCAATATACGCCAGGACCAGCTAAATGCAGAAGTTGTTGCGCTGATTAAATGGATAGTCAATGAGTGGCATTTTAAAGAAGAATATGCGTCAACGGCTGCCGGAAGGAAGGATGACAAGCTGGACGAACTGCTGGCGGAAGAGGAACGGTTGCAGGCAGAGAGGAAGAAATTGGAAAACAGGAAGAAAAGGCTGCTTGCCAAAATCGGGAATATGGATGCTGACGATGATTTATACGATGAGCTGTGTGAAGATTATATGGGGATTGTGCATGACTTGACGGAGCAGATTGCAAAAATAGACGCAAACCTTGTACACAACCGCATACTCAAAGAAAACGCACAGAAAATGGCATATACGGTGGAACAGCATTACAAGGTGCTGGACACGATGATTAATAATTTTGAAAAGACGCCGGAAGAATACCAAAAGGCGTTGGTGAATGTGTTCATTGAACATATTGAGATTTTCCCCAACAGGGAGGAGCATGGCAGGTGGCTGAAGTTCGTGAGGTTCCAGTTCCCTCTGGAATGTAACGGGGAGACTTCCGACGAGATGTGGTTTAAAGATTCGCTTGATGAGGTGGAAGAAAATGAGATACCAATTTCCTACCCAAACGAACAACAGTCGAATGTATCGTGTTGCTTTCAAAACTTCATACAAAACAGAATATAGAAGTGGAATTGGAAATGAGCGAGATGGATTTAACTGCGGCGGAGAGTAAAGTCACCTATGAAGAAATTAAGGATTATGTACGGGAACATACAGGATTAAAGGTTAGTAGCTTGTATATTGCACAGGTAAAGCAGAAATGCGGTATTATTGAAAGAGAAAACTATAACCTGCCGAAATCGGAAAATTCCAGACAGCCGAAATGCCCGCCAGAGAAAGAAAAGGCGATAAAGGGAAGCGTTGGAACATTTTCATATGATTTGATGATGCCTTAGAAATGATGAGACAGTTTTTGTATGCTTTAACAGAAAAATTAAATCGAATAGTTTTTTTAAATATTTACGCACCTTAAGATTTAGGATGATTAGGAGAAAAGAATGATTTTAGGAGAGTACTATCAAACAAAATGTAGAGAGACAGGGTATAATGATGAATTGAAGCAGTGCATTGAAAATGCTTGTGGATACTGTATTGATAATATGCAATCGACAGTTTTAGGAAATCCCTATTATAAGGGAGAGCATCCGCTCATGTTATTGGGAGAGATTCAAAGTGGAAAAACAAGAGCGTTTACGGGTTTGATGGCTTTAGCATTTGACAATGGATTTGATTACGTTTTTATATTGACTAAAAATAATAAAGCGTTAGTTGAACAGACATATAAACGAATGAGAAAAGAATTTCAAACATTCATAGACCAAGATAAAGTGGATGTAAACGATATTATGAAATTGCAAGATGAGCTGACACCATATGAGTTAGATAAAAAACTAATTATTATTGCAAAGAAACAAAAGGATAATTTGCATAGGATTAGTAGTTTTATTAAATACACGATGACTAACGGCGAGAAAAATTGTTTAATTATTGATGACGAAGCAGATACTGCGAGTATAGGATACGAAAAGGTCAAAGATACTACGGAAGATTTTAATCTTCGCACGGTAGCTGCTGAAGTTGATAAAATTAGAGGAAGCTTAGACGGTTGTGCATTTGTACAAGTTACAGCAACACCATATGCATTATATTTACAGCCGGATTTTGGAGGCATGGAAATAAAGCCTATAAAGCCGCTAAAGACAGTTCTAGTGCCATCTGGGGAAAAGTATATAGGAGGGGAGTATTATTTTTTTAAAGTCAAATAATGAGAATAGTCAAGGGAGATTTATTTTTGAAGAAGTGTCTGATGAAGAGCAAGAGATAGTTTCCGCTAAAATTACAGATAGAAGAAGATTTAAGGAAGAAGAAATTCTCATTAGGGAAGATAGGATGTCAACTTTTAAGCGCGGAATCATTAATTTTATTATTGGTGGATGCATTCTAAATAGAAGTGGCAAAAAACAAAAATACGCCTATGTCATTCATACAGCAGTAGCGCAACAGGCACATGACAGAGTCGCCAATATTACAAAAACATTGATTTATCA
The DNA here is from genome assembly GCA_947565885.1 of uncultured Lachnospiraceae bacterium. Taxonomy (GTDB): domain Bacteria; phylum Bacillota; class Clostridia; order Lachnospirales; family Lachnospiraceae; genus Petralouisia. Next base: position 17,729 of record CANOHX010000026.1, read on the forward strand.
GTTGAAAGAAAAAGCAGAGGAACATATTGTATACATAGAGAAACTCTTGCAAGAGAGTTACAGAGATATTTCTAATTCAGTTATTGAGTTTGGCTTCGATATACCTGAATATGAGGAAATTAAAGAGGATTTTTATTCTGCTATTGGACAAGGAGTAAAAGTAAGTGTCATTAATGCGAAAGATGATATTAACAAATATTTGAATGAGGATACGGGGGAATTAAAGCTAAGAACACCTTTTTCCATTTTTGTGGGAGGGCAGGTGTTAGACAGGGGAATTACAATTCCGAATATGGTTGGTTTTTATTACGCAAGGAATCCGAAAACAATGCAGCAGGATACGGTTATGCAGCATTCAAGAATATTTGGTTACAGGGAAAATGATCTTCTTTCAATTACAAGATTTTATACTACAAGAAAAATTTATGAGAGTATGGTAAAGATTACGGAGATTGATGTTGCTTTAAGAGATGATATTAAACATGATAGATTTGAAGATGGAATATGTTTTATTGAACGCAGGGGAGATACGCAGTCAACAGCCAAAATCGTGCCGTGTTCACCAAGCAAGATTTCTGTTTCAAATGTAGTTTATTTAAAGCCTTCATCTCGTATTTTACCTATTGGTTTTTTGCCGAAAGCAAAAGCAATTTCGGATAAAGTAGTAAGAGAAGTTAATTTGATGATAGATAGTATTATGCCGAGAGAACAAAAACGCGAAGTAGTCATTGATATTGTTAAGGCAGAAGAGCTAATTGAAAAAGTATATAGCTGTCTGGTTCCAGATGAAAATACAGAGAGATTTGTGGAATCTGATAAAATGATTTACGAAAATTAGCCAGAGAGATTTCCATAGATATGCCAAGCTTAACATTATTGCATCAAAATGGCGTTGCTGACGGTTGGAAAGGCAGGGAGTTTTGGTGGCCGATACTGACTTTGCCTAAGAATACACCTAAAACAATTTATGCTTTGCCAAATGCAGATGGAAGGATAAGAAAAAGATAAATATAGTGATTGGTAAAAATGAATATAGGAGGTGTTCTATGGATAGGCGCAAGCGAATGGGAAAAGATAAAGAAGGAGTAATTTTTCCAGTTGCTCCAAATCTTTCCGAAATGAGTGATAGTTATTTGCAATTTATAGAAGAAATCAAAAAAGAAATTCAGAAACAGAGAGTTTCTGTTGTAATGAATGCCAATAGAAGTATGATTTCCCTTTATTGGAATATTGGCAGGGCTATTTTGAAAAAACAAGAGGAAGAGGGATGGGGCGCAAAGGTTATTGACCGTATGTCAAAGGATTTGAAAATCGCTTTTCCAGAAATGTCAGGATTTTCTCCGCGCAATATTAAGTATATGCGCAAATTTGCGCAGTGTTGGTTGGATGAGAAAATAGTGCAACGGGTCGTTGCACAAATACCGTGGCGGACAAATATTACTCTAATGGATAAATTAAAAACGCAAGAAGAACGCATATGGTATGCCAGTAAAACAATAGAAAATGGATGGAGTAAAACAATACTTGAGTTACAGATACAAAGCAGATTAATGGAACGTACTGGAAAAACCGTTAACAATTTTCCAGCGTCACTGCCACCGCTTGATTCTGATATGGCGAATCAGGTATTTAAAGATCCTTATCTGTTTGATTTTTTGGGAACTGATATACCAAGACGTGAAGTGGAAATAGAACAGAAACTAACTGAGCATATTCAAAGCTTTCTGTTAGAATTGGGACAAGGATTTGCATTTGTTGGCCGGCAGGTTCATTTAGAGGTTGGAGGACAGGATTTTTATTTAGATCTTTTGTTTTACCACTTGAAATTACGTTGCTATGTTGTGGTAGAATTGAAAGCCTGTGATTTTGAACCGGGATTTATCAGTCAATTAAATATGTATCAGAATATAGTAAATGATATTTTGTGCCATTCTGATGATAAACCAACAATTGGACTTTTATTGGTTAAGGGTAAGAATAAAACTGTGGTGGAATATTCTTTGTCTGGTTATCAGAACCCGATTGGCGTAGCAGAATGGCAAAATCAGCTTACGCAATCTTTGCCAGAGGAGCTGCAGAGTAGTTTGCCTTCTATTGAGGAAATAGAAAGAGAATTGGAATAACGGCAAAATTGATAAAAAAGTGCAACGGCCGTTGCACAAATGAGAAACAGCTGTGATTAATGGATAGTGGCTTAAA
>CANOHX010000027.1 GCA_947565885.1 uncultured Lachnospiraceae bacterium
CTCTCCTCACACAACACATAGGCATGGTCGCCTTTCTTGCCGAAACGAATCATGCGGGGGGAGGAATTGAGGGGCGACCTGATAATATCCGCCAGCTTCAGCTTGCCTTTGTCATAATCAATCTCATAAATCTTCACATGGTCCAGACCGCCATCCACTGCGCACAGGAATTTCTGCCACGGCGTCAGCTCTACGCAGTTGACATGGGGACGATAGTTATGCTCCGCAATGCTCCTGCCCATGCCCGTATGGAAAATGCCGTCCGCAATGCCCTCAATGCTTCCGTCTTCATTGAGCCTCATCATTGAGACGCGCCCATCATGGTAACCGCCGACAAACAAATAGCGGTTCTCACTGTCCACTGAAACATAGCAGCCACGCATCCCGCCTATCCATTTCTCATTCATGGGTTCCAAATCGCCATCTTCCAGAATGCGGAACGCTGCCACTCCTTCGTCCGCTATGGAATAGAGATATTTCCCATTGGCAGAAACAGTCAAATCGGAGGGATTGCTGATGGGAACTACTTTGCGTTCCGTCAGCTTCCCTTCTTCTACATCCATGTCATAAATATGGATGCCAACGCTGCTTCCATGGGTGTATGTGCCCACATATGCTACATATTTGTCCTTACTCATCTGCCTGTTCCTCCTTTTCTGGCCTGCGCAAAATATCAAACATTGCCAACTTATGACCTACATCAATATATAACACCTGCTTGGGATGGGGCGCCGATTCCATCTCATTGCCCTCTTCATCCCGGATTGACCTCACAGTCACCGTCATATTCTCCCCACCAGGCTTCATCACTTCAATTTCTTCCCCTACATAAAATTTATTCCTCTGTTCTATACGGTAGCCTTTCTCGGTATTATCCCCTACAATTCCAAGATAAGTATATTCCTTTACATACGTGTTATTGTCATAAATCTGTGTATGTTCATCCGGTTTTCCAAAGAAAAATCCAGTAGTGAACTGCCGGTATGTGCAGCCTACAATCTGTTCTAAATACCAGGACATATTTTTCTCATATAATTCCCGGGATTCAAAATAATCATCTATTGCCTTACGGTAAGTCCGCGCCACAGTCGCCACATAGAGCGCCGTTTTCATCCTGCCCTCAATCTTAAAACTGTCAATCCCCGCCTGCACAAGTTCCGGGATATGCTCTATCATGCACAAATCCTTAGAATTGAAAATATAAGTGCCTCTTTCATTCTCATAGACCGGCATATATTCTCCTGGCCTGGTCTCCTCCACAACTGCATATTTCCAACGGCAGGGATGGGCACAGGCTCCTCGGTTGGCATCCCGCCCGGTAAAATAATTGCTCAAAAGGCATCTGCCTGAATATGAGATGCACATTGCACCATGGATAAAAGTTTCAATCTCCAAATCCGCCGGGATATTCGCACGGATATCGGCAATCTCCTGTAATGACAATTCCCGCGCTGACACTACTCGCTTCGCTCCCAGCCTATGCCAAAAATGATACGTGCCATAATTGGTATTGTTGGCCTGTGTGGAAATATGCACTTCCAATTCCGGACAGATTTCTCTCGCAACCGAAAAGACCCCCGGATCGGAAATAATCAGCGCATCCGGCTTTATCTCCTTTAACTGAGTAAAATATTCCCTCACGCCCGCAAGGTCTTCATTATGTGCTAAGATGTTGGCGGTCACATAAACTTTCACGCCCCGCTCATGCGCAAAATCAATGCCTGCAAGCATATCTGCCAGAGAAAAATTTTTTGCCTTTGCCCTCAGCCCAAAGGACTCGCCTCCAATATATACAGCATCTGCGCCAAATATTACAGCAATCTTCAATACCTCAAGGCTGCTGGCCGGTACAAGCAGTTCCGGTTTCCTCATAATTTCCTCCTTAGGGTAACAGTAACACCATCTCCGATGGGAAGCACAGACGTTATCAGCCCATCCGTATGGGTCAGCTTATACAGATATTCCCGCATCCTTTTATGGATGGTACGGTTCCTCCTTGTCACGGCAAAGTGTGATTCTAAGATATCCCCATCCTGCAGGACGTTATCTGAAACCAAAACGCCTCCAGGCTTCAGAAGCCGCATGACTTCCGGAAAAAAACGGATGTATTGACCTTTTGCAGCATCCATAAATATAAAATCATAAGGTTCTGCCAATCCCTGCATGACCTGACTGGCATCCCCTTCTAACAGCTGAATCACATCCTGCTTGCCTGCACGCGCAAAGTTCGCCTGGGCAATGGGAATCCTCTTGGAATAATTCTCAATCGTAGTAATTACACAGACTGCAGGATTAAAGTATTCCATCAATAATGCGGAAAATCCCACTGCAGTCCCCACCTCCAGAATACGCTCCGGGCAGTTCATGGCAAGCAGGAGTTTTAAAAGATTCTGTGTTTCCCGGCGAATAATAGGCACGTAATTCCTACGCGCTTCCTCCTCCAATTCCTCCAGGAACTGGGGATTGCCTTTATCTAAAGAATTGATAAATGTAGTCAAACGTTCATCTGCTATCATTCTGCGACTTCCTCAACCTCTTCTTCCGCCAAAACCTGCATCATCTCTTTTGCAGTCTGGGAAGTATTGAGTGTGTAATTCCCCGGCTTTAACTTATCATCATAATCCATCACCTGAAGCTGAATCATGAACAGGATTCCGCTGTCAACAAGCTTCTTTCCTTCGAGAAGTTCTCCAAGCTCCATCGCTGACATACCCTTTTTCACTTCCACCGTCACATCCTGCCCCGGCGGCTCTTCCATGGCAGGCTCCATGAAAATACGGTAACCCATGCCATAGGCAGCCTTGCCTGCCCTCAAGACCACAATCACGACAAGAACCATGATGGAAATACTCAGTATGCTGCTCACCACATTCAATACAATTTTGCCTTTTCCCATAACCTTATCCTTTATGTCTCAAATCCCAAATCAAACTCTATCTCTCTCATTAAACCGTAATTGATGCGCTGTACCATCCTGCACACTGCAAGTTCTGCCGCCAGATATTCATTGACATAAGGCTGTGCGCGCAACGGCGCGAATTCTCCTTCCAACCGGTTCATCTCCGCATACAGATCCACATTGCGGCATTTATGCAGTTCAAAATTCCGTTTGCGGAATTCATTAATTGCCTTTTCTTTCTCAGGCTCCTGATGAACCAATTCCCGCATCCTTTGGTATTCTTTATATTCCGGGCTATTCTTCACGACCTCTATCAAATTCGCAATGCTCTCGCCTAACTGATCCATAAAAACCTCTTGCTTTCGTTATCCAACTCCGACTGACTGGTCCCAATACAACAAATATTAGTTTCCCTAAACTTCCATAATAATTGGCATAATCATCGGCCTACGTTTTGTTTTCTTCCAGACAAACTCGCTGAGTTCCTCTTTTACCTCTGTCTTAATCTTGCTCCAGTCCGTAATATTCCTGTCCATGCAGTAATCCATGACGTCCTCCAGCACCTGCTTTGCCTCGTCCATCAGGCTCTCCGCGCCTCTCACATAGACAAAGCCACGGCTGACAATGTCAGGTCCTGCAAGCACCTGCCCGCTGCCGGACTCCAATGTCATTACCACAATAATGATTCCATCTTCTGCCAGATGCTGACGGTCTCGCAGCACGATGTTCCCGACATCTCCTACGCCAAGCCCATCCACCAAGATATCTCCCACAGGAACCTGTCCGGTCACCTTTGCTTCATTCTCATCAAGTTCCAGCACATTCCCGGAAGACAGGATAAAGATATTTTCTTTATTATATCCTAATTCGCGGGCAATCGAAGCCTGGGCTTTCAGATGTTTGTACTCTCCATGCACGGGAATCGCATACTTGGGCTTCACGAGCGAATATATCAGCTTAATCTCCTCCCGGCAGGCATGGCCGGATACATGGGCATCCTGGAAAATAACTTCTGCGCCTTTCATAAACAATTCATTGATTACATTTGAGACTGCTTTCTCATTTCCCGGTATGGGGTTGGAACTGAATATTATCGTATCTCCAGGCTTAATCGTAACTTTCTTGTGCAAATTTGCCGCCATGCGGGACAGCGCCGCCATAGACTCCCCCTGGCTTCCGGTAGTAATCAGCACGGTCTGCTCATCCGGGTAGTCCTTGAGCTGTTCAATATCAATCAGGGTATTCTCTGGTATATGCAGATAGCCCAGTTCTGTGGCTGTAGAAATGATATTGACCATGCTGCGCCCTTCCACGACAACTTTCCTGCCAAACTTATATGCAGAATTAATAATCTGCTGCACACGGTCCACATTAGAAGCAAAAGTCGCAATGATAATGCGCGTATTCTTGTGGTCCGCAAATATATTGTCAAACGTCTTACCCACGGTACGCTCAGAGTTGGTAAAGCCCGGACGTTCCGCATTCGTACTGTCACACATCAGCGCCAGCACGCCTTTCTTGCCAATCTCGCCAAACCTCTGTAAATCAATGGCATCTCCGAACACCGGCGTATAGTCCACTTTAAAGTCTCCTGTATGCACCACGATTCCTGCCGGAGAATAGATGGCAAGCGCAGCCGCATCCTGAATGCTATGGTTGGTCTTAATAAATTCTACACGAAAACATCCTAAATTGATATGCTGTCCGTATTTCACCACCTTACGCTTTACCTTGGTGAGCATATTGTGCTCACGCAGCTTATTGTCAATGATGCCAATCGTCAGCTTCGTCGCATAAATCGGCACGTTGATATCCCTGAGGATATAAGGAATCGCCCCGATATGGTCTTCATGACCATGCGTAATGAAAAATCCTTTGACTTTATCAATATTTTCCCTTAGATACGTCACATCGGGAATTACCAAATCAATGCCCAGCATGTCATCCTCTGGAAAAGATAATCCGCAGTCCACTACAATAATACTGTCTTCATATTCAAAGGCAGTAATGTTCATTCCAATCTGTTCCAACCCTCCAAGCGGAATGATTTTCAATTTTGAGTTTGTTTTTTTCTTCAACTTGCACCTCCATATATGCCAAAAACGCCCCTTTGGCACTTAAATCTCTGTCTTATATACTCACATGGTGATATCCACATCTTCGAGCATTTCCGCAAAAATCCTGGATATAGATTCCAATTCCTCCTCAGATTCTACCATTTCATACACGGCTTCCTCTTCCTCATCCTGCGACAGCCGCTTTAAAATGAACGCATCACAATCCCCGGATTCTTCTTCCGTGACAAGAAGATAGTTTATCCCATTTATACGAGTCTCTTCAACTACATAAAATTCTAAAGCCTCTCCGTTCTGGGGAGACTGAAATATCACTTTTTCCATATAATCTTCCTTTACGATTCCCTAATTTCGCTCTGTCAGCCTTTATGCCATTCCTTTACAGTCCCTGTTTTCGCCCTGTTCTTCCTGAAACGCCTGTGAATCCAGATAGCCCTGCAGAATCAATACAGCCGCAATCTTATCCACATAACTTTTGCGTGATTCCCTGCGCACGCCGCTCTCCATCAACGTCCGTTCCGCCGCCACTGTTGTCAGACGCTCGTCCCATAAAACAACACACAGGCCGCTCCTTCTCTCCAGCATCTCCTTAAATTCCAACGTCTTCGCGCAGCGCTCGCCTTCCGTGTTATTCATATTCTTAGGGAAACCAAGCACAATTGTCCCGACCTGGTATTCGATTATCAGCTCTTCTATTCTCGCCAAAGTCTGCCTGAGCTTCCCAGGCGACTTCCTGGGGATAGTCTCGACTCCCTGTGCCGTCATCTGCAGCGCATCGCTGATTGCAACGCCCACCGTCTTGGAGCCAAAATCCAAACCCATTATCCGCATCTATTGCCTCCTATTCCCAAAAATTATTCCTGATATACTGGCGCAAAATCTCTTCTACCAATTCATCACGTTCTACCTTCATAATGAGGCTTCTGGCATTCTTGTGGCTGGTGATGTAAGTAGGGTCTCCTGACATAATATATCCGACAATCTGATTCACCGGATTGTACCCCTTTTCCCGCAGCGCACTGTACACGATTTCCAAAATATCATTTACGTGTATCTTCTGCTCTTTCTCTACTTTAAAAAATTGAGTATTGTTTTTATCCTGCATTTTTCCACGCCCTTATTTCGCTCTTTCGTTCTGATAAATCTTCCTTTTTACTATTCTAATACAAATGTTCGGAAAACTCAAGATTTTTCTTCTAAAAGGTTTTCCATACATAAAACATGTTCTTTCAATCTGGAAACTACCGTTCCCTTTATCAGCTTGTTTTCCATATTCCCATCCGTCACACCAGCCGCAGGAACTGCTATTTTTACATATTCTTTCGTATGTCCCAGAAAATATTCCACACCGCCGAAAGAAACTTTTTCTTCCACCAATACCTCTGCCTGCCTGCCAATGTGCCACTGTAAAAATTCCTCGTTCATCTCTGCCAGGTCCTCAAACAAAATCTCGCTGCGCATATGCTTTATTTCCTCCGGCACCTGCCGCTCCATCCTGTCTGCCAATGTACCTCTGCGTCTGGAATATTTAAATATATGGATTTCAAAAAATCCAATCTTTTTCAGGAATCTCCTGGTAACCTCAAACTCTTCCTCCGTCTCTCCGGGAAATCCGACAATCACATCCGTAGTTATCGCCGGATGGCTGAAATACTTCCTTAAAATATTGCAGCCCTGCTCATACTCCCCACAGGTGTATTTGCGGTTCATGCGCTGCAAGGTATCATCACAGCCGCTCTGCAATGACAGATGGAAATGCGGGCAGATTTTGGGCAATCCCGACAATCTCCTGACAAATTCCTCCGTGATGATTTTCGGTTCCAGGGAGCCAAGGCGGACACGTGCAACCCCTGGCACACCATGGACCTCTTCTATCAACTGGAGCAAGTCTGTCCCCAAATCTACACCGTAAGAACTCAGATGAATCCCGGTAAGCACAACTTCACGGTAACCATTTTCTGCCAGCTTGCCGACCTCCTTAAGCACATCTGAAACCTCCCTGCTCCTTACGCGTCCTCTGGCATATGGTATGATACAATAGCTGCAGAATTGGTTACAGCCGTCCTGTACCTTGATAAATGCCCTTGTGCGTTCCGCGGTACGGCTAAGGGACAGCCCCTCATAAGACAAATCTGCAGCAATATCTTCCACCGATGAAAAATTCTCTGGGGACGTTTCTTTTTCACGTTCCGCAAAAAAACGCTCCAACAGCATTGGCAGCTCATGCTTCTTATTATTGCCGACTAAGATGTCAACTGCTGCATCTTTTTGCACCTGTTCTTTCGATGTCTGCACATAACATCCTGCGGCAACCACTACGCTGTGCGGATTTTTCTTTTTGGCGCGGTGGAACATCTGCCTGGATTTGCGTTCCGCAATATTCGTCACGGAACACGTGTTGATTACATAAACGTCCGCCGCTTCCTCAAAAGGCACAATCTCATAGCCGGACTGCTCCAAAAGCTGCTGCATGCTCTCTGTCTCATAGGCGTTCACCTTACAGCCCAAATTATGGAACGCTGCTTTTCTCATCGCTTTTTTCCCTTTCTCTGTCTTTCCACGGCAATCTGCCGAAAAAGACAACACTTTTTCTTCCTTAAATTGGTCATGGTGTTATTGACTTTTCCCATAAAAGAGGATAAGATAAAGAAAATGTTTCTAAATATTGGAACAATCAATAAATTAAATATTAAGGAGGCTTTTACAATGATAGAAGTACAAATTTCTTTAAATTCCATCGACAAGGTAAAATCTTTCGTCAACGCCATCACTCAGTTTGACTTTGACTTTGATTTGATTTCCGGAAGATATGTTATCGACGCCAAATCCATTATGGGTATCTTCAGCCTTGACTTGTCCAAACCCATAGATTTAAAAATCCATGCGGAAGAAAATGAAGACGAAGTTATGGAAGTCATCAAGCCGTATCTGGTTTAATTTTTACGCATAATACGGTACATCCCCCCATGAAGATTCATGGGGGATTTTTCATTCTACTTCTTTGGTCACGGTAAGAGACCTCAGGACTCTCCCCAACTTCTGTGTACTTCATTGGCTACTACAAAAGACCTCAGGACTCTCCCCAACTTCGTTGGGTCCCCTCTCAGGTCATTTGGTCCCCCCTCAGGTCATTTTACAATAATAGTCTCTGTCGTCTCAATGGCAGTCTTCACCATCTCTTCAATCTGCTCCCTCAGATGCAGCTCCGAACGCCGGATGACCTTGAGGCTCGGCTTTGTCACCGGATGTTTTGCTACGAAAATCGTACAGCAATCCTCATAGGGAAGGATGGACGTCTCAAACGTGCCAATTTTCTTGGAAAGTTCAATAATCTCCTGCTTATCGAAGCCAATCAGCGGACGGTAAACCGGCATGGTGCAGACCTCGTCCGTCGCTGCCAGAGACTGCATGGTCTGGCTTGCCACCTGCCCGATGCTCTCGCCGGTAATTAAACCGAGGGATTCCGTCTCCCTGGCAAAATGCTCCGCAATCCGCATCATATAACGGCGCATGATAATCGTCAGTTCCTCATGCGGGCATTTCTCGTAAATGTACATCTGGATATCGGTAAAATTCACCACTTTCAAATAAATGGGACCTGTATATTTTGCGACAATCCTCGCCAAATCCACGACTTTCTGTTTGGCGCGCTCACTCGTGTAGGGCGGTGCATGGAAATAAACGGCGTCAATCTTCACACCGCGCTTAGCTATCATATAGCCTGCCACCGGGCTGTCGATGCCGCCGGACAATAGCAGCATTCCCTTGCCGTTCGTGCCAACCGGCATCCCGCCAGGTCCCGCAATGATTTCTGAGTAAATATTGATTTTCCCACGGATTTCCACATTTACCAGGATATCGGGATTGTGCACATCCACTTTCATGTCCGCAAATGCCTCTAATATCCGCTCTCCCAACGCCGCATTCACTTCCATGGAGGGCATGGGATAGCTCTTACGCGCCCGCCGGGTGTTGACCTTAAAAGTCAGATGTTTGTCAGGATAACGCTTGTCCAGATAAGATATTACATCTTCCGCCAGCTTGTCAAATCCCTCATCTTCCGTAAGCACAACCGGGCAGATTCCCACAATGCCAAACACATGCTGCAGATTCTCCAATGCTTCATCATAATCAAACTCTGACAACGCTTCGATATAGATGCGCCCCTGTTCTTTGCTAATCTGGAATTCCCCATCCACTGTCTTTAAGGCATACTTAATCTGCCGTACCAACGCATCCTCAAACAGGTGGCGGTTCTTCCCCTTAATGCCAATCTCTCCGTACTTTATCAAAAATGCTTTAAACATGATAATTCCTTTCTAATGCCTGGTATACTTACTTAACATGGGAACCAGCTCTTTGAGGCTGGCAAGGCAGTAACCCACTTCCTCCAAAGTATTCTGCGGGCAAAAACTGATACGCACCGTGGAATCCAGATACTCCCTGTCAATACCGATTGCCAAAAGCGTTGCACTCTTTGCCGGTTTGTTGGAAGCACAGGCGCTGCCCGCAGAGACATAAATCTGCCTGTCTTCCAAGGCGTGGAGCAGCACTTCGCTGCGGACGCCGTCCACACTGAGGCTGACAATATGGGGCGCGCTGTTCTGTCTGTCCCCATTGATATGCGCCCAACTCTGCCCAGCCATACCCTCAATGAAAGATTCTTTTAACTGATATAAATGTGCCTGTTTTGCCGCAAAATCCTCATACGCCTCTTTCGCTGCCTGCCCAAGGCCTGCAATCCCGGGCACATTCTCTGTCCCCGAACGCATATTTTTCTGCTGTCCGCCGCCGAAAAGAATCGGCTTCAGTTTCGTCCTCTCTTTCACATACAGGAATCCGCTTCCTTTCGGTCCATGAATCTTATGTCCGCTGACAGACATCAGGTCAATCCCCAGTTTGCCCGGATGGATGACATACTTCCCATACGCCTGAATCGCATCTACGTGAAATAATGCCTGCGGATTTTTATTCTTAATGATTTGCGCAGCCTCCTCAATCGGCTCAACTGCTCCAATCTCGTTATTTACATACATGATGGATGCCAGAATGGTATTTTCCGTTACCGCTGACGCCAACTCTTCCAGAGAAATGATGCCATTTCTGTCCACATCCAGATACGTTACCTCAAATCCCTGTTCTTGCAGAAACTTCATGGGCGCTGCCACTGCCGGATGCTCAATCTTCGTGGTAATCAGATGATTGCCGCTTCGTCTGTTAGCCATCGCCGCGCCTATGAGGGCAAGGTTATTGGATTCCGTGCCCCCGGAAGTGAAAATCAGTTCTGAGCCTTTGGCTTTCAAAGTCTTGCAGATTTTATCCCGCGCATCCCGGATATAGTTTTCCCCCTCCATCCCTTTTACATGCAAAGAGGAGGGATTGCCGTAATCCTCCGTCAATGCGCGTACCATAATCTCTTTCACCTTTTCTGAACAGCAGGTTGTGGCAGAATTATCAAAATACGCCTCCATATTATCCTCCTAATCTTCCACTGCATACTGTAACATAGAAAGCGCACAGAGTCCGGCTGTCTCCGTGCGAAGAATGCGGTTCCCAAGGGAAACCATCTCCATATCTTCCTTTGCCAGTGCAATCTCTGCGGAATCATAGCCGCCCTCAGGTCCGATAAAAATTCCTACGGAAGAACCTTTTGGTATCGTGCTGAACACTTCCCTGGTATGCGCCATCCCACGCTGGTTCTCATACGGCAGGATCCGCACATCCAAACCTTGGGCATACTCTGTTGCCTGCCTGAAATTCATGACCATCCCCACCTGGGGAATAATGCTGCGTTTCGACTGTTTTGCCGCGCTCTCTGCAATCGCCTGCCATCTCGCCTGTTTCGCTTTCGCCCGCTTCTCGTCAAGCTTGACTATACAGTTTTTCATGGCAACCGGTACGATTTCATAAACGCCAAGTTCTACGGCTTTCTGGATGACCAATTCCATCTTATCTCCCTTGGGAAGACCCTGAAACAGCGTAACTTTAAGGGATGGTTCCGTCCCCTCAGCTTTCCGCAGTACCGTAAGGGCAATTTCCTCACTCTCTATCTGGCTGATAGCGCAGTAAAAATCCCCTCCTTCGCTATCGCTGATACGCACCTCATCCCCAATGCGCATACGGAGCACATTTTTGATATGGTTTACATCACTGCCTGTGATGGCGGCTTTAGTCCCGCAAATCTGCTCCGGCTCTACAAAAAACTGAAACATATTCTCACTCCTGTGCTATTTTCTGGCGGTAATGCTGACCCATTCACCCTGATGGCAAACCTCTAAAATCTCAAGCCCCGCCGCAGCGACAGCTTCTTTTACCGCCTGCTCCTTAAAATCAATGATTCCGCTGGTAATATAAATTCCGCCTTTTTTCAGGCAGTCCGGAATCACCGGCGTCAGGGGGATGATGATATCAGCAAGGATATTGGCAACTACAATATCATAGCCTCCGCCTACTTCCTCCTGCAGCTTACTGTCATCTATAAGGTTCCCTTGGTAAAACCTGCCATTTTCCCTAGGCAGATGATTTATCTCCATATTATCTTTCGTCGCTTCCATGCAGATGGGGTCAATGTCCGTCCCCACCACAGAAGCTGCGCCAAGTTTCAGGCTGACCAAGGAAAGGATGCCGCTCCCACAGCCCACATCCAATACCCTGTCCCCCTGTTCCAGATACTTGTCTAACTGGCGGATACAAAGCTGCGTAGTCTCATGTTTGCCGGTGCCAAAAGAAGTTCCGGGATCAATCTCAATCACGCAGCGGTAATCCACAGCCTGCGGCATCTCCTCCCAGGTTGGCTTAATCAGGATATCCTCAATCACAAAGGACTTAAAATATTTCTTCCAGTTGTTAACCCAGTCCTTATCCTCCGTCTCTCCCTCACTGATTGTGGCGCTGCCCACGTCCACAAACATCCGCAGGTTCTCAAGCTCCTCCCGCACTTGGGCAAGAAACGCCCCATGCTCTCTTTCTTCCAGGAAGAAGCTGACTCTCGCAATGCCTTCATCCGGCGGCAGTTGGGGCAAAATGTCAATATACATCTGCTCCTTTTCCTCCGCCGATAAAGGTACATTATCTTCAATCTGCACGCCTTCAATGCCCAGGTCAGCCAGCATGCTGCTGACAAGGTCCTCCGCCTGGGTCGTTGTCTGGATGGTATACTGCTTCCACTTCATACCCATGTTCCTCAATTCTTAAACTGCTTCTTCAGGCTGTCATAAACCCGGTTTATTTCCTGCAGCGTATTCGTATCTCCCGCCACATTGTCCGGATGGTAAATTTTCGTGAGTTCCTTATACCTTTTCTTAAGCGCAGCCATATTATTGACGCCGGAGAAAAACATCTGCGCTTCCGGGAGGGAGACATTTGCCGTTTTTCCCTGATTGCTTCCGCGAGAATAACGTTTCTTCTCTTTCTCAATATCCTCACGGTCATGGGCAAGCTTCTGCAGCTCCTCCTCAAGAATTTTCCACTTCATCTGGAACAGATGCTTCTCCTCCGCCATACGTTTTTGCTCCAGAGTCTTCCTCCGGTTAAAATCCTGCTGCTCCTGTTTGAATCTGCGTCTGTCCTCTTCCAGCTGCTGCCGCTCCCTGCGCAGCATCCTGGACTGAAGATCTTCCGACATTGGTTCCCGAATCACTTTCCCCAGCTGCCGTTTCGGCTGATCCATCTTTTTTCCCCCTTTGTATCTGCTGCCTGTAAACTATGGCTGTGCTGTTACACATTTGTCAATTTGTATCTACCGCCCATAAATTGTAGTTAAACGGCTGTTATCTTGCCTTTTTTACATTGCTGTCTGCGCCATAAATTTTCTTTCCATCTACAGTCACATACGCGCGTATCTTAAAACTGTACGATTTCTTCTTACTGAGTTTTGTCTTTGTAAACGAAAGCGTATTTCCTTTCCCAACTGTCTTAACTTTTTTAAATTTCCCATTCCCGGTCTTCATGAAAATTTCATAACCGCTGGCTCCGGCAACTTTCTTCCAGGTCAGTTTTACCTTACTGCCCCCGCTCCTCTTTGCCTTGCTGAGTTTCGCCTTTGCCGGAGATGTTGCCGTCCTTACGCTGCCGGCCGCAGACGCATAGACATTTTTATTATTGACAACGCGATACGGCGTAACCTGCAGCGTATAAAATGTTGCGGACTTCAGATTCTTATAAGTATAGGCATTTCCTGTTGTCTCTATTTGAGAAACCGCCCCGGTCCCTTGATAGAGTACCAGGCGGTATTTTACTCCCGGTACACTCTGCCATGAATAGGACAGGGAATTTGTTGTCCTTCTTGCCACATTAAGCCCGGTGACTCCGGCAGGCTTCGCCGGGGAGAGCATTGGTATCTCTTCAGTATACGTCTTGCCGCACAGCTTACATATAAAGGTCTTCTGCCCTTTCTGCGTCTCGGATGGCTCTTTCGTTACTGCGGATTGATACTGATGGCGCGGGCAAGTTACTTCCACTGTCACCTCAATGTCCATCACACTCTGGTAATTGACCTGGTCCTCTGGTATATAACATACAAGAAACTTTTGGTTGCCAATCTTAGATAACTTTGTCTGCGGATCTGTCTGCCACATAAAGCCATCTGGCAGTTCTATGGTTCCAAGAGCAGTCCCGCTTGTTCCTTTCAGGGCTGTGGGGATGCTGTATTGCGGCTTGGCACGCGCAATCACAACACGCACGCTTCCCTCAAACGTCTGATGCCCAGTCCTTGACACCTTGTATAACACCTCGTAAGTACCGGCATTTACCATTTCCGGCTGCTCTCCTGCAAATACCGCTTCGCCGTCGCTTTTCAGGGCATACTGCACGATATCCCCTTCTTCCACGCCAAAGATTGCAATTGTATATGCCTGACCATTATAAGTCCCGGTTACATCTTCTGCCGTAATGCCTGTGATTTCTGGCGGCAGTTCATCAATCTCCTCTGAATAGCTATCTCCGCACAGCGTACAGGTATAGGTTATGATTCCTTTTTCTGTCCCCACCGGCTCTTTCGTGATTTCTGAGACATATGTATGTCCCGGACATGTTACTTCCACCGCAATGCTTACGTTCACCGTCTGGTAATTCTTCGTATCTTCCGGCGTATACGTTGCCGGATAGCTGTGGGAACCCTCTTCACGCAGCTGCGTATCCGGTTCCTGCCAAGTAAATCCTGCTGGCAGCTGCACATCCGCTAACGTATTGCCGCTGTTTCCAGCAATCCCTTGCGGCTGTTCATAGGTGGGGGCTGCCTGCTCGATTGTCACTGTCGCCTTGCCCTGGAAAGATGCGTAGCCTTCCCGCTCCACCTGATAGCGTACCTCATAGGTACCGGCATCCACCATCTCTGGCTGGACAGCCTGATACTTCCCATTTTCCCCTGCATATTTTATGACATCGCCATCCTGAACCCCAGCCACTTCAATCAGATACGGCTGTCCATTGTAAGTCCCTGTTACATCCTCCGCTGAAATGCCCTCCAGCTTAGGAACGATAATCTTACGGATATTATCCTGTTTCCCGCTCGACAAAAAATCACTCTTCGAGGAATAGTAGAATTCTCCTCCACGTGCTGTAAACCCATCAATCAGCTCATCTGCAAGGTCCTGCGGGCTGTGGAATCTATCTACGCTCTCATCTGCATTCATGCGGTAAACTTCCGTCGAAGTATTGAAATAGACCTTATCCCCTACTTTGGCAAGATACATAAAACTTCTCGGAAAATAACTGTTGCCAAATGACCAGACAGACGTCGCATACACTTCATCCTCGCCATCTGCAAGAAGCTGTGTCCCTTCTTTTTTCATCAGCTTTACTGCCCGTTCCATCTGCATATCATCATCATCTGGCTGATATTTGGAATAATACCAGGAATCATTTACATAGCAGATGGCAGAACTTACGCCTGACCAGAACGCCTCGTCATAGAGCGTGGAATCCGCCGTATGGCCGTCGCTCCAGGCAGAGTGGTTATGATCCGTGTCCGATATTGCAGCATCACTGAGCAGGAAAAAATTATGCATGACCCTGCCGATACAGTCCCAGGTGGGGTCATCCCAGGTGGCGTCCACATGATACCACTGTCCGCCAATTTCAATCATATTCCAGGCATGCGCCATCGCATCGCTGCTGATTACCTCACATGGAATTCCCAGCCTGTCTTTCATGATATAGGCAAACGCATCCGCATAGCCATCGCACACGGCAATCTTGTTAACCATGGAGCCATATGCCGTATGGGAAATATCCGGCACGTTATTCGCGTCCAGCCGCTCTTTATCGTATTCGCAGTTCTGCACCAGATAATCATGCACGATAAGCGCCTGTTGGTAATCTTCCAATGAAGCGTCAACCTGTGACGCCGCCTCATCGACAGCTTCCTCCAGTTCTTCCCGCATCTGTTCTGCTTCCTCCTGGCTGTAAAGATATGTCACGTTATATTTAAGAATCGTATCACCCATATAAGAAATGCTATAACTGCCCTTTACATAAAACAACTGAGGATTATTATTCAGAATCTTAAAATATTCTCCCGCCTGTGAAACTGGAAGATTATAAGCGGATACATCAATTTCCGTCTCAAAAGCCTCCAATGCCGCCACAATATACTCCTCCAATGTCTGCCCCATACTTGCCAGGCTGCGCGTCCCTTTCCCCACAGCATACCTGGGCGCTGGCTGTCCATAATACTCCTCCTGGTAGCGTTCCTCTTCTGTCAGCGTCACGCTCTCAGTCTTAACCATCTCGGCATGTACCTGCATGACTCCGACGGATAGAAACATCATCATCAAAAACGGTACCGCAATTCTTTTTTTCATAAATCCCTCCTGTTTCTCATATCTGTTTGACTATAATTACCATGCCTATGCTCTCCCCATTATATAATAGGAAAAACAGATTGGCAAGAAGAAACTCTGCGTTTGCGTGGAAAAAGGCAAAAGCTAGTTACTGTTCACTCCGTTCACAGTAATATTCGCAAATCCATGTAAAATTCGCTTTGCGAATGGGATTTGCTCACACCTGAATCATTTTCTTACGGACTTTGCAGTAAATGCAAAGTCCTGTGTGAACAGTAACAAAAGCTGTACTCTGCGGCATTTCACAGAATACAGCTCAAATTTACATATCTTCCAATGTTTCTTTTATTTTTCCCATAAACCCTTTTTTCTTTTTCTCCGTGCCCGCTGCGCCGTCCTGCTTCTTTAAGGACTGTCCGCTCACCTCGTCAAACTTACGCAGCGCTTCTTTCGCCTCGCTATTTAAGCTGGTAGGCACCTGCACTACCAGGGTCACGTAATGGTCACCACGGACAGAAGAATTGCGAAGGGAGGGGATTCCCTTGCCTTTCAGGCGGATTCTGGTATCCGTCTGCGTACCTGGCTTAACTTCATATAAGATATCGCCGTCAATCGTATTGATGCGTACCTCGCCGCCCAAAGCTGCCTGGGCAAATGAAATCGGCGCGGTCGAATAGACATTCATGTCCTGGCGCTGGAAAATCGGGTGTCTGCTGACGTTTACCTCGACCAGCAAATCCCCTCTCGGCCCGCCGTTCGTTCCCGGCTCGCCCTTATCCCGTATGCGGACGCTCTGTCCATTGTCAATTCCTGCCGGAATGGTGACTTTAATCTTTTTGCGCTTGGCGATATACCCCGTCCCATGGCAGTCCGGGCATTTATCTTTGATGATTTTACCGGTTCCCCGACATTCCGGGCAAGTCTGCACGTTCTGGACCATGCCCAAGAAAGACTGCTGGGTGTAAACAACTTTGCCCTTCCCGCCGCATTTCGTACAGGTCTCCGGGCTGGTTCCCGGTTTCGCGCCGGTCGTATGGCAGGTCTGGCATTCGTCTTTCAAGGTGATTTCAATTTCTTTCTCACAGCCAAACGCAGCCTCCTCAAACGTAACGCGCACCGCGGCGCGCAAGTTAGCTCCTTTCATGGGACCATTGCTGGCAGAGGAACGTCTTCTTCCTCCGCCAAACAAATCGCCAAATATGTCGCCAAATATATCGCCCATGTCCATGCCGGAGAAATCAAATCCTCCGCCACCTCCCATTCCGCCCTCAAAGGCGGCATGCCCAAATTGGTCGTACTGGCGTTTCTTATCCGGATCGCTCAGCACCGCATATGCCTCAGATGCCTCTTTAAATTTTTTCTCTGCTTCCGCATCCCCCGGATTCATATCTGGATGATACTTTTTGGCAAGCGCACGGTACGCTTTCTTGATTGTTGCATCATCTGCATTCTTATCCACACCCAGGACTTCATAGTAATCTCTCTTTTGCTCTGCCATGACAAACTCCCTTTTTGCAAGTTACCTGTGAAAATCCAATCATTCCATGCTTCGACCTTTCAGTCTTATACCTCTTTATAATCTGCATCTACCACGTCATCGTCCGCGCTGCTGTAGGAAGCATTTCCCATATCCGGTCCTGCACCCTGCGCGCCTTGCGCTGCCTGTGCATTTTCATACATCTTGGCAAATACTTTCTGTGCGCTTTCCATGAGCTTTTCTTTGGCAGCTTTCATCTCGCCAACCTGGTCGTCCGTCATCTCCTCTGCATTCGGATGGGCTTCTACCATTGCCTTTAATGCGCTGAGGTCAGCTTCCACTGCCGATTTATCTGCCGCATCGATGTTTGCCCCAACTTCTTCAAGCGCTTTCTCCGTCTGGAATACGAAAGAATCCGCATCATTTCTGGTATCAATCGCTTCTTTGCGCTTCTTATCCTGTGCTTCGAACTCTGCTGCTTCCTTGACTGCTTTATTAATCTCATCCTCAGACATATTGGAACCGGCTGTAATCGTAATATGCTGCTCTTTTCCTGTTCCCAGGTCTTTGGCTGATACGTTTACGATACCGTTGGCATCGATATCAAACGTAACCTCAATCTGAGGCACGCCGCGTCTTGCAGGCGGGATTCCATCGAGACGGAACTGGCCTAAGGATTTGTTATCCCTTACAAACTGACGCTCACCCTGTACTACATTGATGTCAACAGCCGTCTGGTTATCCGCTGCGGTTGAGAAAATCTGGCTATGCTTGGTAGGAATTGTCGTATTACGCTCAATCAGCCTGGTTGCCACGCCGCCCATCGTCTCAATAGACAGTGATAATGGCGTTACATCCAGCAGAAGGATTTCGCCTGCACCGGCATCTCCTGCCAGCTTGCCGCCCTGGATGGAAGCTCCGAGGGCTACGCACTCGTCTGGATTCAGGGATTTGCTCGGCTCTTTGCCTGTCAGCTGCTTTACTTTATCCTGTACAGCAGGAACACGCGTGGAACCGCCTACCAGCAATACCTGACCTAATTCGGAAGCGGTAAGCCCTGCATCCTTCAATGCATTCTGAACCGGAACAGCGGTCCGCTCCACCAAATCATGGGTCAGCTCATCAAACTTCGCCCTTGTAAGGTTCATATCAAAATGCTTGGGGCCTTCTGCCGTTGCCGTGATAAATGGCAGGTTGATATTTGTCGTCGTTGCAGAAGAGAGCTCTTTCTTCGCTTTCTCTGCAGCTTCTTTCAGCCTCTGCAGCGCCATCTTGTCATTGGAAAGGTCAATGCCCTCCGTCTTCTTGAACTCTGCCAGCATATAATCTGTAATTTTCTGGTCGAAATCATCACCGCCCAGACGGTTATCTCCAGAGGTGGACAATACTTCGATAACGCCCTCGCCAATCTCAATGATGGATACGTCGAACGTACCGCCACCCAGGTCATATACCATGATTTTCTGTTCTTTTTCATTGTCAAGACCATATGCCAAAGCTGCTGCCGTAGGCTCGTTAATGATTCGCTTTACGTCTAACCCGGCAATCTTGCCCGCGTCCTTAGTTGCCTGACGCTGCGCATCGTTGAAATATGCCGGAACCGTAATAACTGCTTCCGTTACCTTCTCACCCAGATAATTCTCTGCATCCGCTTTTAATTTCTGCAGGATCATGGCAGAAATCTCCTGTGGGGAATATTTCTTGTCATCAATAACTTTCTTGCTCTCTGTACCCATATCCCTCTTGATAGAAGAAATGGTCTTCTCTGCATTGGTGACAGCCTGACGCTTAGCCGGCTCGCCTACCAGACGCTCACCGGTCTTTGTAAACGCAACGACAGAGGGTGTTGTCCTTGCTCCTTCTGTATTGGCGATAACCACCGGCTTACCACCTTCCATAACCGCCACGCAGCTATTTGTTGTTCCTAAATCGATACCAATAATCTTGCTCATAATAGAGACCTCCTCTTAAAAATAATTATCTGAATATACTACTGAACTACTGCTACCATACTGTGCCTTACCACACTGTCCCGGTACATATAACCTTTCTGAAGCTCCTGCGCCACCACGCCAGAATCAAATTCATCGCTTTCCACCTGCATAACTGCATTGTGGAACTCAGGGTTAAATTCTTCCCCTACTGCCTCGATTGGTTTTACTTCCAGGCTTTCCAGCTCCGTCATAAGCTGTTTATATATTTTATCCATTCCCTCCACAAAGGGGTCGCCCTTTGATTCCTCGGGAACAGCGGATAAACCTCTCTCAAAATTGTCGACTACGGGAAGGATTTTCTCAATGATGCTTTTCGCTCCCACCTCAAACATCTGTGCTTTCTCTTTCTCCGTCCGCTTACGGAAGTTATCAAACTCTGCCATCTGACGCTGTACGCGGTCGCTAAGCTCGGCAATCTTTTCTTCCTGCTTATTCTTTTTTTCTTTTTTCTTAAACAGGCCTTTCTTCTCGTTCTGGGCTTCCCCAGCCTCTCCTTCTGCCGCAGCTTCCTCCCCTGCGCTATCTTCGCCTGAATCTTCCTCCGATTCAGAAGCTTCCTCCGATTCTCCCTGATTTTCTGCTTCCTCTTCTTTGGCAGCCCTTGTTTCTTCTTCTGACGGA
>CANOHX010000028.1 GCA_947565885.1 uncultured Lachnospiraceae bacterium
TCCCAGTAACTTTCTGTCTGTTGGTATTCTTGCAGAAGCTCTTTTACCTCTGCAAGAATACCAACAGACAGAAAGTTACTGGGACTATCTTGCTGCCAAGATAAAAATGTCTATGGAGGTAGCAGGGGAGGAGGAAGCCGTCATCTATATCAATCCTTCCGATGCGGAAAAGAAAGCGGAACTGGAGAAGAGGACAGGCGCGGCGCTTACTGTCAGTAAAATTGATTTTGGCGGAGGAATCCGTGCGGTGATACGTTCTCGTAATATCCTCATTGACGAATCCTTTGTGACGAAGCTGGAACAGGAGGAGACCTATCTATGAGCGTGACAGGCAAGATTTATGGAATCAATGGACCGATTATTACCATCAAAGGAAACTTGGGCTTTCAGATGTCAGAAATGGTCTACGTGGGGGAGCAGCGCCTGGTGGGGGAAGTGATTGCCCTTAATAAGCAGGAAACCGTTATCCAGGTATTTGAAGAGACCACGGGGCTGCGCCCTGGACAGGCTGTGGAGGGTGCGGGAAGCGCCATCTGCGTGACGCTTGCGCCGGGGATCATCACGAATATTTTTGATGGCATAGAACGGCCATTGCAGCTGATTGGGGAGGAGAACGGCGCATACATACCCCGCGGCGTCAGCGTGGACCTGCTGGATAAGAGCCGCCTGTGGGAGGCCAAGATCTGTGTAAAATGTGGCGATGTGGTATCGGGAGGTACGATTATTGCCCAGGTACCGGAGACGTCGGCAATCCTCCACAAAGTCATGGTACCGCCTGATATGGACGGCACAGTTATCTGGACGGCGGAGGATGGCAGCTATACCATAGAGGATCCACTGGTAACAATCCGAAAACCGGATGGGAGCGAGGCGGCTCTGACGATGACGCAGAGATGGCCAATCCGCATTCCGCGCCCGATTCACAGGCGTTATCCGGCAGACCGCCCATTGGTGACCGGACAGCGCATTTTAGATACGCTGTTTCCTATCGCCAAAGGCGGAACGGCGGCGATTCCCGGCGGTTTTGGCACGGGTAAGACGATGACGCAGCATCAGCTTGCCAAATGGTCGGATGCGGACATTATCATCTATATCGGCTGTGGGGAGCGCGGCAACGAGATGACCAATGTGCTGGAAGAGTTTTCCAAGCTGACGGATCCAAAGACCGGAAACCTTTTGATGGACCGGACCACGCTGATTGCCAATACTTCCAATATGCCGGTGGCGGCACGAGAAGCCAGCATATATACAGGGCTGACGCTCGCCGAGTATTACCGGGATATGGGATATCATGTGGCAATCATGGCAGATTCCACCTCCCGCTGGGCAGAAGCGCTGCGAGAGCTCTCCGGCAGGCTGGAAGAGATGCCGGCGGAAGAAGGATTTCCGGCTTATCTTGCCTCCAGGCTGTCGGCATTTTATGAGCGCGCCGGGTACGTGGAGAATCTGAACGGCACGGATGGGAGTGTGACCATAATCGGCGCAGTTTCCCCGCAGGGCGGTGATTTTTCCGAGCCGGTGACGCAGAATACCAAGCGTTTCGTGCGCTGTTTTCTGGCGCTTGATAAGGCGCTTGCCTATGCCAGGCATTATCCGGCAATCAACTGGCTGACCAGCTATACAGAATATTTAGGCGATCTGGAGAATTGGTATGGGGCTAATGTGGGAGCAGATTTTATTCCCAGCAGGAACGAACTGCTCCATATCCTGACTACCGAGAGCCGCCTGAATGAGATTGTGAAACTGATTGGCAGTGATGTCCTGCCTGACGACCAGAAGCTGATTTTGGAGATTGCAAGGGTCATCCGCCTGGGATTTCTGCAGCAGAATGCATTCCATGCGGAAGATACTTTTGTCCCCATGGAAAAACAGCTTGAGATGATGAAAATTATCCTCTATCTTTATGAGAGATGCAGAGCATTGATTGAACTGGGGATGCCGATGGCGTTGCTCAAGGAGGACCGTATTTTTGAGAAAATTATTGCCATCAAATATGATGTGGCAAATAAGGATATGTACAAATTTGAGGAATACCGTAAGATGATTGATGAATTTTATCAGAGATTGATGGAGAGCAATGCATAGGAGGGCAGATATGGCAATTGAGTATTTAGGGTTAAGTGACATTAATGGTCCCCTGATTGTTCTGGAGGGAGTAAAAAATGCTTCCTATGAGGAAGTGGTAGAATTCGTGGTGGAGGGGAAGCAGCGCAAAAAGGGTAGAATCGTTGCCGTGGATGAGGATAAGGCAGTTATCCAGGTCTTTGACAATACGGATGGCATGTCCTTGCAGAATACGCATACCAGGCTGAGCGGACACCCCATGGAGATAGGACTTTCCCTGGAAATCCTCGGACGTACTTTCAACGGACTGGGAGAGCCGATTGACGGGCTGGGCAGGATTGAGCCGGAGGTCGTGCGGGATGTAAATGGGCTGCCCTTAAATCCCTGTACCAGAGAGTATCCGAGAAATTATATCCGTACCGGCATTTCCGCCATTGATGGGCTGACGACCTTAATCCGTGGACAGAAACTTCCTATTTTTTCCGGGAATGGATTGCCTCATGACCAGCTTGCCGCACAGATTGTGGAGCAGGCTTCCTTAGGGGAGGATTCCAAGGAGGAATTTGGCATTGTATTTGCGGCAATGGGGCTTAAGTATGACGTGGCTGATTTCTTCCGCAGGAGGTTTGAGGAGAGTGGCGTCAGTTCCCATGTGACGATGTTTCTTAATCTTTCCAATGACCCGGTGGCAGAGCGGCTGATTACGCCCAAGATGGCGCTGACGGCTGCGGAATACCTTGCCTTTGAGAAGAACATGCATATCCTGGTGATTTTGACGGACATGACCTCCTACGCGGAAGCGATGCGCGAGATTTCTGCCTCCAAAGGGGAAATCCCCAGTCGTAAAGGCTATCCAGGGTATCTCTATAGTGAACTGGCAACCCTATATGAGCGTGCCGGGATTGTCGGGGGCAGGGAGGGAAGCGTGACGCAGATTCCAATCCTTACGATGCCCAATGACGATATCACCCATCCCATCCCGGATTTGACCGGATATATCACGGAAGGGCAGATTGTATTGGAGCGTTCCCTGCATCAGAAAAATGTTTACCCGCCCATCAATGTGCTCCCATCCCTGTCCCGCCTGATGAAGGACGGCATTGGGGCCGAATATACGAGGGAGGACCACCAGGATGTAGCCAACCAGCTGTTCTCCTCCTATGCCAGGGTAGGCGAAGCGCGCGACCTGGCAAGTGTCATTGGGGAAGATGAGCTATCGGAAACCGACAAGAAGTATCTGGAATTTGGTGCCTGTTTTGAGAAAGAATTTGTGGCTCAGGGAATAAACGAGAACCGCACGATTGAGGAGACCTTAGATATTGGATGGCGGCTTTTGCGTATCCTGCCAAGGGAAGAACTTGACCGTATAGACACAAAGATTCTTGAAAAATATATGAGCGATGCGCCGCGAAAGTAGCCATTCGCCAACGATACTTCCTGCTTGCAGGAAAGGAGGCTAAACGATGGATCCCAATACATTTCCTACAAAAGGAAATTTAATCCTGGCGAAGAATTCCCTTGCCCTGTCTGAACAGGGGTATGATTTGATGGATAAGAAGCGTAACATCTTAATTCGCGAACTGATGGAACTGATCGAACAGGCAACGGACATCCAAAGGGAAATAGACGAGACGTTTACCAGCGCTTATCTTGCGCTGCAGAAAGCAAATATCCAAATGGGAATTCACGAGGTAGAAGCCTTGAGCCAGAATGTGCCGGTGGAAAATTCCATTACCATCAAGAGGCGCAGCGTGATGGGCACGGAGATTCCCAAGGTGGAATACAGCGGGGAAACCTTAAAGCCGTATTATCCTTTTTTCGGAACGAAGATGTCTTTGGATAAAGCGTGTGAGAAATTCCAGAAAGTAAAAGAACTGACCATACGCCTGGCGCAGATTGAGACCAGCGCCTACCGTCTTGCCTATAATATCAAGAAAACACAAAAGCGCGCTAATGCATTGCAGAATATTACGATTCCTAAATATAAGGCTCTTGTTGCAAGCATTCAGGGAGCTTTGGAGGAGAAAGAGAGGGAGGAGTTTACCAGGCTGAAAGTCATCAAGCGCATGAAGCATAAAAAAGCGGAATAAGGCATGGGGTAAGGATGAGAACAGCAGCAATTGAGCATAAAACAAGAATCAGACAAAGCAGAGGAAACGGAGCAATGAAGACAGAAAATAACCATAAACAGATACCGGCATTTGAGATAATCAACGAAGTGAAAAAGGCAGTGATTGGCAAGGATGACTGCATTGCCAAGGCGGTGGCGGCAATCTTGGCAGGAGGACATATCCTGCTCAATGACATTCCTGGCGTGGGCAAGACCACGCTTGCCATGGCTTTGGCAAGCTCTATGTCTCTGGCGCAGAACAGGGTCCAGTTTACACCGGACGTCCTGCCCTCGGACCTGACTGGTTTTTCTATGTACCAGAAAGAAAGCGGCGCGTTTGTCTATCAGCCTGGGAGCGTGATGTGTAACCTGCTTCTGGCAGATGAGATTAACCGGACTTCCCCCAAGACGCAGTCCGCGCTGCTGGAGGTTATGGAGGAGCAGAAAGTTACGGTGGACGGCATCAGCCATGACGTGCCCTCTCCTTTTATTGTGATTGCAACGCAGAATCCTTTTGGCAGCGCGGGGACGTGGATGCTGCCGGAAGCGCAGCTGGACCGGTTTATGGTATGCCTGAAATTGGGATATCCAGACAGGGAAGAGGAAATCCATATCCTCAAAGGGATGCAGAACAGGGAAGAAGTGCAGCCTGTGGTTTCCAGGGAGGAGCTGGTTTCCATGCAGCAGATGGCAGATAAGGTATTTGTCCATGAGGAAATTTACCAGTATGTGGAGGATTTGGCGGACAAGACCAGGAACCATCCGATGATTGACCTTGGGCTCAGTCCCAGGGGAACGATGAACGTTCTGCAGATGGCGAAAGCGGTATCGTTCCTGCGCCAGCGTTCCTACGTGGTTCCCGAAGACGTGAAAGATATCTTTTTTGCAGTCTGCGCCCACAGGATTGTCCTTGGCACGAAAGCGCGGGTGGCACATATGGATGCCAACCAGGTGCTCGAGGAAATCCTGCAGCAGGTGTCGGCACCGAAGAGCCTTTGATGGGAGTAAGATATGTGGAAGAACATATTGTATATGCTGGGGACAGCAGGGATGTTTTATCTTGCAGTTTTATATACAAGCAGGGGATTGATGGCGGTGTGCTTTACCGCCGTTTTGTTGCCGCCGCTTTTTCTCTGTCTGCTGTCCTATATGAGAAAAAGGCTGGAATGTGCGCTATTATTTTGCTCGTATCCGATAGAAAATACTGGCGATTATCTGGTAGGTCTCAGGGTGGAAAATAAAAGTTCAGTTTATTTTCCGCGTGTGCAGGCGAAAATTGAAGTCTTAAATACGGCGACTGGAAAAAAACAGTGGGTGAAGGCAGAGGGAAAAGTGCCGGCAGGAGAATTGGCAGAGCTGACCGGCAGGCTTAAGGAGCCGGAGTTTGGTTTGTGGCAGACGCGATGCAGCTATATCTGCTGTTATGAATGGATGAGGCTTTTACACTTTCGCATCAAGGTACAGGAACAAAAACAGGTGATGGTTTTTCCAGCCGCCTACGCGACAAATATGAAGATAGGCATACGCACGCGCCTGTTTTTGTCGGATGGCGAGCAGTACCATCCTCAAATCAGCGGCGATGACCCCTCGGAGACCTTAAAGCTGCGCGAGTACCAGAAGGGCGACCGGCCAAGCCGTATTCACTGGAAGCTTTCTGCTAAGGGCGATACGTTGATTGTAGCGGAAATGAGTATGCCTATGGGCTGTAATGTAGTAATTTTTTTAGATGCACAGCCGTCCACTATGGGCAAAAAGGAGTCGCGTGTCTATTGGGAAATCCTGCACAGCCTTTCCCAGGAATTGCTGGAGCAGGAATGTGCTCATTATCTGGTATGGAGGGACGAGCGGTATCAGGAACTTCTTTGCCGCAAGGCAATTCGGGAGACGGAAGATTTGTTGGATTTCTGGTGTGAGATACTTCCTGGCAAGATGGAAAAAGGGGCAAACCCCGAGACGTATGGCAAGGCTTTTCCAGGGGAGACATATGCGTCCCAGATAGTGCTGAACCACAAGCTGGAATTGTATTGTAACCATAAACTGGAAGTTGGGATGAAACCAGAGAAAGTGAGAGGGCAACTGGCAAAACTGGAGTTGATGTTGTGACAGGAGAATGCTTATGAGAGAGGCAAAGGCAAAAAGGACAAAGTCATGGATGAGGTCTGTGCAGGGCATAGTCTGCCTGTTCCTAATCCTGTCGGGCATGTTTCTGTGTCTGGAAAGCATTCTGGAAACAGGGCTTCCCTGCCGGACCAGCTTTCTGGCAGCGGCAGTCCTGGCATTTGTCCTGCAGCCTGTGCGGCGGGGATGGAAGTGGCGCTTGGCAGAAGTCCTGCTCTTTGCAGGCGTACTTAGTGCAGTAGCTGTGAGATTTCAGGAAATTTTACTGACAGGCATGAAAGAGCTGGCAAACATTGTGTTGGAATTGTGGAATGCATATAATGGGACCGAGTATCTTCTGTGGTATCTGGACACACAGGAGAACTATGACCGGGTTGCTTTATTGTACCTGTTCGTTGTGCTGGGATTTCTGGAGGGGTTGCTTGTTGTGAACACCAGGGATAGGCGACGCCATCTCCTGGCCTGTGCCTTCCTCCCTGTGCTGCTTGTTGCAGCAGGTCTTATCGTGGGCTGGGCAGCTTCTTACGTGGGCATTTTGCTGGCTTTTGCCGGACTGCTTCTAGAAGTTTTAGATATGAGAGAGCGGGGGAATATCCTTTTGGGTTCTATGATAGCGGTAAGCATTGCCGTATCACTGCTTGTTACCAATAATGGGCAATTGTGGGCGCAGATAGAGCTGTGGCATGAGCAGTGGTATCCCAGGCAGCTTGCCCTGGAAGACCAATTGATAGCCCTCACAGAGAGAATTTCCCATAGTTCCTTATTCTCAGGCAGGGAGCAGCGGAATTATGCGCTCAAAAATTCTAAGCCGCAATTTACCGGCAAGGAAGTCTTTAAGATTACCGTGGATTATCCGATATCCAACCCTCTGTATATCCGGGGATTTGCCGGAGGAGAGTATAAAAATGGAGCATGGGAGCGGGTATCCAGGCAGGAATTTTCCGATTGGGCGCAAAGAATGGGCGGCGATGAAGAAACATATGCTAAGATTGTCCAGTCTTTTCCTTATGAGATTCTCTTAAATTATGGAATGCTTGGCAGGGTGAAACATACGTCTTTGGAATTTACGCAGCAGTTGGGGCGGTATTCGCTGATGCCTTATTTTACAAAAGCGCCAGAGGAACAGGAATTTTTGGCGGACGGCATTTATCCGCCGACGCAGGAGCGGAAGCTTCAGTGGAACAGCTATATGGGCCTGAGCGACTATGACATCTCAATAGCGCTGGGGATTTATATGGATACGACTGCCGTATTTCAGGATTTTTCTAAAAGGAATACGATTTTTACAGCATACGGAAATTATGCAGAAAAAATGTATACCAGGCTGCCCGAAGAGGGATTGGAAAAGCTGCGCGCTTATGTGGAGGAATATCAAAGGACACATCCCTCGTATGAGGAGCAGATGAAGGCGGCCACTGAAAAAATAGAATCCCATGAGGGGGATGTCTGGTATTATGAAGAAATGCAAAAGATTCTGACGGAGGAAGAAATGCAGCTGTTCACGATGACGGAAAGGGACCACCAGATAAAGGTCATCCAACAGCTGCTCTGGGAGGATAACTATTATAGCTTTGACTTAGAAGAAGTTCCCAAGGGGGAGGACAGCGTGGAATATTTTCTGTTTGAGCAGCACAAGGGTTACTGCGTACATTTTGCTTCCGCGGCAACGCTGTTCTTGCGCGCATTTGGCATTCCGGCGCGGTTTGCCAGCGGCTATCTGGTGCTGCCCTCCGACTTTAAGGATAATGGGGACGGTACATGGACAGCATCTGTGACAGATGAGCGTGCGCATGCCTGGACCGAGATATACGGTGATAATATCGGCTTTACCCCGATGGAGGCGACGCCGCCGGCTTATGTGGAAATATTGGAAAACGAGGAAGAGGGAGAAGACCTTGTCCATGCCGTGGCAAGGAATGAAGAAGAAAGGGCTCGTCAGGAGAAAGCCAAGGAGCAGGAAAACCAAGAAGGGCAAGAGAAACAGGAAGAACAAAAGCAGCAGGAGGAGCAAAAGGAACAGGAGCAGAAGAAAGAAGAACAGGCAAAGAAAGATGGACAGGACAATGCATCTGAAGATGGTTTTGGCATAGCAGGCATTCTGGAAAATAAAGCAGTTCGGCAGATGTTTGCGGCAGTTCTGGGGACGATTTCAGCAGTATTTCTTATATGTTTGATTTTGTGGTGGCGCAGAAAACTATTGCTCAGAAGATGGAGGCAGAGAATTATCCAGCAAGACCGCAGCCGTGCTGTTTGTGAAATCGGCGGCCAGATAGGAAGAATCCTGCATCAGATGGGAAAGAAGCGACCGCGGGGGATGGATGACAGGGAATATGGCGCTTATCTAAAGCAGGAATTGCCAGAGGCAGACTGGGAAAGGATTTTTTCTGTTTCCCAGAAAGCAAGGTTTTCGGAGCATGGAGTATCAGAGGGGGAATATAAGGAAATTCTTTCGGCATATCAGGAATTAGCAGAGGATTTACTCAGTAGGGGAGGCGTCAGGGGCTGGTATCGGCGATACATTAAAATTTACCCTTGACAAGGAAAAGTGCACTTGTATACAATTATTTCTGGTATGGTTTCTATCATCATGGCAGATGACGGGAGGCGGATATTCCTTGAGTGAGGCAAATTATTTATTAGGTCAGAAGATATTCCAAAAAATCCGGCAGGATATTATCGCCGGGAAATACAGCAGGGATGAGGAGCTGAAGGAACTGCTGATTGCCTCGGAGATGGGAGTTAGCAGGACGCCTGTCCGCGAGGCGCTGCGTCAGTTAGAACGCGAGGGGCTGGTGGCGATTATTCCCAATAAGGGTACTTATGTGGTAGGCATCACTGCGCAGGATATGAAAGATATTTATGATATCCGTGCAGCATTAGAAGGGCTGTGTGTCAGGCAGGCTGCCAGAATGGCAACGGCAGAGCAGATAGAAGCGCTGGAAGAGATATTGTATCTGGCGGAATACCATTTGCGCAAGGGGCATGACAGACAGGTTGCCGAGTTGGGCGGCAAGTTCCATGAAATCCTCTATGAGGCAGGGGGCAGCCGGATGCTGAAACGGATCCTGCAGAGTTATTACCTCTATCAGGAACAGGTGCGTATGTTTCTTTTGACTGTCCCAGGAAAGATTCGGGAGATTATTGGGGAGCATCGTCAGATTTTGGAAGCAATCAAGGAGCAGGATGGGGAAAAAGCGGAACAGGCAGTGGGGAAACATATTGCCAATGAGATGAAGCTGATAGATTCTTATGGGTGGGAAAACATTACAGGAGGACAGAAAGATGGATAAAATTAAAATGATAACCCCTTTGGTGGAGATGGACGGAGATGAGATGACCCGCATTCTCTGGAAGATGATTAAGGATGAATTGCTGCTGCCATTTATTGATTTGAAGACGGAGTATTATGACCTGGGGCTGGTACATCGCAATGAGACCGATGACCAGGTGACTTTTGACTCGGCAAATGCTACTAAGAAATACGGCGTTGCCGTGAAATGTGCAACAATCACGCCGAACGCAGCGCGTATGACAGAGTATGATCTGAAAGAAATGTGGAAAAGCCCTAATGGGACCATCCGTGCCATTTTGGACGGTACGGTATTCCGTACGCCGATTACCGTCAAAGGTATTGAGCCTTGCGTGAAAAACTGGAAGAAACCGATTACGATTGCGCGTCACGCTTATGGCGATGTGTATAAGGCGAGTGAGATGAAGATACCGGGCGCAGGCAAATGTGAACTGGTCTATACAGCCGAAGACGGCACGGAGACGAGAGAACTGATCCATAACTTTACAGGGGCAGGCGTGATTCAGGGCCAGCATAACCTCAATGATTCGATTGAAAGCTTTGCCAGAAGCTGTTTTAATTATGCGCTGGATACGAAGCAGGATTTATGGTTTGCCACCAAGGATACAATTTCCAAGAAATATGACCACACGTTTAAAGATATTTTCCAGGAAATCTATGACAAGGAGTATGATGAAAAATTTAAGGCGTCTGGCATTGAATATTTCTATACGCTCATTGATGATGCAGTGGCAAGGATTATGAAAGCTGAGGGCGGGTTTATCTGGGCATGTAAGAATTATGACGGCGACGTTATGAGCGATATGGTGAGTTCGGCATTCGGATCCCTTGCGATGATGACATCGGTTCTCGTATCCCCCGAGGGTTATTTTGAATACGAAGCAGCCCACGGTACAGTACAGCGCCATTATTACAAGCATCTGAAAGGAGAGGAGACGTCAACCAACTCCGTGGCAACTATTTTTGCCTGGACAGGAGCGCTGAGAAAGCGCGGGGAATTAGACAGTCTTGCAGAACTCTCCGGCTTTGCAGACAAGCTGGAACAGGCATGTTTAGCTACCATAGAATCTGGTAAGATGACGAAAGACCTTGCATTGATTACGACACTTGAACATCCGACTGTATTGAACAGCGAAGGGTTTATTAAGGCAATCCGTGAAGAACTGGAACGTTTGTTATAGAAGGAGGAAATTATGATTTTAGCCTGCCAAAACATCAGCAAAGCCTTTGGTACAGACGAAATCATCCAACATGCATCTTTCCATATTGAGGAATATGAGAAAGCGGCAATTGTAGGTATTAACGGAGCAGGGAAGACCACCCTGCTTCGGATTATTATGGGAGAGCTGGAGGCGGACAGCGGCGAGGTAATCTTAGCCAAGAATAAGACGATTGGCTACCTGCCCCAGAATCCTGATATTGAAGGAAACAGGACGATTTATGAGGAAGTTCTTTTGGCGAAGGAAGAACTTATTTCCATGCAGGAGACGCTGGTCTCCATGGAAAAGAAGATGAGCAGCTTAGACGGAAGTGAACTGGAAGCTTTTCTCGACAGCTACAACCGTCTGAATCTGGAATTTGAGCGTCAGGGCGGCCTGTCCTATAAGAGTGAGATTACAGGCGTCCTGAAAGGACTTGGATTTGCAGAAGAAGAATTCGGCAAGCATATGCAGGAATTGTCTGGCGGGCAGCGTACCAGGGTCTGTCTGGGCAAGCTGTTGGTGACGAAGCCGGATGTGATTTTATTGGATGAGCCGACCAACCATCTGGACATCGGTTCCATCACCTGGCTGGAGACATTTCTGCTCAATTATAAGGGAGCGGTGGTCATTGTCTGCCATGACAGGTATTTTCTGGACCGGGTGGTACATAAAGTAGTAGAGCTGGACCGCCACCAGGTGTCCGTATTCCTCGGCAATTACAGTGACTACGCCGTGAAAAAGGCGCAGGTGCGGGAAGCGCAGCTCAAACAGTATTACAATCAGCAGCGGGAGATTAAGCATCAGGAGGAAGTCATTGCCAAGCTCAAGTCTTTTAACCGTGAGAAATCTATCAAACGTGCTGAGAGCCGTGAGAAGATGCTGGATAAGATAGAACGGCTGGAAAAACCGGTGGAAGAAAATACCGATATCCACCTGAATCTGGAGCCGCGGATTGTCAGCGGCAATGATGTTCTGTGCGTGGAGCGGCTGGCGAAAGCGTATCCGGGACAGCAGCTTTTTTCTGATATTTCATTTGAGATCAAACGCGGGGAGCGCGTGGCGCTGATTGGGGACAATGGGACAGGAAAGACGACTATCTTAAAAATCATTAACGAGATGACAGAGGCGGACGCCGGGACATTGACGCTAGGAACTAACGTCCACATTGGCTATTACGACCAGGAGCATCAGGTATTGCATATGGAAAAGACCTTGGTGGAAGAAATATCGGACGAGTATCCAAGCCTGACTAACACGGAAATACGCAATGTCCTGGCGGCATTCCTGTTTACAGGAGACGAAGTGTTTAAGCGTATCTCAGATTTGAGCGGCGGGGAGCGCGGGCGCGTTTCCCTAGCCAAACTGATGCTGTCCGAGGCTAATTTCCTGATTCTTGACGAGCCTACGAACCACTTGGACATTACCTCCAAGGAAATCTTAGAGCAGGCCTTGAACCGTTACAAGGGGACGGTGCTGTTTGTATCCCATGACCGTTATTTTATCAATAAGACGGCTACCCGCATTTTAAACCTTACAGGGCAGACATTGGTAAATTACATCGGCAATTACGATTATTATCTGGAGAAATGCAGGGAACTGACGGACATCTATGTGCCGGGGCAGCAGGGAATATCACAGCCAGAGGAAGAGTCCGCCAGCAAATTGGACTGGAAACAGCGCAAGGAGGAGCAGGCGCGCCAGCGCAAGCTGGAGAATGACCGCAAGAAAACGGAAGCTGCCATTGAAGAGACGGAACAGCGGATAGGCGAGCTTGAGGAAGCCTTTGCGGACAGCGAGATTGCCACTAATTCGGCAAAGCTGCAGGAACTCCATCAGGAATATGAAACGAAGCAGCGGGAACTGGAAGAATTATATGAGAAATGGGGAGAATTGATGCAGTAACAGATTTGCCTCGCTTTCTTTCGGCTGGCTGGACTGTTGCTTGATGTAGAGTGTTAAATTTTTCACACATTGACATCCATTGCGGGATTCATTATAATAAAATGTATGCAGGAATGCCATAGTAGGAGGAAAAGCAATGGAGAAGGAAATATCTCAGGCAGTCATCCGCAGGATGCCAAGATATTACAGATATTTGGGAGAGCTTTTGGACGATGGCGTAGAGCGGATTTCATCAAACGATTTAAGTGCGCGGATGCGTGTGACGGCATCGCAGATTCGCCAGGATCTCAATAATTTTGGCGGCTTCGGACAGCAGGGGTATGGCTATAACGTCAAGTACCTCTATGACGAAATCGGCAATATTTTGGGAATCAACCAGCGGCACAACATGATTGTGATTGGTGCGGGCAACTTAGGGCAGGCGCTTGCCAATTATGTGAATTTTGAGAAGCGTGGATTTGTGATTATCGGGCTTTTTGACGTGAATCCTGCTCTGAAAGGGACTTGCGTGAGGGACATTAAAGTACGCATGATGGATGAACTGGAAGTATTTGTGCGGAAATGGCCTGTAGATATTGCTGCGCTTACCATGCCCAAGGAACATGCTAAGGAGATTGCAAATATCCTGGTGGATTTGGGTATCCATGCGATATGGAATTTTGCACATCTGGATTTGGAGCTGCCGGAGCATGTTGTGGTCGAAAACGTTCATCTTTCGGAAAGCTTGATGCAGCTGTCATATAATTTTGCAAACTACAAAAAATTAACGGATAAGAAGTGATAAAGATGGGAAAGAAGAAAAATGTGATGCCTGGATTCGGGCAGATGCTCCATGGGAAAAGGATACCTTTGCTGATTTTAGACCAGAAGTGGCATCAGCTGTTTTTGGATGATAAGCCGAAAGAAATAGAGCGTCTGGAACATAAGCTGAATAAGCAGCTGGCAGCGCAGGGCAGGTTCAATCAGGAACTCAAGGACATGAAAGTCTTGAAACAGAAGCTGATGAAGAATATTGTGGTCAATATGGATGAAATCGGCGAGCATGGGCAGGAGACCAGGAAGCTGCAGGAAGACCGCCGCCTTATTACGGAAATCAATGATAAGATGGAAGATGGGGATAGGCAGCTTAAGAAACTGCAGGAAGAAATGGAAGAAGATAACTTTCTGCTTATGGTAGAGACAATGGAGTATTGCTACCGGATTATGAACAGCAATGAGGCGGAGCGCGAAGAGCTGGTTGTGAGGATTGCCCAGATGCGGACGGAACTTAAGACCAAGATTTACCGCAGGGAGACGATTGAAGAGCAGAACAGGGGAATCTACGCCTATCTGCATGATATTTTTGGCGCCCAGGTAGTAGATATTTTTGACTTGAAATACGAAGACGAATATAAGTAACAGTTCAGTCAGCCTGTGCTTTACGAATGGCGAGGCTGAACTGTTTTTTGGAGAAGGAGGAAGAAGATGAGAATTCTGGTGGACAGCGGTCAGATGAAACAATGCGATAGAAATACCATTGATTATTTCGGCGTGCCATCCCTGATATTGATGGAACGTGCTGCTTTGGGGGTTGTGGAGGAGATTGAGAAAACCCTTTCGGGAACTTCTGTTGTGAAGGAAATCCTGATAGTCTGCGGTTCTGGGAATAACGGCGGGGATGGGCTTGCCATTGCAAGGCTGCTATGGCAGAAAGGCCATGCGGTTACAGTTGTCATGCCTCCTGGCGCTAGGGCAGTATCGGAAGAGACGAAGGTGCAGATGGGGATATTGGAGCGGTATCAGATTCCCATTGAGAGCCGTATCCCGAACAGGGAATTCGATATGGTAGTCGATGCTTTGTTCGGCATTGGGCTGACAAGAGACCTTACCGGACTTTGTCTGGAATATGTGTTGGAGATGAATGAACTGCGCGGGAAGAAAGTAGCGGTTGATATCCCATCGGGAATCAATGCGGATACCGGTGCGGTGATGGGCGCAGGGTTTTATGCCGATATGACGGTGACATTTGCATTTGCCAAATTAGGGCTTATGCTGTTTCCGGGAGCAGAATATGCGGGGGAGGTTGTGGTCAAGGAGATTGGCATTGACCGCTGCAGTTTCCTAACTGCGAAGCCCAATACATTTTGCTTGGATATGGGGGATTTATGTGAGATTCCCTGCCGCAAGACACGTTCCAACAAGGGTAGTTATGGGAAAGTCCTTACCATTGCAGGGCAGAAAAATATGGCAGGGGCCTCATATTTAAGCGCGAAAGCGTCCTACCTTACAGGGGCGGGACTGGTGAAAGTGATGGTTCCTGAGGAAAACCGTATTATTTTACAACAGCTTTTACCGGAGGCGATTTTAGAGACGTATGAAGCCGCGGCGGATAATCTGGAAGAATCTCTTTCATGGACATCCGTCGTTGTGGCAGGTCCCGGGCTGGGCACAGGGACATATGCCCATGACATAATCAAGAAAGTTTTGCAGCATTCAGTGGTTCCGGTTATCCTGGATGCAGATGGGCTGAACATTGTGGCTGACAATCCGCATTGGCTGAGAGAGGCGAAATGCGCAGTGATTGTAACGCCGCATTTAGGAGAGATGGCAAGGCTTATCCGAGAAGATGTCGCGGTTATCCAGAATAGGCTGCTAGAGACTGCAAAAGAGTTTGCGGAGGAATATCAGGTTATATGCGTATTAAAGGATGCGAGGACGGTCACAGCCGTGCCAGGAGGATTTGCCTGGGTGAACGACAGCGGCAACAACGGCATGGCAACGGCTGGCTCCGGCGATGTGCTTACAGGAATCCTTGCCGGACTGATTGCTCAGGGCATGGAACCGCAGTATGCCGCTTCTATGGGTGTATATCTCCATGGGCTTGCTGGTGATGCGCAGGCAAAGGAGCGGGGGGCATATGGGCTGATGGCACAGGATATTTTAGAGGGAATCGTGCGGGTTTTGGCGGAATTTTCCAGAAACGGCATTTTTTGACCCATACATGGAACAAAGTTTGTAAGAAAGGAAGTCCTGAAATGAAGACGTATAGCAGGGTTTGCGCGCAGGTGGACCTCGATAGCCTCTTTCACAATGTAGAACAGATGCGGCAGAATATCCATCAAGGCACAAAAATCATGGGGGTAATCAAGACAGATGCTTATGGGCATGGCGCAGTGCCGATAGGGCGGGAACTGGAGCGCCTTGACGTTGTCTGGGGATATGCCACGGCAACTGTGGAGGAAGCAGAGATTTTAAGGCGGAATGGCTTAAAGAAGCCGATTTTGGTCTTAGGGGCGAGTTTTCCAGAGAATTATGCTGCCCTGGCAAAAGGGGAAATCCGTGCGGCCGTATTTTCGTTACGACAGGCACAGCAGATGGAAGCATATGCCAGCGAATCAGACAATAAGATTTTTGTCCATATTAAGATTGATACGGGAATGAGCCGCCTGGGATTTCAGGTCAGTGGGCAGGCGGCAGATGAGATAGCACAAATTGCAGGTATGCCGCATATTGTAGTGGAGGGAATGTTTACGCATTTTGCCAAGGCGGACGAGAGAGACAAGACCATGGCAAAAGAACAGTTGGGAAAGTTCAGGGAAATGGAAAGGATGCTGATAGAACGAGGGGTCTCGGTTCCCTTGCTCCATTGTGCCAACAGCGCGGCGATTATTGATATGCCGGAAACGGGCATGGACATGGTACGGGCCGGAATCAGCATGTACGGTCTGTGGCCCTCGGCTGAGGTGCAGAAAGAACAGGTGGATTTGCATCCCGTGCTGTCATTAAAGAGCAGGATTGTCTTTCTCAAAGAACTAGAGGCTGGGCGGACCATCAGTTATGGGGCAACGTATAAGACGACGGCAAAGCAGCGGATTGCAACTGTTCCAGTTGGTTATGGAGACGGTTATCCGAGAAGCCTCTCCGGCAAAGGCTATGTGCTGATTCATGGAAAACGTGCTCCAATCTGCGGGCGGATTTGCATGGACCAGTTTATGGTAGACGTTACCCATATCCCGGAGGCGAAAGAGGGGGATGCCGTGGTCCTGGTGGGGGAGGACGGGAAGGAATCTATAACCATGGAGGAGCTGGGGGAACTTTCCGGCAGGTTTAATTATGAATTTGCCTGTGATTTGGGCAAACGGATTCCGCGCGTCTATGTGAAAAATCATAAAGTCACAGAGACGAAAGATTATTTCGGGGAGTAAATCTGAATACACTTTGAGTTTCTCCATTTTTTATAATAACTGATATTTTAGTGCCAAAAGGTCTTGCTGCCTTTGGCAGCATAGACATCTTGCACTATAAATTAAAAAATGGGGAAACTCAAAGAATACACACGAAAAAATTGGGAATAATAGGAAACAGCCTATAAAGTTTTGGAGTGTGAGAAAAGTGGTTATTCATAGAGGAGATATTTATTATGCGGACCTGCGTCCGGTGGTAGGATCAGAGCAGGGAGGCATCCGCCCGGTTTTGATTATACAGAATGACATTGGCAACCGGCACAGCCCTACGGTAATCTGTGCAGCCATCACATCAAAGATGAATAAAGCAAAGCTTCCGACCCATGTGGAACTGGAAGCCGGAAAATATGATTTGATGAAAGATTCTGTTGTGCTGCTGGAGCAGCTGCGGACCATTGATAAACAGAGATTGAAAGACAAAGTCTGCCGTCTGGACAGTGATATTTTGAAAAAAGTTGACAGAGCGCTTGAAATCAGTCTGGAATTGTATACATAAATCTTGACTAATATACGGCAAAATGTTATATTTCAAGTGTTTGCTGAAACCGGCAGAAGAGTACAAAGAGAAAAAGGAGTCAGAAGAATGGATGATGGCGCGAGTCCTGCCATAGGGTTAGTGGTATTTTTGGTGTTGACGATTGTAAATGGGCTGTTATACGGTTTTCTCACGGCTTTGGAAGAGACAGGGGAGAGCCAGATACAGAAGAGGGCTGAGGATGGGAACAAACTTGCTTCCTGGCTGATGGCGGTGAAAGATGACCCCTACAGGGTCAGGCACGCAATACAGATTATGACAGCATTTGTCAGCAGTATTTTCGGTATTTACCTGATACGTCTGCTGGGGAATGTCTTGGTCGTCAGTTTCTTGGAGAAAGGGTCATCAGTTTCCCTGAGGATTCTTTGTTATTGCATAGCCGCCGTGCTGGGCATTTTCCTGTTTGCCGTGCTGGGTATCATAGCCCCACAGAAAATAGCGGCAAGAAAATCTGAAAAATGGTTGTTTGCCGTGGCAGGTATCGTGCATACCATGGTCTGTGCCGTAAAACCGTATACCGTTCTTGCAGAGGCAGTGTCAAATCTTGCCGTGCGCGTGGCAGGAGTGGATCCCAATGCCAGCTTTGACGATGTGACTGAAGAGGAGATAATCTCCATGGTCAACGAGGGGCATGAGAAAGGGGTGCTTCAGGAAAGCGAAGCGGAGATGATTCACAATATTTTTGAGTTTGACGACAAGGAAGCCAAGGATATTATGACGCATCGCAAGAATGTTGCCGCCCTGGATGGGAACCTGCAGCTTAGCGAGGTGTTGGAAATTGTCTTAAATGGAAATAATTCGCGGTTTCCGGTGTATCAGGAGGATATTGACAACATCATAGGCATTATACATATGAAAGATGTGATGATTGAGAGCCGAAAGGGAGAGCGCCTGAATTGGCGGGTGCAAGACATCCCGGGACTGGTGCGGGAGGCGGTCTTTATCCCTGAGACGAGGAACATCAACGATTTGTTCAAGATGATGCAGTCCCAGAAAAACCACATGGTTATTGTGGTGGATGAATATGGGCAGACAGCTGGTATCGTGGCGATGGAAGATATTTTGGAAGAAATTGTAGGAAATATCTTTGACGAGTACGATAAGGAAGAGACGGTGATTGTACATCAGGAAGACGGAAGCTATCTTATGAGCGGCATGGCGTCTTTTGACGAGGTGTGTGAGCTTCTGCAGATTTCTATGGAAGAGCAGGATTTTGAGACCCTAAATGGTTTTCTCATATCCCTTATCGGCAAGATTCCTGCGGACCATGAGCGGTTTGAACTGGAGTGCCAGGGGTGGAAATTCCAGGTATCGGCGGTGAGGGATAAGATGATTCATACCGTAAGGGTGACAAAAGTCCCAAAGGAAGAGAAAGAGGACGAAAACGAATAGCTGCCAGGAAAGCAGGACGGCAGCAGGAGATGAAACAAAGAGAAAAGAGGAGAACAAATGTCAGGACATTCAAAATTTGCAAATATCAAGCATAAAAAAGAGAAAAATGATGCGGCGAAAGGTAAGATTTTCACGATAATCGGCAGGGAAATTGCCGTTGCCGTGAAAGAGGGCGGTCCAGACCCGGCAAACAACAGCAGGCTGCGTGATGTGATTGCCAAGGCAAAGGCCAACAATATGCCTAATGATACGATTGACCGCGGTATCAAGAAAGCTGCCGGGGATGCCAGTTCCGTGAATTATGAGTCTGTGTCATACGAGGGATATGGTCCCAATGGGACGGCGATCATCGTTGATGCGCTGACTGACAATAAGAACCGGACGGCAGCCAATGTGCGCAGCGCATTTACCAAGGGATATGGCAATGTAGGAACTCCGGGCTGTGTGTCCTATATGTTTGACAAGAAAGGTCAGATTATCATTGACAAAGAAGAATGCGAGATGGATGCAGATGATCTGATGATGACTGTGCTTGATGCAGGGGCAGAGGATTTCAATGAGGAGGAAGACAGTTACGAGGTGCTTACTGACCCGGATGAGTTCAGC
This sequence comes from uncultured Lachnospiraceae bacterium, assembly GCA_947565885.1. Classification (GTDB taxonomy): domain Bacteria; phylum Bacillota; class Clostridia; order Lachnospirales; family Lachnospiraceae; genus Petralouisia. The sequence continues at coordinate 19,463 of CANOHX010000028.1, forward strand.
GCTGTCCGTGAGAAGCTTGAGGAGGCAGGGATTGCCATGGCATCTGCGGAGGTAACGATGATTCCCCAGACCTGGGTGGAGCTGACCGATGAGACTGCTATTAAGAACCTGCAGAAAACGCTGGACCTTTTAGACGAAGATGACGATGTACAGGCGGTATATCACAATTGGGATGAATAGATGAATAAAGGATTGCATCTGGAAAAGATGTTTTCCAGATGCAATCCTTTATGCAA
>CANOHX010000029.1 GCA_947565885.1 uncultured Lachnospiraceae bacterium
TTTCTTATCCGTTTCTTCTGCTTTCCTGCCATTCCTTGTCAGCGCTTCCTCATTATCCCTTGCTTCTGACCGTTCTTCACCGACCGCGCTGCTCTCCTGCTCCATTACCATCCCTTCATCTGTTATGTACTGCGCACGTACATCCATCCCCACAGATGTCACGGTCACGCATACGGTCAGGAAAGCTGCCATCCATTTCCTAAATGATCCCACGTTTCTCACTCCATTTCTACATTGGTTTGCATAATTCGCGTCTATTCTATCACACTTCATTTTGAAAAACAACCGGCAGAAATAACTGGAAGAAACAGGCTGCCGCCAGACAAAGGCTGCATATAATATATGTTCCGCCCTATGGGGAAAAATCTACCATATATTGTATGCAGCCATCATCGGCAGCAGCCTTTCTTAATATTTCACTTTATGTAAGAAATATGTAAATTTTGTTATTCATCGCGAATCTTGATACAGTTTTTGCCGCTGGTCTTACCAAGATAGAGCCTCTGGTCTGCATGGCGGATAATCTCGTCAATATCGCCATCGGAAACCTCACCGGCCTCGCAGACGCCGAATGTCATCGTAACTGTCAGTTTCCTGCCATTGGCCTGCAAATCTGCCACCCGCAATGTCTGCTGGACGCGGTCCACAACTTTGAGGGCATAGGCAATATTGCCAAAGACAATCATCAGGAATTCCTCGCCGCCCCAGCGGCTTACATAATCAATGGCATCCACCGCGCCAGACATGCTCGAAGCAATCAGCTTCAGGACATCGTCGCCTTTCTCATGTCCATAAGTATCATTAATTTTCTTAAAATCATCGACATCCCCCATGACCACACAGTAATCTTTGCGCGTCAGATTGCTCCAAATGCTGAGAATACTTCTCCGGTTGCGGAGCTTTGTCAGCTCATCATAATTTGCCAGCCGCATCAGTTCCTCATTCCTTGCCCGCAGCTTCCTGCGGTTCGCTGTCAGTTCCAGGATAAACAGGACGCAGAAACTCGCAAGCAGCAGAAAGCCCATAATATTATTGAAAAATGAAACTTTCAGGTCTGTGGGGACCGGATAATAGTAGACAGGCTGCCCTCGGTACAGAATCCAGCAGAATACCAGCGTGGCAAGGCAATTAACCACAGTAAACAATATCGTATACCTGCTGGAATTTTCCCCATGCTCCATCAGATACACCGTAGACAGCAAAACCGGAATCATTACCAGGTTGTAGGTGGAAAACCCATAACTCCAGCCTAGCAGCACACAGGCATACAGCGACTGAATACAGGTTGCAAAATAAAGGACGCTGATGCGTACAAAATAATTCTCCGTGTTTTTCGTCCCAACAATACTAAGAAAGTCAAGCGCCGCCACAAATATATTGGTAACTGCAAGCGGTAGGCACATCAGCAATATGCCTACCGCTGCCAGCAGGGAATGGACGCAGCCCAAAAAAACTGCCAGAAAACAATACCTTGCCCTGTCCGTTACCTGCGCTTTTTCTGCCGCACGGAACAATTGTTCAATCTTCTCAATCATCTAATCGCCTTATTCCCTTCCCTTTGCCATGCCAAACTAATTGTAATACGCACGGCTGTAGCAATGTGTTTTGCAGCCTTTAAACGTCTTCCTGCCTATTTTCTTATTCGCCACAGCTATATAATAATACGTCTTGCCGGATTTTAACGCCGACCTGCCATATTTCTTCACCGTGACGGAATTCTTAGAAAGCGTCTTCACTTTCTTATATCCATTCTCCCTTTTCGAGGAGACATAGAGCGTATAACTATCCGCGCCGCCCACTTTCTTCCACGATATCCTCTGTCCGCTCCTGACATTGGCAATCTTTATCTCTGGCTGTTTCGACGTATATGTCCAGCCAGACCACGCGCCATATTTCGTGCCGCTTCCCAGCACAACATAGGCGCGGACCCTCGCTTTCAGAAACTGTGGTTTTACCAGCTTATTGCTGGAAACATCCACACCGCTGTCATTTTCACATTTCTTGCTGCCAAGCAGCTTTTTCACATCTTTCCCTGCTAAGGTATATATCTCATACTGATAACCATCTGCATTGCTGCGCCTGTCCCATGACAAATCCAAGGTCTTCACAGATGGGCTGCTAAAAGAAGCTGTAAGCCCCTCCACCTTGCCAGGAAGCACCGGGCAGCCGGAAACAGAATGCCCCTCAGCAGCAGAGGCCCTGTAACCGCTGGCGCTCTTCCTCTCTGGATACAGGTGGAACTCATATTCTTCATCCCTGCCGAGATTCGTCGCCGTATAGGTACGGACGTCCTCAAGCCGCACCACATTCCTGCTACCGCTGCTCCCGGACCTGCAATATTCCAAACGATATGCATTCGCTCCAGGATTTTTATTCCATTTTACGGTGATGCCAGTGGAAGTTGCCGCTGTCTGCCTTAGATTCTGCGTGCTGCTTACTTCCGGCACGGTCACCACTGACAATGGCTTAATGGATACACCGAACACATTGCTGCCATTTCCATTTTTATACGCTGTCACCCGAACATAATAAGTCTTGCCAGGTGAAAGGTTGTTGAAAGCCGCACTGCAGACAGACGTCTCCTCTGTCTTGGCAGAGGAAAACCCCATGTCTCCCGCCAACTCCGCTTTATAATACACGCCGTCCGCAATCAGCGCATCCCATTTTACTTTGACATAGTCCGTGCCGCTTTCTGTCTGCCCTAAGCCTTGCACCGGCTGCGCCGCCTCTGCTTTAGCGCCAATGCCCAGCATCAACAGGAACGCCGCTGCCAAAAGATACGCCCTGATATGCTTCCATGCCTCTCCCATCCAATCATCTTCTTTCCCAATAAACGTATGATTTGCCATCAATGCCTTATATTCATATCATACGCTCGCCTTTGCGCACCTGTCAACCTGATTTTAATAGCCGGTATTGGTATGGATGGTCTCGCTCAGCTCCTTGACGGTCTGGGAGGGCGTATATTCCTCATTATCATATAAAAACTTATGCAATTGTATGACATTATTTTCCAGGTCAATCGGAATTACCATATCGCCAAGGCTTCCCACATCACCGGACTCCTTGTCAAATGGGAAACCTGTATTCTCTCCCATATGGTACTTGGCAACGCCAGAGGCAAGCCCCAGCAATTCCGTTGGGCTAAGGCTTGTGGAAATCTGCGGCAGCATCTCATCCATCATCTTATTCAACGTCATCAAATCACACTGTTTTGCCTTCTCAAACATTTTGGTGATTACTTCCCTCTGCCGTTCCGTACGCCCATAGTCAAGCCCAACATAACGGATTCGCGCATAAGCTGTCGCCTGAACGCCATTTAAGTGCACATTCTCACCTGCGGAAACATATCCAACGTAATCATCATACCCGGTATTCTTCACCGTATCGTCTACATAGGCATTGAGCCATTTTGCCTCGCTCGCGTCCAGTTCATCAATCTCTATTCCGCCTAAGAGGTCCACTGCCTCCACCAAGGCACTGAAATCCACGCTGACATAATCCGTGATATTCAGATCCAGATTCTTATTGAGCATATCAATCGCCTGTTTGGGCCCGCCGTTGGCATATGCTGCGTTCGCTTTGCGGAACTTATCTTCATCAATATCCAGATAAGTATCGCGGTATACGGAAGCCATCTTGATTTCCCCGCTGTCCTTATTGATGCTTACCACAATAATCGTATCGCTGTTTCCCCTTTCCAGGTTGCCCATATCGCGGTTGTCAAGACCAAACAAAGCAATATTCTCATAACTTTTCATCGCTTTCTCCGTCTCCGGGCTCAGTTCATTGATTTTGACTTCTTTATCATTGATGACCACTTTGCCCATTTTGTCATATTTACTCCAGGAAAAAGCAATGGGAATCATCAGCAGCGCCAATAAGACAACAATGACTACGATGATAATCTTCCGTCTCTGACGTTTCTTCCTATTGGTAATCTTTTTCTTATGTCTGTTCTGTACCTCTCTGTCCATTCCGGTTTCCTCCTTGACCCATCTATCTCATCTGATCCAGGCGCTCCTCCACCTGTGCCATCATCTGTTCATATTTTGCAAGTTTCTCCTTCTCTTCCTGAACCTTCTCCTTTGGCGCACGGCTTAAGAACTTCTCGTTGGAAAGCATCCCCTTAGATCGCGCCAGCTCCTTGGTAAGCCGGTCTTTCTCCTTTAAGAGGCGTTCTTTTTCTTTTTCAAGGTCCACAAGATCTTCTAACGGCAGGTAAACTACTGCCCCCGGAATCACAACAGATACGGCATCCTTGCCGATTCCTGATTTGTCCGCCTGCACCATAACCTCACTGGCGCTGGTAATCCAGCCGTATATCCTCTTCATACTCTCAAACGTATTCTGCAGATCGGCATCCTCCGTCACAATATACATCTTGGCTTTCCTGCTGGGCGGGACATTCATCTCCGCTCTCATATTGCGGACTCCCTTTACCAAATCCTTGACATGCTCCACTGCTGCTTCTTCCGCGGCAAAATGGTAGTCCTCGCGGTATTTGGGCCATTCAGAAAGCATGATTGTCGGCTCCTCCGTCTGCAGCGTACAGAAAATCTCTTCGGTAATAAACGGCATATAGGGATGGAGAAGCTTCAATGCTTGGATCAGCACAGTCTTCAGCGTCCACATGGCAACTTTTGCTGATTCTGGATGTTTCTCTTTCTTGAACATCCTTGCCTTGGCAATCTCAATGTACCAGTCGCAGAATTCATCCCAGATGAAATCATATACTTTCTGCACGGCAATCCCCAGTTCAAATTTATCCATGTTCTCGGTGACTTCTCTGGTCAGCGTGTTGACCTTCGAGAGAATCCACTTATCTCCCGTCCTAAGCTGTTCCAGCGATGGCTCTATCATCTCCCCCTCGTCAATATTCATCATGATGAAACGGGAAGCGTTCCATACCTTGTTGGCAAAATTCCTTGACGACTCCACGCGCTCCCAATAGAAACGCATGTCATTGCCCGGCGCATTGCCGGTAATCAGCGTCAGCCTCAGGGCATCCGCGCCATATTTATCTATAACCTCCAGCGGGTCGATGCCATTGCCGAGCGACTTGCTCATCTTACGCCCCTGGGAATCCCTTACCAACCCATGGAACAATACGGTCTTGAAAGGAGCTTCACCCATCTGCTCATAGCCGGAGAAAATCATGCGGATTACCCAGAAGAAAATAATATCATAACCGGTTACCAGCACGTCATTGGGATAGAAATAATCAAGGTCTTCCGTCTTCTCGGGCCATCCCAAGGTAGAAAACGGCCATAAAGCAGAAGAAAACCAGGTATCCAAGGTATCCTCGTCCTGCGTCATGTGCGTACAGCCGCATTTCGGGCATTTGCCGGGGTTCTCCCTCGCCACCACGAATTCACCGCAGTCCGCACAGTAGTAAGCCGGAATCCGATGCCCCCACCAGAGCTGCCGGGAAATACACCAGTCCCTGATATTGTCCGTCCAGTTGAAATACGTCTTATCCATGCGCTCCGGCAGAAGCTTAATCTCACCGCTTCTGACAGCCTCCACCGCCGGCTTAATCAGCTCGTCCATCTTCACAAACCATTGCTGCTTGACCATCGGCTCCACGGTTGTGCTGCAGCGGTCATGCGTCCCCACATTGTGGGAATGGGGCACAATTTTCACCAAAAGCCCCTGTTCCTCTAACTCCTGCACCATCAGCTTTCTCGCCTCATAGCGGTCCATGCCCTGGTATTTGCCGCCGTTGGCATTGATGGTAGCGTCATCATTTAATACATTAATCTCTGGCAAATTATGGCGTTTGCCCACCTCAAAGTCATTGGGGTCATGTGCCGGCGTAATCTTCACGCAGCCAGTCCCAAATTCCTTATCCACATAATGGTCTGCCACTACCGGAATCTCACGCCCTACAAGCGGCAGAATCAGCGTCTTGCCGATAATATCCTGGTAACGCTCATCCTCCGGGTTGACGGCAACAGCCGTATCGCCAAGAAGCGTCTCCGGCCTGGTGGTAGCTATCTCCACGAACCTGCCCTCCTCGCCCTTGACCGGGTAATTGATATGCCAGAAAAATCCGTCCTGTTCCTCATGTTCCACCTCCGCATCTGAGATGGACGTCTTACATACCGGACACCAGTTGACAATCCTGGAACCTTTATAAATCAAGCCTTTCTCATACAGCTTGATGAAAACTTCCTGCACTGCTGCAGAACATCCCTCATCCATCGTGAAACGTTCCCTGTCCCAGTCTGCGGAAGAGCCCATCTTCTTAAGCTGGCGGATAATACGTCCGCCGTACTCTTCCTTCCATTCCCATACTTTCTCCAGAAATCCTTCCCTGCCCAGGTCATTCTTATCAATGCCCTGCTCGCGCAGCGACTCAATCACCTTAACCTCAGTAGAAATAGACGCATGGTCTGTCCCCGGCTGCCACAGCGCATTATATCCCTGCATACGCTTATACCGGATTAAGATATCCTGCATCGTATTATCTAAAGCATGTCCCATATGCAGCTGCCCGGTAATATTGGGCGGGGGCATCACAATCGTAAACGGTTTCTTGCTCCTGTCCGGCTCTGCGTGGAAATATTTATTTTCTTCCCATTTCCGGTAAAGCCGGTCCTCGATATCCTTGGGGTCGTATGTTTTCGCAAGTTCTTTGCTCATGGTAATTTCTCCTTATTTAAAATACCCTTTACCGGAAGCCGGTAAAGGGCGTATCTTCACGGTATGCTCGTTACTTATCTCTCCATCATAAAAGCAAAATATAAAATTGTCAAGTGAATTATAAATATTTGGTAATTTTTTTGTAACATTTTGTAATAGTTCAGCCAGCCGAGATAAATTGGGGAAAATTGTGCTTGCACGAATTTTACACGATTCAGCTCGGCTGAGGGAACGCCATTTTATGAGCAAAGTTAGCTGCGAAGCAGCGAGAAAACGCCGTAGGTTGCTAAGTGCCAGTGGCACTTGCTCAGCAACGACCAAAGCGAAGCGTAGAACTTTGCGAATGGCGTGAGCTGAACTATAATATTACAGTTCTTCCTCCACCATGCTCTTGTTGCTGTAGAACAAATCGTAAATACAGGGCACGACCACCAATGTCATCAGCGTTCCGTAAATCATGCCGCCAATCGTGACAATCGCCATCGGTCTGCCCATATCGGAACCCATGTCGGAACCAAACGCCATTGTGGACATGGCGAAGATTGTGGTCAGCGCCGTCATGAGGATGGGGCGCAGACGCGTCTTTCCCGCTGTGACGATGGCTTCGCGTTTGTCCACGCCCTCTTTCCTTAGCTGGTTGATATATTCCACCATCACGATACCATTGTTAACGATGATGCCCACCAGCATGATAAATCCAATCATGGAGATAATGCTCAGCACGTTATTCGTTATCAGCAATGCGCCAAATCCGCCCGTCATGGCAAGAGGCACGGTGAAAAGGATGATGAAGGGTGCGCGCAATGACTGGAACTGCGCCACCATAATCAGGTAGATGAACGCGATTGCCAGTATCAGCATCAGTACCAACTGCTCCATGGCCTCGTTGATGCTCTCATCTTCTCCGGTCATCTCCACGGAATAACCCTCGGGAAGTTCGTAATCTCTCACTGCTTTCTGTACCTTATCGCCCACCAGACCTACGTTGTAACCCTTGTCGATTGCCGCGGTCACCTGTACATATCGCTCCTGTCCTTCACGCGTGATAGAGGTCAGGCTTTCCAGTTCTTCAAAATCAGCCACCTGCGACAGCTTGATGTCCTCTTCTTCGCCGCTCTCCTTATCCGTATAGGTAAAGGTAATGTTCTTAATGCTTTCAATCGTGGCCTCATCCTGCTGCACGCTCTCCAGGTAAATATCGTAATCCTTAATGTCCGTGGAAATCGTATCGTCCGACTTGTCGTCCGCCATCCGCTCCCCGACAATCTGGTAAATCTGCGCCACGGTCATGCCATATTTGGCGGCTTTTTCCTTGTCCACAGTAATGCGGAACTCTTTCTCCGTCTCCTCCGCATTCGTAGCGACATCCGCAGTGCCCTCAACTTTGCTGACAATCTCTTTCATATCATTTGCTAGTGACTGCAATTTATCCAAATCACGTCCACAAATCTGTATCGTCAGCCCTTCGCCAGCCAATGCGCCCATATCCATCTCCGACGTGCTGACGCTGATTTCCGCCTGCGAATCTTTTGTCAGATTCATGATTTCTTCCGCAATCTCTTCATTGGTAAGCTCCTTATCCTCTTTCACAAGGATATAAAGCGTGATATCATTGCTGCTTCCGCCGCCCATAAGCCCGGAAGCCATACCGCCGCCTCCTGCCATGGCGCCCACGGAATCCACATCCGGGATGCCCATGACTTTCTCAGTCACCTCATCCGCCATCTCACAAGCCTCGGCAAACTCCGCATCCTCCGGCGGCGTCACGGTAACCGTCATCTGCGTGCTCTCCATGTCCGGCATGAATTCCGTTCCTTTGGAAAGGGATCCCCAGACTGTGACGACAAGCAGAGCCACCATCACCAGCAGCACCAAAGGCTTAAACCTCAGCAGCCTGCCCAGGACCGCGCCATAGACGTCCTGCACTTTGTCAAACCACGGGTGCCTGATATCCCTGGTCTTTCTCAGCATCCTGGAGCCCATCATCGGCACAAACGTCAAAGCAATCAAAAGGCTGGCCAGCAGCGTATAGGCGATTGTCAGCCCCATATCCACAAAAAGCTGCCGCGTAATTCCCTCCACGAACACAATGGGGGCAAACACGCAGACCGTAGTCAGGGTAGATGCCGTAATCGCGCCGCTCACCTGTTTGGCGCCTTCCACCGCTGCTTTCTTCGCTGACAGCCCCTCGCCGCGCATACGGTAAATATTCTCAATTACCACGATGGAATTATCCACCAGCATGCCGATTCCCAGCGCAAGCCCTGACAGGGAAATCATATTCAGCGTAACGCCGCTGAAATACATGAGAACAACGGCAAAGACTACCGACACCGGGATGGAACAGGCGATAACCAACGTCGGCTTGATGTCCTTAAGGAACACCAACAGGATAATGATGGCAAGGATTGCGCCGACAATCATATTGTTGAGCACGGAATCTACAATCATATCTATATAAATTCCCTGGTCCATCAACACCGATACCCGTAAATTTTCATTATTTTTCTTCATGCTCTCAAATTTCTGATAGACACGTTTTGTCACGTCTCCGGTGGAATACCCGGTCTGCTTCTCTATGGAGAGCATGACGCCGGGCTTGCCGTTCAGGCGCGCATAGGATTCCTGCGCATTATCGTTGACAACAATATCTGCCACATCCGACAGGTGTATCGTCTCCACACCGTCCATGCCCAAGTCCATCAGCACCATATCCTTCAGCGCATCTATGCTGTCTATGGCGTCCCCGACACGCACCATATATTTCTCGCCCTCATCTGTAATATACCCGGCTGGCATGGAAAAATTCTGCGCCGTGAGGATATTCGTCAAAGTCTCCATGGTCAGTATTTTATTCAAATCAGAAGCATCGTAAGCTTCCTGTTTCGTATCCTCAAATTCATCTTTCGCCTCTTTCAGTTTTTCTTCACCGCTGGCAAGCTGTGCAGAGGCGCTGCCCATCTCCACAGAACCGGAAATCTGGCTCTTATTTAAGGTGGCAAGCGTATCGTTGATGGTTGACTTGCCCTCCGCCACGCTGGCAAGCCCGGACTCGATGGCGGCAATGCCGCCGTTTATCTGCACCAGCCCCTGTTCCGCTTTCGTAAGGGATTCCGCTATGTAGGAAACCAGTTTCTTATCGGAAGCATCTGGCTTGAGGGTGCTCCCCTCCTGCGCGGCAAGCTGTGATTTAATCTCGGAGAGCCCCGCTTCCACCTTGGCAAGCTGTGCTTCTAACTCGGCAAGCTGTTTCTGTGCCTGTTCCAGCTGCTTCTGCATCTTAGCGATATCCGACTGAGACGGAATCATCTGGCTGGGATCCATCTGCGAGGGGTCCATCTGGCTGGGATCCATCTGCGAGGGGTCCATCTGGCTGGGATCCATCTGCGAGGGATTCATCTGGCTGGGGTCTAGCTGGGAGGGATCTAGCTGCGAAAGGTCCACCTGGTTGGGGTCTAGCCCTAACTGGGCAGCCATCTGCTGCAGCGCTTTCTCAATCTTATCAATCGCCTCCGTCAGTTCCTTTTTGGCCTGAATCAGCTCATTCACCTGCGCCTTAAGTTCCGTCAGGGAGGCAATCCCCTCTTCGGTCTGGCTCTTCGTATCTTTCAGCTCTGCAAGCTTGTTATTTAAATCCGTCTCCGTCTGGAAAAGTTCAATCTTCTTGTCATGCAGCTGGTTCTGCGCATCGCTTATCTGATTCGCCATGGATTGCTGCCCGCTGTCTAACTCATCCTTGCCGCTGCTGATTTCCTCCTCGGCATCAGCCATCTCACTCTCAGCATCAGCAAATTTCTTGTCCAGGGATTCTTTGACCCTGTCATTGATTTCATCAATTTTCTTCTGGCTCAGCGTCACCTGCACCGACTCCTCAACTAACCCCGTGCCAGTCACGGAAGCAACACCCTCCACGCTCTCAATTTCAGGAATCAGGTCTTTCTCCGTATAATCGCTGATTTGAAGGTTATCCATGTCCTCCTCTTCCACCGCAGCAATCATAATCGGCAGCATATCCGGATTCAGCTTCATGATAATCGGATTGCCTACCTCAGTCGGCCAGTAACCGCTGATTTGGTCTAAGCTCTCCCGCATCTCCACCGTCACCGAATCCATATTGGCTGTCTGCTCAAATTCCAACACTACCATAGACATATTGTTGGAAGAAGTGGAACTGATATTCTTGATGTTGGAGGTGCTCGCCATGGCCGCCTCAATGGGCTGCGTCACCACGCTCTCCACCTGTTCCGGGCTTGCGCCCGTATAAGCAGTCACCACGATTGCATAAGGCAGGTTCATACTGGGCAGTAAATCCGTACTCATCTTTGTCAGGGATACCGCGCCCAAAATAATCACCAGCACGATGCCCACAATTACGGTGTAAGGTTTCTTGACACTGAATCTTGACAGCATTGTTTTTCCTCCTGTGCATTTTCCATTACGGTCTGGGCCAAAGTTGGCAGGCCCTCTTCAGCTACAACGAAAAAGTTTTCAGACTTCATTATAAAAAGATTTCCGGCAAAAAACAATAAAGAAAGTATAAAATTTTACAATTGACGTGGGCGGAACCGTTACAAATCGACAAGGAAGCCACAGCACTGGCTTGCCAATGCTGTGGCTTCCTGACAATTATACTACCTCACTGTGACAGTCATGGCTTTTCTTCTGAAATATACTACTTCACTGTGACAGTCACGACTTTTTTCTTCTTATTATAGGTCTTAACCGTAATCTTTGCCGTTCCTTTTTTCTTCGCCTTTACCACGCCCCTGGAATTGACGGAGACGACTTTTGGCTTATTCGACTTGAACGTGCATTTTCCTGCCGATCCTTTGGGCAGTTTTACTTTAAGTTTCACGGTCTTGCCCTTTTTCAGAGTCGTCCTGGACGGCGTAACCCTGACAATCTTCTTAGGCGCTTTCTTGACCGTAATCTTATATACTTTTACATTGCCCGCCGCATTGACTGCCTTGACGGTAGCCGTTCCTTTCTTCCGGGCAGTTACTTTGCCTTTCTTGCTGACAGAGGCAATTTTGGCGTTAGAAGTCGTATAGGTACAGCCCTTTGCCGCCACGGAATACTTCTCTTTCACGCCAAGGGTTACTTTCTTGGTGGAGACTACCTTAAGCTTCACAAGCCCTTTGATAGCCGCTTTCAGATTTGTATCCGCTGCATTCACCTGGACCTGGGTTGCCTGCGGGTTCCTGGCAATTTTCTCCGCATTCTCCAATGAGATTTTTAAGGCTGCGAAACTGGCCGCCGTGTAATCATCCGCTTTATATGCCTTTGCCTGTGCAATCGTCTTATTCAGGGAAGCAAAATCGACTTTCGTCGCTTCGCTGCCGCCGTTTCCACCATTGCCGCCATTTCCGCCGTTTCCGCCGTTTCCACCATTGCCGCCATTTCCATCACCGTCCCCCGGTCCTTTTTCCTGCAGGTTTGCTATCGCATCGCTTAAGGCTTTGCGGGCCTGTTCCACCTCTTCCGCGGTGGCTTCCGGGTTATTCAGGACTTTCTTCACGTCTTCTAAGGCTTTGAGGAACGCCTCATAGCTGGCGTCTGTATAGTTGCCCTTTTCAATGCTTTCCGCTTTCTCAATTTCACCTGCCAAATCCGATACGTCGACCGTCGATTTCACGATGGTAACCGTATAGTCCGCCATTGTCTCATGGTCCTGCGCCGAAACCCGGAAAGTTACTGTCGTAGTTGCGCCGGTCAGAGCGATACGCCGTGCCACGGAGTCGTCCACCAGGATATCGTCCATGAAAACCAGTCCGCTGGGCGTGTTGGGCGATATCTTCATCATAACTTGCTCCGTAAGGGAATTCACTTTCAACGTATATTCTTTCATCTCCTCATTCAGTTCCGGCGTGAGCTTTCCAGTATCAAAACTCAGACCGGACAAACTCGGGTTATGGCTGTATTCCAGGGAATCCGTAGTCATAATTCCGAACAGCCCGCCTACAAAGCTTGCGCCATTTCCCTGGAGTTTGACGTTGATGACAGGAATTTTATTTCCATTTTCATCCAGCACAAATTCTCCGGTAGAATCTTTCTTATATTCCGGCTCGCTCCAGTATTTCGCTGGAATCTCAATGGTGTCCGTATAGAACACATTGGCGCCAGCAGTTTCAGTGATTGAAATATCCTGCAGTTTTTCCCCATTGATATAAAGTTCAAAACTCCTGCCCTTATCGCCGGAATACCAGGTACATTTGAGGTAATTCTTCTCTGCCCCCGGATTCACCTGCAGATCGTAGCTGAACCAGCCGTCTTTCTGTGCATCACGGTACAGGCGTCCGTTGAAGCTGCCCGTACTGGAATTTACATATTTGAGGTTCTTGGCAAATTCAGAGTTATTTTCATCAAAATTTGTCAGCGTATCAAGCGCCATCTCCTCCTCGCGGAGTTTTTCTTTCTTATCCCGGATACGCTTCTGCCCTGCCTCCGAACCTGGTTCTTCAAACATCATGTACAGTCCGTAACGTTCTTTGTAGCGCATAAAATGCGGCGTATAAATCAAATCTGCCGAATCTGTGTTGTTTAGCTTGAACTGTACTTTGCCGTCTTCACTATCCTCTATGCGCACCAGGTTTTCTTTGACATTCGCAAGCCATTCTTCCACGGTCATATCCTGCACCGTGATGACAGTCTGGCAGCTGCTGTCCTTTGTGCCCACACGTACCAGGATACCATTGGGGCTGGATCCTTCGATATTGTTCGTTCCAAGAGCCGCGCTCAAAGCAACCGGTCCATAACGGAACGCTACGAACGCCTTATTATCCTGGGTCGCATACGCCTTGACCTCCATGGGGAACGTAAGCTTAATCACATCGCCGGCTTTAACGCCCGCTACCGTCACATAGCCGCTCTCATCATCCCCTGCCGCTGCAAGTTCCTCGCCGTTTACAAGGACAGACGCCTCTCCTGCTACCCAATCCGGGATACGGAATTTCAGATTTGTCCCCGCTGCAACCTCCGTCCCATCCAGGGCGGCAACAGAAACTGTGACTTCATCCTCATTGGGGATATTTGCTTCCTGCGTAAGTTTCAAATTCTGTTTCTCAAATGCAAATGTATTGCTGAAATACATGTTGACATATACGTCCGACTGCTCGGTAAAATACATGGTGTCGCCAAGCTTGGAGAAATTCTCCATGCCGGTTCCGGTACAGCACCAGAACTCATCGTGCGGACGGTTGAAAACCTTATTATATCCAGGCGCCATCGGCTGGAAATACATGGTTGTGCCCGTCTCCGGGTTCTGGGAAGAAAGTATGGCGTTAATATAAGTATTCTCATAGTAGTCCATATATTTCTTATCTTTGGTCAGCTTGTAGAGCTCCCTGGACAGTTTCAGCATGTTATAGGTATTGCAGGTCTCACAGGTGCTTGAGCCGTCATAGTCGCTCTTTGTTGCATCGTAATATAACTTATCCGCATCATGGAAATGCTCGGACTGGCTGTTTCCTCCGGTGATGTAGGTGTGGTGCTCTACCACGATATCCCAGAAGTTTACTGCCGCTTCCTTATATTTCTCCAAATCTGTCTTTTCCGCCTCTGTCAGCGCATCATAGTAATCCTCGTTATCCATCATCACCGTGTAGCGTTTCAGCGCGCCGGTCAGTTTCGGTATCGTCGTGTTGGCATGTTTGCCGCTCAGCACATCCTGGTTTGCTGCCAGCGAATTAAATAACGTAACCTCGTCAAAATACTCTGCCGCCGCCTTAAAATGCGTATTTCCGGTAATGTCATAGAGCTCATACAATGCCTCGTTCATGCCGCCGTACTCCGTGCGCAGCATCACCTGGTTGTCTTTCAGCTTGCTGCAGCGGTTAAAGACGTACTCGCCAAAGTTTTCGGCAATGCCCAGCGCTCCTTCTGCCAGCTCCTCGTCATCCACAAACGTGTAGATGTCAATCAGCCCGGCAAGGATCTTGTGCAGGTTATACCATGGCACGATGACATTCTCATCGCTGTCCCCGCTTCCGTCTACCTTATCCAAAATACTCTCACGGAATGCCGACACATAGCCCGCGCTTGCCGGTTTCTTTTCCGCATAAGCATCCTGGCATTCCTTAAGCCCTTCCACGGCGTCTTTAATCTGTACCAATAACGCTGCTTTCTCTTCCTCATTCTTCGTTCCCTTGTACGCCTGAGACAGTGCGGACATGTAATGCCCGAATGTGTGTCCGCGGAAGTTCGTGCCATTGCTGCGCTCCCAGCCCTGGTATCCATCCTCTGTGGGCGGCGTCAGCCCGGATACCTTATAAAATTCATACAGGAACTTCTTGGAGTTCATGCTCAGCAGGTAATCATTTTCTTTCTGCGCCGCATTTAACAGGTAAGCGTCTGCTAACGTCACATTTTCAATGCCGCAGTCTAAGATTCCATCCTGCACCTTCTCCGTCTTGGCCTTTACCGTTACGGTAAACGATTTCTCCACGGCTTCCCCGCCCGCAAATATCGCTTTGGCAGTGAGGGTGACCGTCTTGTCCGGCTGCCCGATTTCCGGTCTTACGACCGTGCCGTCCAAGGAAATTATATCTGGATTTGATGTTTTCCAGGTGATTGCAGAACCGGATTCCCCTTTGTTTGCAAGGATGAGCCTGCCAGTCACAGTGTCCGGGATTTTCAGCGCATCCAAATCCATCTGCGCCACTGCCTGTTTATCAAACGTCTGCCCGCTCTTCTCAAAGACTTCAATTGCCTGTTCCTGATCCAGTACCTTATCATACAGGCGGTACTCATCGAGAGCAGCTTTGAGGTATGAACCTTTATAATTCGGACCATTATAACCGATGGTTTTCTCCACATCCTCGCACGGTCCGATCACCCCGGTGGAAGTCGCGCTCAGCCCATATTTCACCGCCGTCTTCTGAGGGATGCCGTTGCGGTAAACCACTGCCTCTTTAGTATCGCTGTCATAAGTCACCAAAACATGCGTCCACTCCCCTGCCGGGAAGAACGTGCTCCTGTCGCCCGATACGGAAATCATGTACGGCTGTTTGTTTGCCTCTGCCGGACCCACGGACAACGCCAGCGGAACCGTGTCGCTTTCCGATACCAGATACCAGCCGTCACTGTACCACTGCGTCTTATTCCAGGTGATGGCGCACTCGCCGCTCAGCTTCTGCTGTGGATTGATCCAGAATGAAAGGCTCAGCTTGCCAGGGGAGAGTTTTCCGCTCTTGCCCAGGTTCAGATGCGTGCTGCCGTCCAGCGCAATGGACTTCCCTTTGATGCCGTCTGTGTAGGATACTGCCTTGCTCCCCGCCACAGTAAATGCGTTGGCGGAACCATCCGTCAGATTATCCTCAAAAGCAAGGTCCAGAACAAGCGCTTTTTCAAGCAGTTTGGAGATTGCTTCCCCCAAAGCTTCTTTTGCCGCGTCAATTTCTTCGCTCGTGGCATCTCCATCTGCCTCTACCCGCTTTGCTTCTGTCAGCGCAGTCTGCAAATTGCCCCAGCTTTCTGCCGTATATTCGCTTTCTACCTTGCTTTCTGCCGCCTTGATGGCTGCTGACAGCGCAGTTCTGTCCACTTTCTTCTTCAGATTGATGACTGCATTCTCCAATGCCTGCCTGGCGCTTGTCACCTCAGGCTGCGTAGCGTCCTCGTCTGCAAATACTCTCTCAGCTTCTGTCAGCGCAGCCTGCATCGCACTCCAGCTCGCCGGCGTATACAATGCCTCATCCTTGGCCTTAGCTTCTGTAATCGCTGTCTCAAGCCTTGTCTTGTTAGGCTTTCCATCTGGATTGGCGCTCTCTTCCAGGTTTGCCAATGCGGTACGCAATGACAGTTCGGCAGCATCCACCTCTTCCTGCGTTGCATTTGCATTTTTATTTACGTTAACCGCAGATGTAAGCGCAGTCTGCATATTGCTCCAGCTTGCCGGCGTATACATGGTCTCATCTTCCGCCTGTGCCGCATTGATTGCTGCGATGAGCTCTGTCTTGTCTGCCTTTTCTGTCAGGCCAGCCATTGCAGCTTCCAAATCGCTCTTAGCAGCATCTACCTGCTCCTGCGTGGAGGCTTTATTGCCTATTACGCTCTGAGCGGCTGCCAATGCATCTTTCAATAATTGGAAACTCGCTGGCGTATAGGTCTCTTCCTCATACTTGGCGGCGTCTTCTATCGCTTGCTGCAATCCGCTCAAATCCGCCTTTTTCGCCTTGACCGTCACTTGGAACGTCTTGGTCGCTGGCGTACCGCCCGCAAAAATTGCCTTGGCGGTCAAAGTCACAACCTTATCTTCCTCCCCATATCCGGGAGCAGTCACCGTACATTCCGTTCCATCTATCGTAATCGCCGTATCACTGGACGTCCAGGTAATCACAGAGCCGGATGCTCCTTCCCCTGTAAGCGTCAGCTCATTTGCTGCCGTATCCGGGACTTCTAACGCATTGAGGTCTGCCTGCGCCACTTCCTGTTTGTCAAACGTGCGCCCGCTGCTCTGTTCATAAGCCTCAATGACCTGCTCTAAGCTAAATTCCGTGTCATAGAGCTGGTACGCGTCCAGGGCTGCGTTCAATTTGCTTCCATAATTATGTACAGAACCACTGCAGCCGATGACTTTCACCTCGCTGTTCGTGCCGATGACTCCGCTTGCCGTCTCACCCACCGGATATTTTACCGTTGTCTTCTGCGGAATTCCGTTGCGGTAGAACATGGCTTTCTTCGTCTTGCTGTTATAAGTCACCGCCACATGCGTCCACGCATCGGATGGGAAAAAGTCGTTTGCCTTACCATCGACCTGAATATAATATGGCTGGCTATTGCCAGGTCCTACCGACAATCCAAGCGATATATCCTTACCCGTATCCATATTAAGATACCATCCGTCACCCTTGTATTCCCCTTTACTCCAGGCAATAATCTGCTCCCCGGCGATTTTTGCATTGGGTTTTAACCAGAACGAAAGGCTCAAGGTCTCCGGCGTCAGCTTATTGCTGGTGCCAAGGTTGAGGTATGCGCTTCCGTCCAGGGAAACGGCTTTCCCTTTCCCATCTACGCCAGCTACATAAGTTACATCCCCCACGCTCTGTACCTTTCTGTTGTAGACAGAAGCATCTGCAAGGTCCTGCCCATCAAATCCCAAATCCAGCAGCAGCGATGGGTTCTCTCCATCCGTGATGGCTTTGACAGTCACCGTGAAATCTTTGGTGGCAGGGGTTCCATTCAGATAACTTGCCGATGCCGTCAATTTCACCTTAGCGTCTGCCGCACCAAGTTCCGGACGTTTTAATACTTTTCCGGCATCGGAGAGATATTCTGAGCCGTTGGCGCTCCAGGTGATAACGGAACCCATATCTCCTTTCTCAGGCAGTTCGATTTCGGTAACCAGAGATTCCGTCGTGTCAATGTTCAGCGCATCTAAATCCATCTGCGCTGCCGCCTGTTTGTCAAAGGTTTTTCCGCTCATATTATAAAGCCCGATTACCTCTTCCGCATCAAAAACCCTGTCATACAAGCGGTATTCATCCAAGGCGGCATTTAATTTGCCCCCAAAATCATGCTCAGCGCCATTACAGCCAATCACATTGCCAAAAGTATTCGCACCGATGATTCCGCTGGCAGTGTCGCTCACTGCAGTGCCTACGGTCGTCTTCTGCGGAATGCCGTTACGGTAAAAACGCGCCTCTTTCGTATCGCTGTCATATGTAACGACAACATGGGTCCACGCCGTTGTCGGGAAAAAGTCTTTCGCCGTTCCATTGACCCGGATAAAATGTGGCTGTGCCCATTCACTTCCAGTCCCTGGTCCCACAGATAACCCCAACGCGACATCATTTGTCACATTCAGATACCAGCCATCACTGTTAAACTTCCCCTTACTCCAGGCAATAATCTGCTCGCCAGTAATATCTGCATTAGGTTTTAGCCAGAAAGACAGCGTCATCTTGCTCGGGGTCAGTTCCCTATCCTTACCTAAGTCCAGATACGTTTTGCCATCAAAACTAACCGCCCTGCCATTGCTGCCCTCTCCGTCTGTGTAGACGGCTGTTCCGGCTGCCGTTACCGTCCTGCCATAGACAGAGGTATCGGTAAGCGTATCGTCATTGAACCCAAGTTCCAGCAGCAGGGATGGGTCTTCGTCCTCGCTGATTGCCTTTACCGTCACCTTGAAATCCTTGGTTGCCGGCGTCTCCCCTGCATAGCTGACAGACGCCGTCATCGTCACTTCCGCATCAGCTTCGCCCTGCTGCGGGCGTTTCAGCAACTTTCCATTGTCTGCGAGGTATTCTGAACCGTTGGCGCTCCAGGAAATCGTGCAGCCCTCTTCTCCTTTGACCGGAAGCTGCAGATCCCTAACTGTGCTGGCAGCAACGTCAATGGCAGCCAGGTCTTTCTGCACAACGGCAGATACATCCGCGGTGTCATCCCACGCTCCGCCTCCCTGCTGATAGAGCTCTATGA
>CANOHX010000030.1 GCA_947565885.1 uncultured Lachnospiraceae bacterium
GATTGAGGTGTATATGGAACAGACAGAGAAGTTCAAGGAAATGGTTAAGAAATATACCAGGGTAGAAGGAAATGTCATTATCTCTGACTTAAGGGGAGTAGACCCCATCTACACTGGCAACCGTTTTATGATTTACAGCATGTATCCGGAGCAGAATATTTCTGCATGGATTGTAAGCGGTCGCGGCGGCAAAGGATGTTCTGCAGCAGTTGGTTACAGCATTCTGAACAGGACAAGTGAAGTCAACGTGGGGAGCCTGATGCTCAAATATAATGGCGGCGGGCACAAGAAGGTCGGAACCTGCCAGTTTTCAGATGAGACCATGGAGACGGAGCTGCCGAAGATGTTGGCAGAACTTTGTGAGCTGGCCAATAAATAAGGGCGGTTTCGCTAAGAACAAGCCAGGCATGCCCCATCAGCCTGCGGTGGGTATTTGATTATTAAAATATTATTAAAAGCGGAGGAATCAAAAGATGAATAGGGAACAGATGCCAAATGGCAGAAAACGAAAGAGTTTTGGAGGGATTGGACTGAAAGTCGGTCTTGTCGTAGCCGCTACGCAGATAGTTTGTGTTATTTTGGTATTGTCTGTCTGTGTAGGTGTATTTAATACCATGGTTACCAGAATGTTGAGAGAACGCTGTACCAATGGCACGAATATGTTGGCGCATGAACTTGCAAGAGTGCCCGAAGGTACGGACATGAATGAGATGCTGGATGAAATGAAAAGCCTCATGAGATGTGAATTCACGATTTTCGAGGGCGATATGCGTAAATACAGTACTGTGATGCAGGATGGAGAGCGTGTGGTAGGCACTCCTCTTGCCCCTGAACTGAGCGCTATCGTGCTTGAGCAGGAAACAGCCTATGTGGGTGAAGCGGAAATTGCCGGTAATACATATCTGTGTTCTTACGTTCCCACAAAAGGGGATGATGGGAAAGTCAATGGATTGATTTTTGCCGGGATTTCTGAGGAGACTGTTGAGGAAGAGAAAGCCACTGGCGTTACATTGTCCATTATTGTAGGAGCTGTTGCTATTTTCCTTTCTGTCATATTGCTTGCCATTTATCTGCGGCTGCGGGTATCTGCTCCTCTCAGCAGGATTACCAAGATGGCAGAGGGCTTGGAGATTGGTGATTTAGGACTTAGCAGCGGGGTGGAGATTAAGGCTGGTATTCGTTCCAATGATGAAATAGGAATGCTTGGCCGGATTTTTGAGGATACGATTCGCCGTATGAGGGTTTATATCGGAGAAATTGGAGATGTGCTTGGCTCTATTGCCGATGGCAACCTTACACATGACGCTATTGAAGAATATCTGGGAGATTTCCAGTCCATCAAGAAATCTTTAGACAGCATTCAGGGACAGATGAACAACACTATGGGGCAGATAACGGCCAGCGCAGGGCAGATTTCCGTAGGCTCTGACCAGGTGTCCAGCAGCGCGCAGGTGCTCGCACAGGGAGCTACTGAACAGGCAAGCGCCGTAGCGCAGATAACTGCTACCGTTGCCGATATATCTGAGAATTCCAAGAAGACATCCGAAGCGACTGCGGAGGCAGGCCAGTATGTTGAGAAAGCCGGAGCCCAATTGGAAATCAGCATGGAACATGTCAAGGAACTGAATACGGCGATGGAAGAGATATCCGATTCCTCACAGAAAATCAGCACGATTATTTCCACAATCGAGAATATTGCGTTCCAGACCAATATCCTTGCCTTGAATGCTTCTGTGGAGGCGGCGCGTGTGGGCACTGCTGGCAAAGGATTTGCAGTGGTGGCTGAGGAAGTCAGCAGCCTGGCAGCCAAATCTGACGAAGCTGCCAAAGCAACCAAAGATTTGATAGAAAGCTCTATCCATGCAGTTAACAAAGGAAGCCAGTCTGTGGGCGATGTTACTGACTCGTTGAACCAGACGGCTCATCATGCAGGCAACGTGACCTCTCAGATGAGTATGGTTGTGGAAGCGGTGGAGAAGCAGACCGTAGCGCTTGCGCAGCTTACCGAGGGCATGAATCAGATTTCTGCGGTTGTCCAGACGAACTCTGCGACCAGTGAAGAGTGTGCCGCTGCCAGCGAGGAACTTTCTTCTCAGGCAAGCTTACTTAAGAATCTGATGAATTCTTTCAAACTGAAACGCCGTTAGCGATAATATCACTGAGGTTAAGAGAAGCCGTTGTCCTGGCAGGTATTTATCTGCCTTGGCAGCGGCTTTTTTGAAAGGAGGATGATGGAACTATGGGTTCAAATCAAACGTCCAAGAAGTCAGGCGGAATAATTTTTTTGATTATATTCTTAGTAGTTTTTGCGTTGGGCTTTGGCGTCTTGGGCTTCGGCATGGTTCGCTCGGCACATAGGAAAGAGCGGATATGCAGTGCAGAAGCCCAAGGCAGGGTGACCGGCTACAGGAAATCCAGACATGACCATAAGCGCATGTACAGTCCGATTGTAGAGTATCAGGTGGGGAATCAGGTATTTGCCAATGAAAGCAATGTCAGTTCTAATTATAAGCCTTACAATGAGGGAGAATATATCCTGGTTTCCTATAACCCGGAAAATCCGGCTGAATTTTATATTAAGGGATATGGGACAGAGATATCTTATGAACTGGGGGTGATTTTCCTGTCTGTCAGCGCAGGAATTTTTGTCATTCTTGCCATTTGTGCTGTGTTGGGTAAGAGTAAAATGGACAAAGAGAAGAAAGAAAAGATACAGGTAAGAATTATACTGTCTGTAATCCTGCTGTTTATGTTTGTTGTGTTTTCCTGTGTGCTGGGACCTGTCATTGCCATATGCATATCTGCCGGCATGGGGATTTTTGCTTTGTTTGGATTGCTGCAGAACAGGCATGAAAAATTTCGTAAGGAAAAATAAAAATTGTTTGCTGAAAAAACATTGTTCTTATTTTTGATAGGATTCTTTTATTAAAATTGGTAGAATGAAATACAATATGATACAGTCAGGATGGAAGTTAAGATGAAGAATTTACGCAAATTAGCAGGAATTTCAGTTCTCTGCATACTCATTTTCATGGTAATCGCATTGCTGCGGTTTCAGCAGCGGGAATCGGATTTATCTTTGCTGCCAGACCAGTTTGAGTATGATTTTAACGAGGGCTGGGAAATGGCTTCGCTTGAAGAAGGGGAATTAGCCTGGCAAGATGTGGAAGATAAGGATAAGATATATGGATGGGGCCAGAATGCACGGACAGAAGATTGGCAGGGTGTGGATCTGCCTTATGCAAAAGCTGCCGGCAATGCTGGTGGAACCCTTGTTTTTAAAAAGACGCTTCCGAAAGAATATGCAGGGCTTACGCTCAATTTTTCTTCCCTGGCTGCCAGGGTATATGTGGCGTTGGATGGGGAAAAACTTTACCAGTATGGGATGAAAGATGAGATTTCCAAAGAAATGATGGGACAGAGCGAACATTTTGTGGATGTTCCCATCGTATTTCAGGAAGGGGAATTATGGATTCTATTGTTCCCGCTATCCCAAAATGAAGAGATATGCCTGAATGATGTGAAGGTTGAGACGCGGGATATGGTAGTGATTGGGCTGGTCGGGAATAACATCCTTGATATAGGGTGCTGTCTGCTGATTATCCTTATGACAATTATCATGTTCGTGCTTGCGCTCATACGTCGGTATACCCACCAGCCGGTCAGAGGAGAATTTTTCTTGGGGCTGGCAGGGATGGTCACTGGGGTTTATTATTTCATTGGGACAGATACGCTGAGCATATTTTATAACGTGCAGGAAGCTTATGAGATGCAGGAATATTTGATATTGCTGCTGCCGCTGTTTCTGACGCTATATTTTGAACGGAATCTGCGTACGGTATATCCAAAGCGTTTTTCCCTGCTGTTATGTGGCGCAATCCTCAATGCGGCGGTACAGATTTTCTTGCAGGTTCTGCATATACAAGACCTTGAAGATATGATGGTCTTATCAGCCGCTGCAGTGGCGGTAGTCTGTGTGGTGGCGATTGCGAGCCTGATACATTATGATTACAAAAACAAAAGCTATCAGACGGTTCTTTCTGTGCTGTCCATGATTGTGCTGTTGTCAGGGGAGATTGCCAATGTGATTTTAAAGGTATTTTTTGAGAACCGCTATGACAATATGGCTGGCCAGTACAGTATGACAGTGTTCTGCGTGATGATGGCTGTCATGCAGACGTTGCAGCTTTCTAAAGAATACCGGGCAAGCGCAGAGCAGAGCGCACAATTGCTGCAGGAAAAAGTGAAGGTGGCAGAGAAGCAGAATATCCAATTGGCGCAGGCCAAAAAAGATGCAGACGCGGCAAGGCAGGAGGCTTTAGCGGCCAACGATGCCAAAGGCAAATTTTTAGCGCATATGTCCCATGAGATACGGACGCCCATCAATGCAGTGCTAGGCATGGATGAGATGATTTTGCGGGAATCCAAGGAAGAAAATGTAAAGGAATATGCCATGGATATTTATATGGCTGGCCAGACGTTATTATCCCTAATTAACGATATCTTAGATTTTTCCAAGATAGAATCTGGTAAAATGGAGCTTGTGCCAGTGGAATATGACGTCAGCAGCCTGTTGCACGATTTGTCCAATATGGCGTTGCAGCGTCTTGGGTCCAAAGAGATAAAGTTTGAGGTCGAGGTGGACCACACCATCCCTTCTCAGTTATATGGAGATGACGTGCGTATTCGCCAGGTATTGACGAACATCCTTACGAATGCAGTCAAATACACGCATGAGGGGACGGTATGGTTTCGGGTGCGAGGTCGCAGGGATGGGGAACTGGCGGTACTCAGATTTGAAGTAGAGGATACTGGGATTGGAATCAAAGAAGAGGATATGCCGAAGCTTTTAGCAGAATTTGAACGGATCGAAGCAGACAGGAACCGCAATATTGAAGGAACGGGCCTCGGCATGAGCATCACCATCCGCTTGTTGGAATTGCTGGGCAGCAGACTGAATGTAGAGAGTGTATATGGGAAAGGATCTAAATTTTATTTTGAACTGGAGCAGAAGATTATAGACGGTACGCCGATTGGGGATTTCCAGTCCAGAGTACATCAGATTGCAGAAAATTACAGTTACAGTACGCAGTTCTGCGCGCCGGATGCGGCGATATTGGTTGTGGACGACAATGCTGTAAACCGTAAAGTGCTGAGGAACCTTCTTAAAGAAACGCAGATACAGATAACGGAAGCATCGGGAGGGGAGGAGTGCCTCAAACTCGTACAGGAACAGCATTTTGATTTGATTTTCCTCGACCATATGATGCCTGAGATGGATGGGGTGGAAACGCTTCATTGCATGAAAGAACTGCCGGATTATCCATGCCGGGAGACGCCCGTCATCGTATTGACTGCCAATGCGGTGTCAGGGGCAAAAGATAAGTATTTGGCGGAAGGGTTTGATGGCTTTCTTTCCAAGCCAATCGTACCAGAAAAACTGGAAAATATGATGAAATCATATCTGCCGGAATCTTTGCTGCAGGAATCCCGCATGGACGCGGGAAATTTGGAGCATGGGCAGGATGACGATAGCGAACCGGGCAGCCAGCTGGAAGAACTGCCGCAGGTGGATGGCCTGGACTGGGACTATGCCTGGCTGCATCTGCCGGATATGGAATTGCTGGAATATACGGTAAAGGAATTCTATGCGCAGATTGATACTGCTGCAGATAATCTGGAACGTGCATTTGGGCAGGTTTCAGAGCAAAAAGGGCTGGAGCAGTACCGGATACAGGTGCACGCCATGAAAAGCCTTGCGGCAACAGTGGGCATTTTTCCGCTGTCTGGCCTTGCAAAAATATTGGAATTTGCGGCAAAAGATGGTAAAATAAATGTGATTATGTCTGTGACCGCTATATTTTTGGAAGAATGGCGCAGTTACCGCCAGAAATTGCAGGGTGTTTTTGGCTTAGGGACTGCCGCTCGCAAGGAAGTGACAGATTTTTCTGTGGTACAGGCGCTTGTGGAAATGGTGCGGATTAGTATGCAGCAGATGGAAATCGATCAGGCGGATAAGCTGATGCTACAATTGCAGGAATATGAATATCCAGACGAAATGGAACAGAATGTAAGGAAGCTGTCAGAAGCGGTGACAAACCTGGATGCAGAAGAAGCAGACAGGCTTGGGAATTTACTGATAGAACAGATGGGAAGATAAATCAGTGATTGGAGGATAAAGGTGAAAAAGATTTTATTGATAGGCAAGCTTAACAGCGTGGTAAAAGAAACAAATACATACTTGTCCAGGTTTTTTCATGTGCAGCTCTGTTCAGAGAATGCAGAAGTTTTGCAAGGGATGTTGAAGATTGTAAATCCGGATTTGGTCTTAATCAGCCTGATTGGAGCATATGACATTGATACATCCATGTTTTATCTGTTGAGCGACCAGTATCCCAATATTCCGGTTCTGACAATCGGCACGAAAGAGGAGAGCAATACATTTTTTAAATATTATGAAGATGGGCAGTTTGAGAATCTGGTTCGTCCGGTGGAAAATTCGGTGATTATGAATGCTGTGTGCAGACGACTTCAGATGGATGAGCAGGAGGCAGAATGGGAAGCAGCAGAGCAACGGAAAGATAATAAAGAGAAAAAGAGAGTTCTGGTGGTTGATGACAATGGCACGGCTCTTAGGACCATGAAAGCCATGTTAGAGGAACGATATGAGGTGACCCTGGCGATTTCCGGCGCGCAGGCAATGACTTCCATTGGTAAGAAACGGCCGGATTTGATTTTGCTTGACTATGAGATGCCTGTATGCGACGGAAGAATGACATTGGAAATGATACGTGCGGATGAAGAAATGAAAGACATTCCGGTAATTTTTTTGACGGCTGTAAATGACAGGGCAAATATCGAAGCGGTGCTGAAGTTAAAGCCGGCAGGGTACTTTTTGAAACCGGCAGTAAAGGAGCGGCTGGTTGCGGAGATTGATAAGATTCTTGATTCAGCGCTTTGAAATGCCAGCTCTTTATGAATGCAAAAAGTTAAAAATTTAGAGAATTTTTATTGCCTATTGCATCTGTTATGTATTATAATAGGGGACAGGAAGTCAATATTTCCCATTTCCCGGAAGCTGAGCGGTATTTTTACCATCTCTGGGCGGGCATGGAAATCTTCACTTCAGAAAAAGAAAAAGGAAAAGAGGTAAAAAAATGAGCAAAATCGATTTGAGCAAGTATGGTATTACTGGCACTACAGAGATTGTCCACAATCCTTCTTACGAGGAACTGTTTAAGGAAGAGACAAAGCCGGAACTTGAGGGCTATGAAAAAGGACAGGTCAGCGAGCTCGGCGCGGTTAATGTAATGACAGGAATTTACACAGGTCGTTCCCCCAAAGACAAATTCATCGTTATGGACGAGAACTCCAAGGACACGGTATGGTGGACCTCCGATGAATATAAGAACGATAACCATCCAGCATCTAAGGAGACCTGGGATGCAGTTAAGAAAATTGCCCAGAAAGAGCTTTCTGATAAAAGGCTGTTCGTAGTAGACGCTTTCTGCGGTGCGAACAAAGATACCCGCATGGCTATCCGCTTCATTATGGAAGTGGCATGGCAGGCACATTTTGTAGAGAACATGTTCATCATGCCTTCAGCAGAGGAACTTGAGAATTTTGAGCCGGATTTCGTTTCCTTTAACGCTTCCAAGGCTAAGGTTGAGAATTACGAGGAGTTAGGCCTGAATTCTGAGACGGCTGTTGTATTCAACATCACAAGCCGTGAGCAGGTTATCATCAACACATGGTATGGCGGAGAGATGAAGAAAGGTATGTTCTCCATGATGAACTACTATCTGCCGCTGAAAGGTATCGCTTCCATGCACTGCTCTGCCAACACAGATATGAACGGCGAGAATACCGCAATCTTCTTTGGTCTTTCCGGTACAGGTAAGACAACCCTGTCTACTGACCCGAAACGTCTTCTGATTGGTGATGACGAGCACGGCTGGGATGACAACGGCGTATTTAACTTTGAGGGCGGCTGCTATGCCAAAGTAATCAACCTGGATAAGGAATCTGAGCCGGATATTTACAATGCTATCAAGAGAGATGCCCTTCTTGAGAATGTTACCCTTGATGCTGACGGCAAGATTGACTTTGCTGATAAGAGCGTAACCGAGAATACCCGTGTATCTTATCCCATTAACCATATTGAAAAGATTGTACGTCCTGTTTCTTCCGCACCGGCAGCTAAGAATGTAATTTTCCTGTCTGCAGATGCGTTTGGCGTGCTTCCGCCGGTATCTGTACTGACTCCGGAACAGACGCAGTACTATTTCCTGTCTGGATTTACGGCTAAGCTTGCTGGAACAGAGCGTGGAATCACAGAGCCAACTCCGACATTCTCCGCTTGCTTCGGTCAGGCATTCTTAGAGCTGCATCCGACCAAGTATGCTGAGGAACTTGTGAAGAGAATGGAGAAGAGCGGCGCTAAGGCATATCTTGTAAACACAGGATGGAACGGCACAGGAAAGCGTATCTCTATCAAGGATACCAGAGGAATTATTGATGCCATCCTTAATGGAGACATCCTCAATGCACC
This sequence comes from uncultured Lachnospiraceae bacterium, assembly GCA_947565885.1. Classification (GTDB taxonomy): domain Bacteria; phylum Bacillota; class Clostridia; order Lachnospirales; family Lachnospiraceae; genus Petralouisia. The sequence goes on from CANOHX010000030.1 coordinate 8,552, forward strand.
GACCAAGAAGATTCCGTTCTTTGATTTTGAAGTTCCGACAGAACTTCCAGGTGTAGACCCTGCAATCCTTGACCCACGCGATACCTATGCGGATGTTTCTGAGTGGGAGACCAAGGCAAAAGACCTTGCGCAGAGGTTTATTAAGAACTTTGCAAAATATGAAGGCAACGACGCTGGAAAGGCCCTTGTTTCTGCAGGTCCGAAAGTATAATTAAAACAGGATTATAAAATTTGATACGAAACAGGCTTCCTGTGATTTAGTGCATCCAAATCATGGAAGCCTGTTTTTCTGTTAGGAAGAAATTATCTGAGGGCAGAGGAGTCTGGTTTCCAGAAAATATTATGGAAAAGTGGTATCAGGAAATGATATCTGAGGAGGGAGACAGATGGTAATATTTCGAGATGTGTCTGTGGTATGGTCGTTGTTTCATATATTGGTTCTCTTTATTATGCTGTATCGTTCTCGTTATTCAAGAAGAAAAACAATTCTTATCACTGGGTTTACGATGGGACCGCTGATTATCCTTAATTTGGCGGGGGTAGTGATTTATGGAGTAGGATTTATGGGAAAGGTCTTTATATTGACTTGTACCTTGCCAAGCCTTTTTGTTTTTTGGTTTGTTTCGGTGGATAAAAAAGGCAGGTTTTTCTTTACATTCTGTTTGGCTGATACGTTGGCTTACTGGATTATGATAGTGACGAATCTGCTGGATTTTTATTTTGGAGGAGAGCAGTATGTTGTGATGTTGGTCGGCAGGCTTGTAATGTTTCCGTTGGTAGAATGGGGGGCAGTCCGTTACCTAAGGAAACCGTATCTGGAACTGCAGAAATCGGTTGTAAAGGGATGGGGGATTTTTGCCGGGATGACAGCGTTATACTATATGTTATTGGCCGTATTCGCGAATTTTCCAGTGATAATCACCCAAAGACCGCAGGAACTGCCAGCGCTTCTGTTGGTACTGGTATTGATGCCTATGACGTATGCTGTTATTTTTATTTCGCTCTACCGCCAGCTTCTGCTTTACCGGCGGCAGCAGAGTGAGCGTATTTTGCAGGAACAAAAACATGCCCTGGAGATACAGCTTGAGAATCAGCAGCAAATCCGCAGGATGAAGCATGATATGAAAGGGCATACTGTTACATTGTCAGGGCTGCTCGCCGCTGGAAAGACACAGGAAGCGCAGGAATATCTGCATGATGTGAGTAAGGAAATGGACAGCCTTTTGGGGCAGTTTTGCGCCAATCCATATGTCAACGCAATATTTGCCCAATATAGCCAGAAATTTCAGGAGATTCAGGCAGCTTTCCACCAGGATATCTTAGTAGGCGATGAAGAACTTCCCTATATGGATTTATGCCGTATCCTTTCAAATGGTCTAGAAAATGCTTTTGATGAATTAAAAGAACTTGATATGGAAGAGCGGGAGATTTCCGTGAAGATGAAATATAACCGCGACTATCTGGTAATCCGTATCAAGAACCGTTGCCGTAAGGAGCTGCATGTGGAGAAAGGGACGCTTCCCCCAAGCAGCAAGGGAGGAAGCGAACATGGATTTGGCTTGCATACGGTTAAGGAATCTGCAGAGCGCCTGGGCGGAGGCATGTTATGTTATACAGAAGATGATAATTTCGTCTTGGACGTTATGGTTCGTGTGAAAAACAGCAATACGTCCTCTGCGGTGTAGGTATGGCGGCAAAGTGGCGCTGTGTCAGGGTAATTTCTGGTGACCCATGATAATCAGCAGGGATTTCTGCCCCATCACCCCATGCTGATTCAGAGAAATTTTATTTTAGGAAAAACCGTACCAGCTTTTCGTTGAGTTTCGTGTAGGGCTGGTAGCGCATGGGCAGATCCAGCCATGTCTTTTTATCCACAATGCTCTTGTAGTGGGAGAAAGTGGCAAATCCTTCCCTCCCATGGTAGGCTCCCATGCCGCTTTCGCCGAATCCGCCAAAACCCAGTTCGCTGGTGGCAAGATGGATTACTGTGTCATTGATACAGCCGCCGCCAAACCCGCAGTGGGCAGTGATTTTTTGTGCGGCGTGCTTATCAGAAGTAAAGATGTATAACGCCAGGGGATGGGGGAGGCTGTTTATCTGTTGGATGGCTTTGTCAAAGGAATCGTAGGTCAGTACCGGAAGCAGCGGGCCGAAGATTTCCTCTTGCATGACATTGTCAGAGAAAGAAACATTGTCTAAAACCGTTGGTTCAATGCGTAATGTCTTCGCATCGGACTGCCCGCCATGGATAATGCTGTCTGTATCTATCAATGCCAGCAACCGCTGAAAATGTTTTTCATTGATAATCTTCCCATAATTTCTATTTTGCAGCGGCGCTGCGCCGAACTGAATTTCTATCTGTTTCCTGATTTCAGTAATCAGCCGTTCCTTAATGGCAGCATCGCAGTAAATATAGTCGGGGGCCACGCAGGTCTGCCCGCAATTGAGGAATTTGCCGAAGACAATCCGCTTTGCCGCTAATTTCAGGTTGGAGCTCTTTTCGACGATGCAGGGGCTTTTGCCGCCTAGTTCCAAGGTGACCGGCGTGAGGTTTGCAGCAGCTTTTTGCATGACTTCTTTCCCTACGGATTGGCTTCCTGTGAAAAAAATATAGTCAAAATGCTGGCTGAGGAGGCAGTTGTTCTCTTGACGGCCTCCGGTAACGGCAGAAATATATTTACGTTCAAAACATTTCTCGATAATGTCCAGGATAACTTGGCTGGTGTGCGGGGAATATGCGCTTGGCTTTACCACAGCCGTATTTCCCGCTGCTATGGCATCCACCAGGGGTTCTAATGTCAGCAGGAAAGGATAATTCCAGGGGCTCATAATCAGTACCGTCCCATGGGGCGAGGGCTTTTTGAAACTTCTGGAATGGAATTGCGAGAGTGGTGTACGGACCCTTTTTTCTCTGGCAAGGGAACGGATGTGTTTTAGCATATAGCTGATTTCGCTAAGTACCAGCCCGATTTCGCACATATAGCTTTCAAATTTACTTTTGCCCAAATCTTTGCGGATAGCCTCGGTAATCTCGGGTTCATGATTGATAATACAGGATTTTAGTTTCCTGAGGGCGTCAATACGGTAGCTGACATCCAGGGTGGCGCCAGTAAAGAAAAATGTTTTCTGCATTGTTATCGTTTGTTTGATTTCGGCTTCATTCATAATTAATTCCATCCTTAACTTATTGTTTATTTTCTTTTATATCTGATTCTGTCAAAAAATATACAACTTTTATTCCATGAGCAGGTAATAGAATTGTTCTAGTTCTTTGGCATTCATTAACACCGGAACAGGATAAAGGGGATTTGCCTCCCCATCTGCATAGTGTGAAAGCTTGGGAATGTCTTCTTCCTTAATTTCACAAATAGTATCTGGAATATCAAATCTTCTTTTCATATCTGTAATAGCTTGGATGAATGCATGGGCAGCTTCTTCGGGCAATGTTTCTTTATTGGCAATGCCGGCCTCTATTGCCAGTCGGTGCAATTTTTTGTGGATACTGGTCCCATAGGATTCGAGGACGAACGGAAGAAGGACTGCGTTTGCCAGACCGTGGGGGACGTTGTATTCCCCTCCCAGGGAGTGGGCTACGGCATGGACATAGCCCACGTACGATTTTGTAAACGCACATCCTGCATAAAAAGAAGCTTTCAGCATATTGCGCCGGGCGTCGATGTCGCTGCCGTTCTCATATGCGGTGTCCAGATTTTCAAATATAAGCTTTACTGCCAATAAGGCATCTTTTCGTGTTCCGTGGGTGGTGGAATTGCCGATATAAGCCTCCACGGCATGGGTTAGGGCATCCATTCCGGTAGTAGCAGTGACAAAGGGAGGGAGGCTTACCGTAACCTTGGGATCTAAGACGGCATACCTGGGAATCAATGGGAAGTCGTTGATGGCGTATTTGTGCCTCGTCTCTGCGTCGGTAATCACCGCCGCCAGGGTAGTTTCGCTGCCAGTTCCGGCAGTCGTGGGAATGGCGATTAACAGGGGAAGCTTTTTATGTACTTTCAGGATTCCTTTCATTTTGGAGAGGGGTTGGTTGGGTTTGGCAATTTTAGCTCCAACTGCTTTGGCGCAGTCCATGCTCGAGCCGCCGCCAAACCCAATGATGGCGCTGCAGCTTTCTGTATGGTATAATTCCACAGCCTCCGCTACGTTGGTGGTTGTGGGGTTGGCAACCGTCTTGTCATAGATGGCATATTTAATGCCGTTGGCGGAAAGCGTACGTTCTAAGCGTGTGGTCAGTCCGAATTTGCGGATACCGGCATCCGTTACAATCAAGACGGCGCTGCTGCGGTGTTTTTTTAATGTTTCAGGGATACCTTTGATACTTTTGATTATTTTGGGCTTGCGGTATGGCAAGAAAGGGATAGCAACCTTAAATGCTGCCTGAAATGTCCTGCAATAGATTTTTCGTAATTTATTCATCTTGTGCTCCTTTCGCATTGTGAGGGGAAAGGGGAAGCGCGGGCAGTTCACCATTTTCCAGTTCTGCGCATAGTTGGTTCAGGTTGTCGGAAATCAAAAGCAGCACGCGGTAGAAGATTTCGCGGTCCTCCTCTGTGATGCCGGCTCCGCCTTTCTTTGTTGCGCGCAGTATCATGCTATTGACAGCCTTGGCGCATGACAGTCCTTTCGACGTTAAAGCCGCTTTCGCGCGGTACTTTTTATCATTGGCGGATTCATATCTGATAAAACCGCCACGTTCAAGTTCAGACAATATCCTTGAAATGCCGGCCTTGTCTTCCTTGCATATTTCACATAAGTCCGCTGCCGTCAATCCGCCGGGATGGTTGGAAAGATAGTAAATGCACATGACGTGGGTGCCTTTTAAACCGAGTTCATGCATCTGGTATTTTTTGATGCGCTGGATGTTTTTGTAAATCTGGGCAATCCCAATTGTCAGTTTTTCAAACCGGTCAACCATAGAAATTTCCTTTCCCCATTAAATTATATCTCTGTCGTTTTTGCTCGAATGTTGATATGTCAACGTTAATGCCAAAGAGAATATAACAGATGAAAGTTGATTTGTCAACAAAATGAGGATACTTGCTTAAAAAGCCGTGAACTGATATACTATTTGGTAATAAAACACTTAAGGAGATGTGAAGATATGAATGCGGGTTCCATGTGTGTATCATGTATTTTATCGAAAGAAGAATTGGCAATCAGGCAGTTTGCGGATGAGGAAAGGAAATCTGAGTATATGCATCAGGTCTTGGGAATCTTATATAAATATGCCCAAGAGGAATCTTCTCCTGGTCTGACAGAACGGCTCGAAAGGCTCTATGAGGAGTTTTGGGGAACAGCCAGGGACTTTCGAGAACAAAAGCATAAATACAACCAGCTCCTGCTGAATATGGAACCGAAAGTTGAACAGCAGATTAAAAATGCGGCGGATCCCCTAATGATGTGCATTCAATATGTCTGTGCAGCAAATTATATTGATTTTTCAGCTGTTGCTGATGTAAATGAGGAGAAGTTGGCAGAATTGCTGTCAAAGGCAGTCAGCCAAAACATTTCCAGAGAGGAATATTTAAAGTTCTGCGAAGACTTACAGTTAGCCGGCAAATTGGTGTATCTGACAGATAATTGTGGGGAGATAGTGCTGGATAAGATATTTATCAGGCATATGCAGGAGAATTTTCCGAACCTGCAGATTACTGCAATTGTCAGAGGAGGCGACGTTATCAATGATGCGACTATGGAAGATGCAGATGAAGTTGGCCTGACAAAGATTGTGCCGTGTGTGGGAAACGGCAATGCTGCTCCAGGTACAATTATCAAACGCCTTAGCAAACAGGTGAAAGATATTTTGTGTGATGCAGATGTGATTATTTCCAAAGGGCAGGGAAATTTTGAAAGTCTCTACGGTGAGAATCTTAATCCCTACTATCTGTTTTTGTGCAAATGTGAACTGTTTGTCCGAAGGTTCCACATGAAACAATATCAGTCCATGTTCGTGAGGGAGGAACGGTTGGAAATTGCCTGCGGAATATCATCCGAGCAATTTCCAGAAAGATAAATTAAGGGATATACTTTTTGATAATGCGCTTTACAGAAGAGAGGTATGTCCTGCCAAATAAATTCAGGTGGTTCAGGAGATGATAGAGGTTATACAAATCCCGGCGCTGCTGATAGCCTGGCTGCATGGGTGCAGATTCTTGGTAGGCAGCATAAAAAGCAGGAGGAAATCCGCCGAACAGTTCCGTCATAGCGATATCGGCTTCCGCGTGTCCCACATAGGCTGCCGGGTCAATCAGCCATGCTTTGCCATCGTTTCCAGTAAGGAAATTGCCGGACCATAAGTCGCCGTGCAGAAGCGAAGGGTGTTCTGGTTCTAGCAGAAAGTCATCTAGTTTGTCTAAAAGCTTGGTGATTTTTGCCAAATCAGAATCGTTGAAGTAACTGGCAGCTGATTCAAACTGAGGCTTCAGGCGGCAGTCGCGAAAAAATGGAATCCACTTTCCACGCGGCGTATTGCACTGTGTGCTGGCGCCGATGTAGTTGTCCTGGCAAAAGCCATAGATTCCCTGAGGGACCAGACCTGCGGCAGGGGCATTGTGCATAGCGGCAAGCTGATGTCCGAAAGCCTCCCAATAATTGGCAAGGCGTTGTTTGCCGTCTATATATTCTAGAAGCAGAAAGGAATATCCAGATTTTACCTCGCTGCAGCCGCTGCAGAGAATTTGCGGCGTCCGAATGGCGCCGGTCTGGGCGATGGCGTTTAACCCCATGGCTTCTGCGGTGAAAAAACCAGCATTTTCTTTGGTGTTTGTTTTCATGAAAATACGGGAATTATCAGAAAGCGTCAAAACATAGGCTTCATTAATGTCGCCGCCGCTTAGGCGGTCAGACCGTGTGATTGCGACCTTATCTTTGAAAAGTGAAGCCAGTGCGTTTTCAAGTGAAGAAAAATGTGGCGGTGCTGGAAAAGCCATATAGATCACGCTCCTTTGCAATCAAATTTGTTTTTGTACTTAATAATACGCTAAGAAATTAGGGAATGCAAGGGATTTATAGATAAGAATTGGTTTATTATTAGGAGGAACGGCATGATAAAAAGATATCTGTCTGCCATGTGGGTGCTGGTATTTCTGCTGGCATTGCTGAACATGGCAGTGGTTAGCAAGAATTCCCAAAGAGATATGAAAGAGGATGGTCTGGATATGGCTGCGGGCACGAATGAGCGACAGTTTTATTTTGGCTCAGACGGATACCTTGGCAAGGTTTTAACTGAGGAGGACAAGCAGATGCTGCTTGCGGCTCTTGAAATCGAGGAAGAGGAAGTGTATACATTTCTCCAGGGGCCTAGGTCATGGGGGGAAGGGATTCCTTGGTCGGGGGAGTGGGCTTCTTTCAATATAAATGGCAATCCTTTTGGTGGGTTTGGCTGCGGGCTGTGCTGCCTGGCGAATATTTACGATACGCTGACGCCCTATGAGGTTTCGCCATGGGATATGTTTGATTATGCCATGGCTGTGACTGATTATACACCGACGGGAGAGGCTGGCGCTATCGACTGGGTTTTTATGAGCCAGGTTCTCGAAAGCTGTGGCTTTACTTGCGGCCTGTACCGTAAGCCTCGTACTTATAAAGCATTCAGGCAGCAGATGGAAGAGGCAAAATCTGCTATTGTGCTTATCAGCAGCAGTGAGGATGCTGCTTACTGGCAGGATACGCCGGGACATTATGTGAATATCTGGTTGTACCAGGATGATGATGATACTGTTTTTTTGGCGGAACCAGGCAATCCAGAGAACAACAGGAACAGGATACCGCTTCGCTACATTTACGATGCTTTAAAGACGGTAAGCAGGTATCAGTACCTTTCAGTGGAAGGGTATTGGGAGGACGATAACCAGTGGAAAGCAGATGGCATTGATGAAATCTGGAACCGGCCTGTGAACTGAACGGACGCCAGGTTAGGGAAACGATGATGAAAGCGTTTCCCGCACCGGATTTGCACAGGGATTTGCAGCAAAATTATGCTGCAAATCCCTGTGTATCCAACGGAATAACTAAGGAAATACCGATTAAATCAGTATTTCCTTAGCAAAAAAATCCCTGCGGACTATTGACAAAATAAGGGAATATGCTAAACTTATTACTATCGCGAGGAAAAGGAAGGTTTTGTACGTGGAGAGACAGGCATTATCGATTTTAGTTGAAAATACCCCGAATGTGCTTAGCCATGTATCTGGGCTGTTCAGCCGCAGGGGATATAATATTGACAGCATATCAGCCGGCGTGACGGCAGATCCGAGGTTTACGAGGATTACGATTGTGTCGAGTGGCGATAAGCTGATTTTAGAGCAGATAGAGAAGCAGCTTGCTAAGCTGGAAGATGTCGTTGACATTAAGAAGCTGGAAAGCGGGAATTCTGTGTGCAGGGAGCTGATTCTGATTAAAATCAGCGTAAAGAGCACAGAGCGCCAGGCCGTAATTTCTCTGGCAGAAATATTTAAGACGAAGATTGTAGATGTGACTAACGATTCCATGATGATTGAGCTGATTGGAAGCCAGAGCAAACTGGAGGCATTTCTGGAATTGCTGGAAGGCTACGAGATACTGGAACTTGCGAGGACAGGCATTACGGGACTGACAAGAGGTTCCTCCGATGTGAGGATGTTTGATTAAGTATGGAAGGTTTATCAATTGTGCACACGGATGGGAAAATGCATGGCATTTTCCTGTTTGTCCGGCAGTCTGCTTAGGCTGGCGGGGTATCATAAAATTTTAGGAGGATAAAGAAATGGCAAAGATTTTTTATCAGGAAGATTGCAACCTTTCCTTATTAGAGGGAAAGACAATCGCAGTTATCGGCTATGGCAGCCAGGGACATGCCCATGCATTGAACTTAAAAGAATCTGGATGTAATGTTATTATCGGACTGTACAAGGGTAGCAAATCCTGGGCAAAGGCTGAGGCACAGGGATTTGAAGTCTTTACTGCGGATGAGGCGGCAAAGAGAGCAGATATCATCATGATTCTTATCAATGATGAGCTGCAGGCAGATATGTATAAGAGAGATATTGAGCCAAACCTGGAAGCTGGCAATATGCTGATGTTCGCACATGGATTCAACATCCATTTTGGAGCGATTGTACCGCCGAAGGATGTAGATGTTACAATGGTTGCGCCTAAGGGACCTGGACATACGGTAAGAAGTGAGTATCAGGCTGGCAAAGGCGTTCCCTGCCTGGTTGCCGTAGAGCAGGATGCCAGCGGCAAGGCCCAGGATATCGCGCTTGCATATGCACTGGGAATCGGCGGAGCAAGAGCCGGCGTTTTGGAGACAACATTCAGAACTGAAACTGAGACAGATTTGTTTGGCGAGCAGGCAGTTCTCTGCGGCGGCGTATGCGCTTTGATGCAGGCAGGTTTCGAGACTTTGGTGGAAGCAGGATATGACCCAAGAAATGCATATTTTGAGTGTATCCATGAGATGAAGTTAATCGTAGATTTGATTTATCAGTCAGGCTTTGAGGGAATGAGATATTCCATTTCTAATACGGCTGAGTATGGCGACTATATCACAGGGCCGAAGATTATCACAGATGAGACTAAGAAAGCAATGAAGAAGATTTTATCCGACATTCAGGATGGTTCTTTTGCGAAAGAGTTCTTGCTGGATATGTCCCCGGCAGGTCGCCAGGTTCACTTTAAGGCAATGAGAAAGCTGGCAGCAGAGCATCCGTCAGAGGAAGTAGGCAAGGAAGTGCGCAAGCTTTATAGCTGGAACAGCGAAGAAGAGAAGCTGATTAACAATTAAGTTTGAGAGAGAATCAAGAATCCCTGGGGAGAGCTTATATTCCCAGGGGTTTTTTATTTCTCATAGAACTCTATAAAATGTGCCAGAGATTTGGAAATTTTGGTGTTTTTATTGTAGGCGAAGCCAATCTCGCGTTGGCGGATAGGATGTTTCAGCGGAATTTCCATCAAAGTCCTGTTCTGCAGCTCGGTTTTTACAAAGCTTCGTATGACACAGCCTACGCCAAGGCTGGTCTTTGCCATTTCAATCAGTAGATCCATGTTGGAGACTTCGATGATATTGTGCACAAGGATATGGCTTTCCTGAAAATAATTGTCAATATACTGGCGGGTAATGTTTTCCTTGTCCAAAAGCAGCAGCGTGGCATTCTGTAAAATGTGCTGTCTGTCTACGCCACGTATCATCAGGTTATGGAGGTAATCGTGTGTCGCCACAAAAATATCCTCAATCTCTTCTAATGGATAGAAATCAATAGTTTTGGTGAGCTCCGGTTTGCCAATCAGCCCGATATCCAGTTTTTCTTCTTCCAAAAGCTTTAAGGTGCGGTTGGTAGAATGGCAGGCGATGGAAATGTTGATATGTGGGTATTCTTTGATGAAATCCTTGAGGTAGGGCAGGAGGATATATTTGCAGAGGGTGGAGCTGGCGCCGAGCGTCAAATTACCCATGCCCAGCGCAATGGAACGGCGCAGCCGGTCCTCACCTATGGCCAAAGTCTCAAATGCAGATTT
>CANOHX010000031.1 GCA_947565885.1 uncultured Lachnospiraceae bacterium
CGCCTGTATCCTTTGCCCCCTGCATGGCACATTCCTGCATCATGTTCCTTCCCTCTTTTGTCATTCCATATCCATTTAACATTATTTCTTTGGGATAGCGGTTATGCAGGGAAACATCTTTTCCCATATACAGCGAGAAAGAACCTGCAAGCATTACCAACACCATTGTGCTCAAAATACAGATATTGCTAAGCCCCACCGCATTCTGTTTCATGCGGTAGATCATACCAGAAACAGCAGTAAAATGACTGGTTTTATAATAGTAATTCTTGTTGCGCCGAAGCAGCTTGAGGACAACGATGCTGCCTGCCGTAAAGAGACAGTAAGTGCCCAATATCACTAACAGCACTGCCAAAAAAAACATCATCAGCGCATCCACCGGGCTTTCGACAACGATAGCTATTCCATACCCTACGCCCAACGCCAATACGCCAACCAATGCCAGAAGCCAACGCGTCTTTGGTTCACGCTCTCCCTGGCTGCTGCTCCTTAAAAGCTCAATCGGACTGGCTTTCTGTACCTGGAATAAGTTGTATACCAGGGTGGCGCCGAAAATACAAGCAAAAAGGATGACAACGCTGGTAATAGCCCCTCCAGAAACACGAAACCCGAAAGGCACATCGAATTGCAGCAAGCGCATCAGCGCCAGGACAACCAGCTTATTTAAGACGATGCCCATAGCAATCCCGCCAATAATGCTTATAAAAGCCACCATGAGGATTTCCCAGAACATCATCCTGCCGATATGGCGTTTTTCCATGCCCAGGATATTGAACAGCCCAAACTCTTTCTTGCGCCGCTTCATAAGGAAGCTGTTGGTATAGAACAGAAAAATCACCGTAAAAATGGCGATTACGCCGCAGCCCAGAGACAATATCATAAACAGTTCATCCGCTCCACGCATCTGCTTGATTCCTTCATCCCTGGTAATCGCACCCATAATATAATACATGGCGCCGATACCCACTGCTGCCAAGACATAGGGCAGGTACAGCCCGGCATTCTTCCTGAGGTTGCCAATGGCAAGCCTTGCATAAAATAAACTATTCATGACGACCACCACCTGTCGTAATTACTGTCAGCGTATCGGAAATCTTCTGATACATTTCCTCATTGCTGCCGGAACCCTTATAAATCTGATGGAACACCTGCCCATCCTTGATAAAGAGCACGCGCTTCGCACAGCTTGCCGCCTTGATGGAATGCGTCACCATGAGGATTGTCTGCCCCTCTTCATTGATATACTGGAACATGGACAACAGTCCATCCGCCGCCTTGGAATCCAGAGCCCCGGTCGGCTCATCCGCCAGGATCAGCTGCGGGTTCGTAATCAAAGCACGCGCCACTGCCGCCCGCTGTTTCTGCCCGCCCGATACTTCGTATGGGTATTTGCTGAGAATTTCCTGAATCCCCAACTTTCCTGCAATGGGCGCCAGGCGCTTTGCCATCTCATCAAAACTCTTTCCCGCCAGCACCAAAGGCAGAAAAATATTGTCCTGAATATTAAAATTATCAAGCAGGTTAAAATCCTGAAAGACAAATCCCAGATTCTGTCTGCGGAATGTGGACAGTTCCCGCTCACGGATAGCGGAAAGGTTCTTGCCATTTAAAACCACCTGACCGGAAGTTGCCTTATCCAGCGCCGCCAGGATGTTCAGCAGCGTGGTCTTACCGGAGCCAGACTCTCCCATGATTGCCACATACTCACCTTTCTCTACCGAAAAACTTACATCCGACAATGCCTGGACCTGATTTCCGCCAAAACGGGTCGTGTATATTTTTTTCACATTGTTAACTTCCAATATCGCCATAATATCCTCCTTTTTATTCCGCACATCAAAAAATTTCCTCTGTGCCGGTTGCTAAAAATAGTATAGCGAATCAGAATGGACGCTGCCTTAACTTTGGCTTACATTTTATCTGTTTTCCTTACGGTTTTGTAAGTTTGGCAATCAGAACAGCACTTTCATACGAGTCCCTTTCCCGGATTCTGACTCCGCATAAATCTTATGTCCCAGCCTGCCTAGAATCTCCTTAACCAGATAGAGCCCTATCCCCGAAGCTTTCTTATCGCTCCTACCATTATAGCCGGTATATCCTTTGTCGAAAATTCTTGGCAAATCTTCCGGAAGAATGCCGATTCCGCTATCCTCCACCACCAGGCAGCCTTTTTCCATATAAATCTTGATTTTTCCAGAAGACGTATATTTTATGGCATTGGACAAAAGCTGCTCTACTACAAATACCATCCACTTTTCATCCGTTGCAACTTTCGTCTCCGTACTCTCATAGGAAAGCACAAGATTTTTGCGAATAAACATCGGTGCATATTTGCGCAATGCCTGACGGATGATACTATCCAATTCATACTCCCGCAGCACAAAATCATTGATGCCGTCCATTAGACGCAAATACTGCAATACCATATCCACATACTGCTCAATGCGAAACAGTTCATTCTTGACCTGCCTTTTCTGGTTATAATGGGCCTCTTCCCCGCTCACTTCCTGCTGCAACAGCAGCCCCATAGCAGCCATCGGCGTCTTAATCTGATGCGTCCACAAAGTAAAATAATCGGTAACGTCTTTCTTCTCTTTCAGCAGATTCGCCACCTGTTCCTGACGCTCCTGCCTCGATACCTCCAAAAGTTCCTGATAAATGCGCTCCTGCTCGTCTGCCGGTTGGGGAAAGCGTTCCACGCCATTTCTTACGGCTTCCATCTGCCATGCCAGCTCCTCCATCTTCTTGCGGTACCGCAGGCTGTCTGTGAAACAGACTATTATACCAAGGATGGAGCAAAGACCGGCTGCATATCCCAGCGCTTCCAGCGGCAGCTGATAGAGATACATCACTAAAGTAAAAATTGCTACAAACGCCATAAACAGCGCTAATCCCAAACGATGCCGTCTGATATAGGCTTCAATCCACCACATAGCCGATTCCCTTTCTGGTCTTTATCATGTCATGGATGCCAATCTCCTCCAGTTTTTTTCTCAGCCTGGCCACATTGACTGTCAGCGTATTATCGTCAATAAAACTGTCGGATTCCCATAATTTCTCCATCAGCTTATCTCTGGTGACAATCCTGCCTTTCTGCTCCAACAAGGTACTCAGGATTCCCATCTCATTTTTGGTAAGCTCTGTGCGGGCATTGGCAAAAGTCACCAAACCTTTTCCGGTATCAAAAATCATTCCCTTATGCTCCATTAACGCACTGTCCCCAGCAAAGTCATATGTGCGCCGTAAAAGCGCCTGTATTTTTGCCTGCAGTACATTCAGGTCAAATGGCTTTGCCACAAAATCATCGCCGCCCATATTGACTGCCATAACAATATTCATATTGTCCGAGGCAGAGGAAATAAAGATAATGGGGACCTTGGAAATCTTACGAATTTCATCGCACCAATGATAGCCATTATAAAAAGGGAGGGAAATGTCCATCAGGACCAGCTGGGGATTCTGCGCCACAAAGGTCTGCAGCACTCCCTGAAAATCTTCCACGCAAACCGCTTCGTATCCCCAACTCTCCATGTGCTGCTGAATGCTCCCCGCAATAACTGCATCATCTTCTACAATCAATAACTTATACATACCATGCCTCCTATCGCGTAAAGAACTAAGTGCGCGGTCGCTTTAGCGACATATTACTATCCGCACCAGTGTGCATAATTTTTTAATCCTATAGGAAATATACTTTCATGCTTTAGCGTAACAAGGCTTTCCCTATAAAATTAAAAAAATCCCGCTTTGCGGGATTCTTTTTATTCTATGTGATTATTTACAGCTCAATGCTGCCGGTCATCTTCTCATTGATTACATAATAAGCCATATGCTCATCCGGCTTGATGTACAGACGAAGCGATTTGATAGAAGATTCCCTGTGCCCTTCAGCGACATATATCTGTTTTGCCTTATCTACAATCTCCTTGGTGGTAATTTCCAACTCCTGGAACTGAACGTAAACCTCTTCTACTTTCTCTGCTGGTTTCTTTTTTGCCACTGCTTTCCCAGGCTTCCTGCCAGGCTTTCCTTTCTTTGCCGGAGTTTCCTTAGCTTCTGGCTTTACCTCTTTGTTCTCTTGCACAGTCTTAGCTACCGGCTTCTCCTCTTTCACAACAGCCGCAGGTTTCTCTGCCGGCTTCGTATCATTAGCAGCAACCGCTGCTTTCTCTGCCGTTTTCACAACAGCTTCTTCTTTGATGGCTGCTGGTTTTGTCGAAGTTACTTTCTTGTCCTTGTTCTCCATTTTGGTTTTTCCTCCCTAATATTTCTATTGACAGACTAAGAATCTCTCCATTGCCAATAAAGCTTCCTCTTCATCGCTTCCATCAGCCACTATATTTACAGTCATTCCTTTCGACGGATTAAATGCCATGATTCCCATAATGCTCTTCGCATTAATTCTTGCTTCGTTGCTTTCCAGCCGAATCTCACTGTCAAACTGACAGGCTACCTGGACTAACTCGGCAATAGGATTGTTGTACTCTTTCGCTACATTAGACACAATAATTTTCTTTTCGCTCATCTTATCCTCTTTCTCATGTAATCCTACCATTCAATCTGTTTTCATGTATTTCGTACCTTAATAAATATAACCCAAGTATCAGGCTTTTTCAAGTGTGTTTCTGAAAACTGGTAATTTACACGAAAGATTATTATTTATCCATAAAAAATTGGACATTTTTTCAACATTTCTTCAACTATTTTTCTGAATTTTCTAATAGCAGGTTTTTACCTCCTATTTCTGATATGACTTATCCACCTGTACCGATACGTCATATTCTTCCTCAAAAGCTTCACTAATCCGGCTCTGTATCGCTTCTTCCAGTTCTTCATCGCTCAGCCTGTACCCATAAGGTACAACCACGTCAAAGAGCAGCTTCGTGTGAATCTGCTTGGGCACGACCCGAAAATCATGCATGGTGATGATGTCATCAATATCCTTAATCAGTTCTTCTATTCTGCCCCTTAATTCTAAAAAATATGTATCTTTTGTAACTACCGGATCCATATGGATGACTGCATCGCAGTTCAGTTCTTTCTGCAGTTCCATTTCCGCATCATCCACCACATCATGCAATTTCAATATATCCCCTTCCGCGGGCACCTCCGCATGGAGGGAAATCATGCATCTGCCTGGACCATAATCATGAACCAGAAGGTCATGCATCCCACAGATTTCTTCATGGGAAAGCACAATTTTCTCTATCTGTTCTACAAATTCTGCTTCCGGAGGCTGTCCCAGCAATGGGTCAAGCGTCTCTTTTGCCGCGGAAATTCCCGCGTAGAAGATGAACACGCCCACAAGCACGCCACAGAATCCGTCTACTTTCAAACCGGTAAATTCCCCAATAGCTATGCCAACCAGTACAACTGAAGTAGCGCAGGCATCGCTCATGCTGTCCGTTGCCGTAGCACGCATTGCCGCTGAGCCAAGTTTGCACCCAATTCTGTAATTATAGAATGCCATATACAATTTTACCAAAATGGAAGCTATCAAAATCGACACAGACAATGCGCTGCATTCCACAAACATTGGGTGAATGATTTTATCTATAGAGCTTTTTATCAGCTCAAACGCCATGACCAGAATCGCGCCCGACACGATAAACCCCGTTATATATTCTATGCGCCCATGTCCATAGGGATGCCCTACGTCCGGCTTCGCGCCAGCCATCTTAAATCCCACAAGCGTTACCACCGAAGAACCTGCATCCGACAGGTTGTTAAAAGCATCTGCCATAATGGAAATGGAATGGCTCAGCGTTCCTGCCAGGAATTTCCCCAGAAACAACAGCATATTCAGCACAATCCCCACAATCCCGCAGAGCATCCCATACCTCTGGCGTACCTCAGGGTTATTAACGTCGTCTTTATTCCTTACAAACAAATTTATCAGTATTGCAACCACTATGTTACCCCTTCTCCTATGAATTATGAGCGTTCCACTTCTATGTGCAGCCTGACATATATTTAGGAGCGCTGTTGCAATATTGTAACACAAACCGATTTTTTTTACTATATCTCTTTAAAAAAATATCAATCTATAATATACTTACGTTATAGTTCACTCGTCAGCCAATATGGAGATAATCACATGCTTGCATGATGATTTCTCCATTTGTACTGACGAAGGAAACGCCGGTTTATAAGCAAAGTTAACCTCTGACCTGAGGGGGGGACCATATGGCATGAGGAGGGACCCACGAAGTGGGAGGAGCCCTGATGCCTTTTATCGGCTTCATTAAAGTAAATCGAAATCGGGGAGAGTCCTGAGGTCTCCTGTCGTTTCTCGAAAAGATAGGGCAGTGAGAAAGCGCTGTAAGTTGCTAAGTGCCAGTGGCACTTGTTCAGCAACGACCGGAGTGAAACGGAGAACCTTTGCAAATGGCGTGGGAGTGAACTGTAACATACTAACCATGTTACTATCAAACTTATGAAAAGGAGAGTAAATTTATGTTGGAAAAATTTTTCAAACTGAAAGACAACAACACAACTGTCCGCACGGAAGTAATTGCCGGATTTACCACATTTATGACGATGGCTTACATCCTCGCCGTAAATCCAAGCATCCTGGGAGAGGCCGGCATGAACCCCAATGCGGTCATGATTGCCACGGCACTTGCATCATTTGTCGGTACCTTGTTAATGGCAATGCTGGCAAATTATCCGTTTGCGCTGGCTCCCGGCATGGGATTAAATGCTTACTTCGCCTATTCCGTCGTTATTGGCATGGGCTATTCCTGGCAGATTGCCTTGCTCGCCGTATTTGTCGAGGGTATCATTTTTATCGTTCTGTCTCTCACCAATGTGCGTGAAGCCATCTTCAATGCCATCCCTGCCACTTTAAAAGCGGCTGTCAGCGTTGGTATCGGCTTGTTTATTGCATTTATCGGCCTCCAGGATGCCAAGCTCATTGTATCGAATCCCTCCACGCTGGTTTCCTACCAAACTTTTAAGGGCGAGACATTCCACTCTGTCGGCATCGGCGCCATACTTGCGCTGATTGGCATCCTCATTACTGCCGTCCTGCTCGCCAAGAACATCAAAGGCGGCATCCTCATTGGTATCCTTGCCACATGGATATTAGGCATTATCTGTGAACTGATTGGCATCTATGTGCCAAATCCTGAAGCAGGCATGTATTCCACAATCCCTGCCGGCATTGTCAGCCTGGATTTTTCTTCGTTCCAGGAAACATTCGGCGCAGTATTTACCGGCGTTGATTTTGGCTCTGTGAAGATTGGGGATTTCATTGTCATTATGTTCTCTTTCCTGTTCGTAGATTTATTCGATACGCTGGGAACTTTAATCGGTGTTTCCTCCAAGGCGGACATGCTGGATGAGGATGGCAAACTGCCCCGTATCAAACCTGCGCTGTTATCAGACGCGATTGCAACCTGCGTGGGCGCTGTTTTCGGAACCTCTACCACCACCACTTATGTGGAGAGCGCTTCCGGCGTAACCGCTGGCGGACGTACCGGTCTGACAGCCCTCGTAACTGGCGTCCTCTTCCTATTGTCCGTAATCTTTTCACCACTGTTTTTGAGCATCCCCAGCTTTGCCATCGCCCCGGCGCTGGTAATCGTCGGTTTCTACATGATGGGCTCCGTAGCCAAGATTGATTTTACAGATATGACCAACGCCATCCCGGCATTCCTGTGCATTATCGCTATGCCGCTCGCCTACAGCATCTCAGAAGGAATTGCCATTGGCGTTATTTCCTGGACATTGGTGAACCTAATTACCGGCAAGGCAAAGGATAAGAAAATCAGCATCCTTATGTATGTGCTGACGATATTGTTTGTGGCAAAATATATTTTCCTGTAGGAGGAGGGTAAATGCGCAGCATTTCTTGCATACCCTCCGACGATTGGGCAGGTGACGCTTTGCGGCGCGTGCCGTTTCCTTGTAGCAGGAGGGTAAATGCGAACCATTTCTTGCATACCTTCCGACGATTGGGCAGGTGACGCTTTGCGAAACCTGCCGATATTTTATTTTTCATAAATATATCTCATATGCCGGATACGCCCGCTCAAAATGGTAGCCAAGCTTCTCAGCAAGCGCCACTGACCATTTATTCTGCGCATCCCAACTGGGATACAGACCCCGCTCCATACATTCTAAAATCAGCTGTGCCCCGCAGACAGAGGCAAGGCCTCTCCGGCGGTAATCCTCCTGTGTGCCAATCTCAACCTCAATGCCCTCGCGGTACACCGTATAAGAGGAAGCGCCTGCGACAAGACTGCCTTGATAGGTCACTGCCACTCCCAGCCCCCGCCTGTGGTATTCCTCATAATCTGCATATTGGGAGGTAAAATCTTTTGCCCAGTCTTTCTCCCTTGTCTGCCGGAAAATATCTTCGTCTATCATCTTCACCTCATATTCAGGAGCAAGGCTGTCCACAATCCCCCGCAGCTTCTCTTTATCGAAGATGCCATATTCTTTCCTGATAGCATACCGTTCCACACGCTTACAGCGTTCGCCATACACTTTCTCAATTTCCTGTGCCCACTGTTCCCCGCTCCCATCCAGCGGCGGCACCATAATCAGGAAATCCCGGCTATGCGTCCTGATATCTTCAGCCACCAATTCTGAATTTACCTCCCCTGCAAAATAACAGAAATCTGCCAAGACAATCCGCGCTGACCGAGTATTGTCCATGCTGTCCGCCCAAGCCTCTCCCATATAGCCCTGCAGACATGACCAAATCAATGATTCCTGCCATCCTGCAAATAAAGGTGCTATCGTCTCCATTCTGCCTTTTTCTACTGTATAAATTGCCATAAATCTCCTTTCGCTTAGAGCTTTTACTTTTTGGTCGTGACTGCTCGCACTCCAGACCAGGCTGAATATATTTTTGTATTCTTGCCATTTACCTTAACAGTTTTATAACATCTAATCCGAACATAATATTTCTTCTGCGGTTTGAGATTGGAAACTGATTTGGAAGCTGTCTTGTTCTTTTTTATAGTAACGGTCCGCACTCCTGACTTAAAACGTTTGCTTGTAGAATACTGCAGCTGGTAACCCGTCGTCTGGTTTTTCTGCTTCTTCCATTTAACGGTAAATCCTTTCGTCTTAGCAGAAACCTTTGACAGGCTGGTTTTCTTCGGATTTATGGTAAATGTCTTTTGAATTGTCCCGCTATAATTTCCCTTGAAAGTTATCGTCACAGTATAAACGCCGACCTTTTTCATCCCTAGCGGATAACTGACCGTATAAGCATCTCTGCCTGTCAGTTCTTTGTCCGCGCTGTCCTTCACTGACACAGAGGGCTTACATACTTTTCCATTATAAGCATATGACGTCTTGGAAAGTTTTATTGTTTTCGGAAAAGCAATTTCCGTTACACGTCCTTCTCTCCCACAGATTTCACAAATCTCTTTCACGCTCCCGCTCTTATTCAGCGTAGCCCGCGTGATGGCTATTTTGTGACGATGTCCCAATGCCAGAATCTCTTCTGACTTTTCCGCCTTACAAACGGCACAGACAAGCTTTTTCTTACCAGTTTCTGTACAACTTGCTTCCTTTTCCACCTGCTCCTTATAGCT
Source organism: uncultured Lachnospiraceae bacterium (assembly GCA_947565885.1). Taxonomy (GTDB): domain Bacteria; phylum Bacillota; class Clostridia; order Lachnospirales; family Lachnospiraceae; genus Petralouisia. Next base: position 9,555 of record CANOHX010000031.1, read on the forward strand.
GTGCTTTCCATCCGATGATAATTTCCCTATTATTTCTGTCTGCACGTCCCCGCATACGGTGCAGGTCAGCTTCTTCTCTCCCTCTTGCGTGCAGCTTGCCTCTTTCGTTATCTCCTCAGCATAGCTGTGCTTTCCATCCGATGATAATTTCCCTATTTTCTCTGTCTGCATGTCCCCGCATACGGTACAGGTCAGCTTCTTCTCCCCATCTTGCGTGCAGCTTGCCTCCTTCGTTATCTCCTCCTCATAGCTGTGCTTCCCATCCGATGATAATTTCCCTATTATTTCTGTCTGCACGTCTCCGCATTCCGTGCAGGTCAATGTCTTCTCCCCCTCTTGCGTGCAGCTTGCCTCCTTTGTTATCTCTTCCTGATAGCTGTGCTTCCCATCCGAAGATAATTTACTTATTTTTTCTGTCTGCACGTCCCCGCATTCCGTGCAGGTCAGTTTCTTCTCCCCCTCTTGCGTGCAGCTTGCCTCCTTTGTTATCTCTTCCTGATAGCTGTGCTTCCCATCCGAAGATAATTTCCCTATTATTTCTGTCTGCACGTCTCCGCATACGGTGCAGGTCAATGTCTTCTCCCCATCTTGCGTACAGCTTGCTTTCTTGGTCACTTCCTCCTGATAGCTATGTTCTGATATGGGAATTTCCACCAAAACAATATCTCCGCATTCCGTGCAGTTACGGATTTTCTCCCCGGTAGATACACAAGTAGATTCCTTGGTTACTACTTCCTCGTAAGCGTGAGTGCAGGTCCCGATATGCTTATACGGAAGATATTTATTAGCCGCATAAGATTCTGCGTAACTGCCCTGCTTTACCCAGAGCGTAATTTTTTCACTGTTAGTAAACTCTCCCGGACCGATTGTCGTAACAGACGCCGGTATCGTTATGCTCGTCATGCTCTCGCAATACATAAACACCCCTTGAATAACCTGTACGGCCTCAGGGATAATCACACTCTTCAGTTGGCTGCAGCCCCAGAAAGAACCTTCGCCCAACACAGCCGTCTCTTCCGGCAGCCTCAGATATCCAGCCTTTCCCCCGGGACAGCATATCAGTTTTGACAAGTTCTTGTAATAAAGGATGCCGTCCAACGAAGCAAAATTTGCATTCTCTTGGACCACCTCAATTCCGCTAAGATTCCCGCACATGGTAAACGCCATATCCTCTATTGTGATAACACCTTTAGGAATTACCACTTTTGTAATGCCGCTCTCGCTAAACGCTTGCGCTTTCAGTGTAGTGAGGCTGTCCGGCAGCGCAACCTCCTCCAGGTTGCTGCAATGCATAAATGCCTGAGCTCCAATCTGTGTTACGCCCTCCGCAAGCGTCACGCTTTTTAATTTTTCACAATCTGAAAACAGACCACTGCTAAGGATTTTAACCGTTCCCGGGATGGTGATGTCCGTCAGACCACTATAGGCAAACGCCCTGTCCCCAATTGTCCAGACGCTTTCTGGGATGACTACATCAGCCAAGGCGCTGCAGCTTTCAAACGCGCTCTCCCCAATCGTCCTGACACTTTCTGGGATGACAATTCCCGTCACGTTTTCACAGCCCATAAATGCACCATCGCTAATAGCGGTAAGCCCATCAAGCAACATTATTTTTCCTGACTTTCCGGAAGGACAGCAGACAATCTGCGGTCTGCTGGATTTCGTGTATAGAATCCCATCCTGGGAAACAAAATTTGCATTGCCCCCATCAACAGCAATACTTTCCAGGTTCTGGCAGCAGGCAAATGCACCCACCCCTATTTCTCTGGTTTTTGCCGGAATCACAATATCTGCCAATTTTTCACAACAGGCAAACGCTCCCTCTCCTATCTTCTCAAGGCTTGCCGGCAAAGAAACGCCAATAAGACTGCTGCATTCTGAAAACGCGCCGTCTTCAATTACCGTAAGACCCTCTGGCAAATCAATCCTCATCAGCTCAGTACATCTTGAAAATGCACCCATCCCTATGGTCTTTATTCCTTCAACAAAGATAATCTCCGTCAATCCGCTACAGCCCGCAAATGCACTCTCTTCAATTGTTTGAAGCGCCGCTGGGAAAGTAATCTTCGTCAGCCCGCTGCATTCTGAAAATGCATTTGCCTTTATGGTTTCCATACCGTCTGGAAGACCGAGCTCCGCCAGCTTACTGCAGCCCGCAAATGCATTCTCTCCAACTGAGACCGCTTCAGCTGCTAATTCTACCCTGCCGGTTTTTCCCACTGGACATAATATCACATTTGAGAAATCCTTACTGTATACAACCCCATCCTTGGCAGCATAGAGAGAACTGTCCTCGCTTACTGCAACATCCGTCAGGCTGCTGCAGCCTCGTAAGCTCCCCATACTTTCAAAACTATCAGGAATCGTTAACTTAGTCAGATTCCCACACCCGGAAAATGCACTTTCGCTGACCGAAACGACGCCTTCCAGAAAGGTAACGCTCGCCAGTTGGCTGCAGTCTTTAAACATATCATATTCGATATCAGCAACGCTCCCCGGAATTGTCACTTCTGTCAGGCTGCTGCAACGAGCAAATGCTGAATAGCCGATACTTTCGACACTCCCCGGAATTACAAGCTGCGCCAGGCTGCTACACCCGGAGAATGCACCGCTGCCGATATCCGTAACGCCCTCTGGAATCGCAATCTGCACAAGACCGCTGCACCCAGAAAATGCATCCGCCAAAATCTTTGAAACACTGCCCTCAAATAAAATATTTTTCAACCCACTGTTATAAAATGCCCGAACGCCAATCTCACTGAGATTGCCTGAAACAATGACGCTCTCCAGGCTGCTGCAGTCCGAAAATGCAGACTCCCCGATACTTCTAACATTTTTCGGAAACACTAATTCTTTCAGACCGCTGCAGCCCATAAATGACGATTTTCCTATCACGCATACGCTATCCGGAATGATAAGTTCTGTAAGGCTGCTGCAATTCAAAAATGCGGATTCTCCTATCGTATCCAGCCCATCCGGCAAACCTATGCTTTGCAGACTTTTACAACCCGAAAACGCCCCTCCAGAAATGGCGCTAACCCCTTGCGAAAGCGTAATATGTCTTAAAGCAGAAGGTTCGTCCTTTCTGTCATTGGAACATACTGCATCCCCAACTGTCCCGACACTCCCGGGTATTGTCAGCTCTGTCAAACTCGTGCATCCCGAAAATACATATTTCCCAATGCCGCCAATTCCCTCGGAAAGCGTCACCTCCTCCAGGTTGCTGCAGTTTCGGAACAGATAGTTTTCTACTGTAAGTACATTTTTAGGAATTACTATGCCAGTGAGGCTACTGCAACCCGCAAGTGCAGAACTGCCTATCGCCGTCACGCTATCCGGGACTTCTATTCCAGTAAGGCTTATGCACCCCGAAAATGCGGACTCCCCTATCGTTGTTGCGCTATCCGGTATTTCTATGCCCGCAAGGCTGCTGCACCCCGAAAATGCGGATTTCCCTATCGTTGCCACACTGTTCGGGATTTCTATATCCACAAGGCTGATGCAGTCCGAAAATACAAAACTGCCTATCGCTGCCACACCATTGGGAATCTTTATTTTTGTCAGGCTGCTGCAGCCCGAAAACGCCCTATCGCCTATCGTATTGAGGGTCGTAGGAAGCTGGATGCTTTCTAGCATCTGGCATTGATAAAATGCATACCTTTCTATGCTGCTTATACCCTCAGATACTATGATAGTCTTAATCCCCGAACCCTGGCCGTTATAAGCGGAAAACGTCTCTGAGCCTATCTTTCCCACGCTTCCCGGAATTGTAAGTTCCTCCAGGCTGCTGCAGCCGTCAAATATATGGTTTCCAATACCGCTGACACCATCTGCAAGCGTTACCTCAGCCAAGCTGACACAGCCTGTAAAGGCATTGTTCCCTATTGCTGATACACTCCCCGGTATCTCAATATGCATCAACTCCTTACAGTTAGCAAAAGCACTATCTCCGATACGCGTAATTCCATCCGCAAGTGTCACTTCTTTCAGGCTTATGCAGCCTGTAAACGCATATCCGCCTATTTCTGACACACTTTCCGGCAATACAATTTGCGTCAGCTTCTTGCAGTTAAAAAAACATGTATCCCCTATATGCGTAACTCTATCTGGAATCGTAATGCTCGTCATTTCACTGAAACAAAACGCTTCATTGCCGATAGAACTTACCGTCTTCCCATCTATTTCAGCCGGAATCTCAATCTCCTTTTCCGTTCCTGAATAACTGATAATTTCTATGCTTCCATCTGCAAGCTGCCGATACCCCCATTCACTTGCAAGGATATGCATTGTGGGCAGACAGCAGCATATCATCAACAAAAATATCCCAAAACCCAATAACCGCTTCATATTTTCAATCTCCTTGCCAAACATACATTATTTAGCGCACAACCTCTCGTTTATATTATGGGAAAACCACCAACTGTGACATTTCACCGAAACAATGGCTTTCCTATAATATAAATCAGGTGATCCTGCCGCTAAGTGCAGGACCACCCAAATATTTTCCATGAACTTTACAACCCATAAAATTTTAAGGTAACGGCACGCGACGCTTCACGTCCCCTGCCAATTCGTCGGAAAGCATTCAAGAAATGCTTCGCATTTGCTTTCCTACTACTCCTCTTTCTGTCCATAGTAAGCATTCGCGCCATGCTTGCGGTAATAATGCTTATCCTGCAGTTCCTGAGGCGCCGGCTGGATGCGCGGATTGATGGTCTCTGCGCGGTAAGCCATCTTAGCTACCTCTTCCAATACCACTGCATTATGTACAGCTTCATGTGCATCCTTGCCCCACGCAAAAGGTCCGTGGTTCTTGCAGAGCACTGCCGGAACAGCCATCACATCTTTATTCATTTCCTTAAAGGAATTGACAATCAGATGCCCGGTATTCTCCTCGTACGCACCGTCAATCTCTTCTTTAGTCAGGCAGCGCACACAGGGGATTTCCCCATACATATAATCTGCGTGTGTCGTTCCGTAGCAAGGAATGCTCCTTCCTGCCTGTGCCCAGCTTGTAGCATAGGAGGAATGGGTGTGAACCACACCGCCAATTTCCGGGAACGCCTTGTACAGTTCCAAATGGGTTGCCGTATCCGAAGAAGGATTGTACCTTCCCTCTACTTTATTGCCCTCAAGGTCCATAACTACCATATCTTCCGGTTTAAGTTTCTCATAATCCACGCCGCTTGGCTTGATTACAAATAAACCGCTTTCTCTGTCAATAGCGCTGACATTTCCCCAAGTGAAAGTTACCAGTCCATAGCGGGGTAAGTCCATATTCGCCTCATACACTGCTTTCTTTAATTCTTCTAACATGATTTTTCCTTTCTTCCATAAGGTATCGGCACGCGCCGCTCCGCGTCACCTGCCAGTTCGTCGGAAAGCATTTAAGAAATGCTTCGCATTTGCTTTCCTACTTCAAGGTAGCGGCACGCGACGCTTCGCGTCACCTGCCAGTTCGTCGGAAAGCATTCCTTCCGGGAATCAGCAGGTATCGCTTCGCGCTTCCTGCCAAATCGTCGGAAAGCATTTAGGAAATGCTTCGCATTTGCTTTCCTCCTCTTAATCTTTTAACGAATCTACTGCTGCCCTCTCAATTGCCAACCCTTCACTGTAACGCTTGATGAAAGCATCGAATCCTTCCACATCCTTGGCATCCGGGCTGAGCGTCTCGCTCTCCTGGCCTGCAAATACTTTCTCCTCCAGGTACTGGGATAAGGTCTCGTCTGCGCCCTTATTTACCATATAGGAAGCCAGCAAGGCAATTCCCCATGCACCGCCCTCTCCTGCAGTTGCCATAACGGAAACCGGAGTATTTACAGCTGCTGCCATAATCTTCTGCCCTACGCCCTTGGTCTTGAAGAGCCCGCCATGTCCCATCAATACGTCAAGCTTCACATTCTCCTCTTTCATAAGGATGTCAAGACCTGTCTTCAATGCACCGAGAGCCGTAAACAGATGTACTCGCATAAAGTTGGCAAGGTTAAACTTACTGTTCGGTGTGCGCACGAACAACGGACGTCCTTCCTCAAAACCAGTCACATGCTCTCCTGAGAAATAGTTGTAAGCCAAAAGCCCGCCGCATTCTGCATCGCCTTCCATAGCCTTGTTGTACAATACGGAAAACAGCTTTGTCATGTCTACTTCCACGCCAAAACTCTCCGCAAATTCTTTGAACAGATTTACCCAGGCATTCAGATCAGAAGTACAGTTGTTGCAGTGAACCATTGCCACCAGGCTGCCGTCCGGGGTGGTCACCAAGTCAATCTCAGGATGAACCTTCTTGAGGTTATCCTCCAGCACTGCCATTGCAAATACAGATGTTCCCGCAGAAACGTTACCGGTACGCTGCTCCACGCTCTTCGTTGCCGTCATGCCGGTTCCTGCATCGCCCTCCGGCGGACATAATGGAATCCCAGCTTGCAGGTTGCCGCTGACATCCAACAATTTCGCACCCTCTTCGGTAAGCGTGCCGGCATTCTCGCCTGCAACCAATACCTTGGGAATAATGTCTTCCAGTTTCCAGGGGAATCCTTCTCCTGCAATCAGTTCATTGAACTGACCTATCATCTTCTTATCAAAGTCCTTTGTTGAAATGTCAATCGGGAACATACCGGATGCCTCGCCTACGCCGAGCACCTGCTGTCCGGTCAATTTCCAATGGATATATCCTGCCAAAGTGGTAAAATAATTCACTGAACTTACATGTGTTTCTTTATTCAAAATTGCCTGGTACAGATGGGCAATGCTCCATCTCTGCGGAATATTGAAATTGAATACCTCGGTCAGCTTCTTGGATGCTTCCTCTGTAATCGTATTTCTCCAGGTACGGAACGGTACCAGCAGTTCATCATTCTTGTCAAACGCCATATATCCATGCATCATGGCGCTGAATCCGATTGCCCCAACCGTAGTCAGGGTAACTCCGTACTGGTTCTTAACATCCTCTGCCATCTTGCTGTAGCAGTCCTGCAGCCCATTCCAGATTGCATCCAGGCTGTATGTCCAGATATTGTCTACATACTGGTTCTCCCAGTCATGCGCTCCCGATGCAATCGGGGAATTGTCGCTTGCCACCAGCACGGCCTTAATTCTGGTGGAACCAAACTCTATGCCAAGGGCAGTCTTCCCGCTCTCTATATCCTGAATAATAAGATTCTTGTCCATCTTAAAAATACCTCCTCGTCCTTATGATACTATTAAAGCGCTGAAAAGCAGCCGCTTTCACTGTTCTGTGAAAACGGTTGCTCTCAAGATTAACGCTTTTTATTTTCCTGCAAATGCTTTAACTTTCTCATAAATGCCCTGGCCATCCAGTCCGTATTTCTCCAACAACTTAACAGCCGGACCGGACTCGCCAAATACATCATTGACACCTATCTTGCACACCGGAGTGGGCAGCTTTGCGCTCAGGCAGTCACATACCGCGCTGCCAAGTCCGCCGATAATGGAATGCTCTTCTGCCACAACCACCTTGCCGGTCTTCTTTGCAGAATTGAGAATGATGTCCTCATCCAACGGCTTAATGGTGTGGATATTGATTACCTCTGCATTGATTCCATCTGCTGCCAGCTTCTCTGCTGCTTCCAAAGCGCCGCCTACACACAGTCCGGTTGCAACGATAGTAACGTCTGTTCCCTCTTTGAGAAGCACTCCCTTGCCAATTTCAAATTTGTAATCCGGCTTATCATTGATTACCGGAACTGCAAGTCTGCCAAACCTCAGGTATACGGGACCTTCCATCTCATAAGCTGCTTCTACTGCCGCTTTTGCCTCCACGTCATCGGAAGGATTGATGATGGTCATGCCCGGGATAGTGCGCATCAGAGCAATGTCCTCATTACACTGGTGTGTTGCGCCGTCCTCTCCTACTGAAATACCTGCATGGGTCGCGCCAATTTTTACATTCAGATGGGGATATCCCACAGAGTTCCTCACCTGCTCAAATGCTCTGCCTGCTGCAAACATTGCAAAAGAACTTACAAACGGAACCTTGCCTGTCGTAGCAATTCCTGCTGCGATGCCCATCATGTTACACTCTGCGATACCGCAGTCTATATGCCTTTCGGGAAATTCTTTCTTAAATACACCGGTTTGGGTAGCTGCTGCAAGATCCGCATCCAACACTACCAGATTATCATGCTTTTTCCCCAGCTCTACCAGTGCGTTGCCGTAACTGGCTCTGGTTGCAATTTTCTTTACTTCTGACATAATGCTTCACCTGCTTTCTCTAATTCTTCCATTGCCTGTGCATACTGCTCATCATTTGGCGCCTTGCCATGCCATCCGGCCTGATTCTCCATATAGGAAACGCCTTTTCCTTTGACCGTCTTCATAACGATTGCCGTCGGCATTCCTTTGGTCTCTTTTGCTTCCTTAAACGCCGCACGAAGCTGATCGAAATCATTTCCGTCTGCCACGTTAATCACATGGAAGTTAAACGCTTCAAATTTCTTATCAATCGGATAAGGAGAGCATACGTCTTCAATCCTACCGTCAATCTGCAGACCATTGTTGTCCACGATAACTACCAGATTATCCAGTTTACGATGTCCGGCAAACATTGCAGCCTCCCACACCTGTCCTTCCTGAATCTCACCATCTCCCAACAAGGTATATACGCGATAGCTGTCATTGCTCAATTTTGCTGACATTGCCATCCCCACTGCCGTGGAAATCCCCTGTCCCAAAGAACCGCTTGACATATCAACGCCCGGCGTGTGCTGCAGACAGGGATGTCCCTGTAAATGAGAACCAATCTGACGCAGCGTCTTCAAATCTTCCACCGGGAAATATCCACGGTTGGCAAGGGTTGAATATAAGCCCGGAGCCGTATGTCCTTTGGACAGCACGAAACGGTCACGGTCTGCTTTCTTAGGGTCTTTCGGGTCAATGTTCATTTCTTCAAAATACAAATAGGTATACACGTCTGCTGAGGAGAGGGACCCGCCCGGATGCCCTGCCTTTGCAGCATGAACAGCCGTCACGATTCCTTTACGAATCTCATTGGCTGTTTTCTGAAGTTCTAAGTTTTCCATGTAAATTCTCCTTCTAAACTATATTTTGCACAACTATTCAGACACTCCCGGAAACAGCCAGCCGCTTCAGGCAAGCCTAATGTGGCTGGCTGCCTATCCAGGAAGTTCTGAATATTAACCAAATACTGCCATGTAATCTTTCTGGAACTTTTCAATTCCCTGATCAGTCATCGGATGTTTCGTCATCTGTTCAATGACGCCGTAGGGAACGGTAGCGATATCCGCTCCGGCAAGCGCACACTGGGTCACATGCACAGTACTGCGGATGCTTGCAGCAATAATTTCTGTCTGGATATCATAGTTGCTGAAAATGGTTACGATATCCTCAATCAAGCTGATTCCAAGTTGGTTGACGTCATCCAGACGACCCAGG
>CANOHX010000032.1 GCA_947565885.1 uncultured Lachnospiraceae bacterium
AGATTCCAGACGGAGTGACGAGCATCGGGCAAGTTGCATTTTGCGGATGCATCGGTCTAATGGGCATTAGTATTCCTGCAAGCGTTACAGACATGGATTTTAATATATTTTCAAGTTGTAGTGAGGACTTGACAATATATGGAAAATCCGGTTCTTGTGCAGAGAGATATGCGGTTGATAATTATATCAGGTTTTCTACAGAAGAGATGCACAAGCCAGGCGGGGATAAAACAATTTCTGACAGTGAGGTAAGCTTAGGTCAGGAAACGTATACATATGATGGAACGGCAAAAATGCCGGAAACCACCGTTAAGGTTGGAGATACAGTCTTAATAAAAGACACTGATTACATTGTGACCTATACAAATAACATTAATGCAGGTACGGCAACAGCGCATTTAGAAGGAATCGGGCAATATACTGGCACGAAAAGCATAGATTTTACAATAGAAAAGGCAAGACCAACTTTAGAATTTGCTTCATCCCATGTTATGAAATCGGTAGGTGATGAACCATTTATTAATGAATTGAAAATGAAAACAGATGCCCAGGTGACTTATTCATCTGATGACACATCTGTAGCTAGTGTCAATGCATCTTCCGGACTCGTAAGCATTCAGGGAGAAGGTTCATCTACCATAACGGCAAGCGTGGCGGAAGGAACAAATTACACATCCGGGACGGCATCCTATGTATTGACGGTATATCCGGCAGAATCAGAAAAATCCATGGATGACTGTACGGTTAGCCGGTCTGCAAACCGTTTATACTACGATGGAACTGCAAAATGCCCGGAAATCACATTATCGTATAATGGAATGCCGTTAGTTCCCGGAACGGATTATACAGTACGTTATTCAAATAACATCAACGCAGGAACTGCAACAGCAATTTTTGAAGGGGTCGGCCAGTATACCGGCACAAAGAGCGTAGATTTCACGATTTATAAGGCAACGCCCACCTTAAAATTTGCCTCCTCAAGCATAAGCAAGACACTAGGGGAAAGTTCATTTACAAACAAATTGACCGTGGACACAGATGGGGCAGTGGCTTACTCGTCCAGCAAACCATCCGTGGCAACGATAGACGAATCTTCCGGGATTGTGACGCTTACAGGGATAGGGACAGCGACCATCACGGCAATAGCGGAGGAGGGAAATAATTATACATCGAAATCGGCATCATATCAATTGACAGTTGAGAAGCCTCCCTTTGCAGACCTTTCGTTACTGACATACAGCTTTGGGAATTCTAGATTTGCTTTTGGCTACAATACCCATTATAAGATTCCGCTGAGCAGCTATCGGATGGTATATAGCGATGTAAAGGCAAAATCACTGTTTGACAATTGGGGAGATAACTGGGGAGGAAGCTGCTATGGAATGTCTTCTACCGCTGGAATATTCAATGTAAAAAGCAGCGGGATGGCTGTCAGTGAATTTAATGCTTCTGCAAATGGCGTGAGCGATTTGAAAGTGACGGATAAAAACAGTCAATTAGATGTTGTCTTGCGGACGTGGATTGAAGCGATGCATGTGTCGCAGTATGACGCCTCTGTTCAGAGATGTTTTGCATATAATGAAGATTTAGACAGTATCTGTACAGAGGTAGACAAAGGCCTGCCAGTCATCATTGGCGTGTGGGGACCAGAAGGCGGACATGCCATCGTAGGATATAAGGTAGAAAAAATAAGCGCTGACCAGTCATATTTGTATGTCTATGACTGCAATTTCCCGAAGCAGATAAGGACGGTGACATTGACAACGGACCGCTTGGGCAAATGTACCGGTTGGTATTACCATCTCAACGACAGATATGACTGGGGTTCTGATTACGATGGCTGCGGCATAGCCTATGTCCCATATAGCTGCTATCAGGCGATGTGGGCGAATTCTCCGGCAGCAAACGCTTCCCCGCTGCCATCTGCGTACAAAGCTGCCGCTATGTCCGGTCTGGCTGGAGACGCTTCAGACAGCCAGAATATACTTATGGTAAATTCAGATGAGTTTAAAATCCAAGACTCAAAAGGGACTGTGGTAGCAGAAGTAAAAGAGGGGCGGTTGACGGAGGAGAGGCAGGGCATTTATCAATTTCGTCCCACGGATTTAATGTTGGACAATGAAGAAAAAGATGATACAGAAAAGATTCTGATTTATCTGCCGACCGACGCTTATATGATAAAAAATACCGATGATTCCATAGATAAATTAGAAATTGATATGGTGGACGAAAACCAGAGCATAGATATCGAAACAACAGCAGATGATGTCACAGTCCATGTGGATGACAGCGAAAACCGCAATGTCGTAAATATCCATGCTGACAAAGAGGACAGCTATGAGATTGTGTTAAATTCTTCCTTGGAAAACGCTAAGAATATGGAGGAAATAACTTTTTCCGGCACTGCGGCAAAAAATACAATTGAGGTCGGAATGACAGAAGACGGCTGCGTGCTGAAAAACTGTACAGATGTCCGGATGAAAATTAACGGACAAGAGCTCGGGAGCGCGGCAGGAAGCGGAAAGACAGATATCTCCAAGGCAGAAGCCACTTTGGAGTATGCGTCCTGTGCTTATGATGGCAAAAATAAAGAACCGGAAGTAGTCATAAAAGAGGGTCCATCCGTTTTGAAAAAAGGAACAGACTATCTTGTGGTTTATAGCAACAACATTGAACCGGGAACAGCCTCCGCCACAGTTTATGGCATAGCGGACTATGTGGGCAAGATTTCTTTAGACTTTCAGATAAAGGGAATGGATTCAAATTCGGCATTAAAGGAAGCCAAAGATAAAGCCAAAAAGGAATTGAACGCCTACAGAAATCCAAGAGATTACCGTGAGGCACAGAAGAAAGAACTCATAAAGGCGATTGCAGACGGCAGAAATGCCATAGATTCTGCTAAAGATGAACAGGGCGTGGAAAAGGCGCTGTCTGCTGCCAAAGCGGCAATTGACAAGATAAAGACAGATGTGCAGCTAACGAAAGAAGAAAGGGCAGGAGCGAGCATTTCCAGTTACAAAGCCGCATTGTCTAAGACGTCATACACCTACGATGGAAAGAAAAAGGAACCAGATGTTGCCGTTATGTCAGGAAAAACAAAACTTATAAAAAATACGGACTATACAGTTGCATATAAGGATAATGTTGAAGTCGGAACGGCATCTGTGGAGATAAGCGGGAAAGGTAAATACACCGGAAAAATAACCAAGGCATTTGAAATTCTCCCGCAAGGAACTTCCATTTCTGGAAGAATCGCAGCTAAATCCAGGGGATTTACCGTGAAATGGAAGAAGCAGAAGAAGTCGACGTCCGGCTATCAGATTCAATACTCAACCAGCAGAAAGTTTACGAAGAAGACGACTGTGACAAAGACGGTGAAGAAGAATTCAGTTACAAGGCTAAACGTTAAAAAATTAAAGCCAAAGAAGAAGTATTATGTCAGAATCAGAACTTATAAGACAGTGAATGGAAAGAAATATTATTCAGCTTGGTCAAAGAGTAAAAAAGTGAAAACTAAGAAATGAGATATTGAGCATGATGTGCAGGAGAAATCCTGCACATTTGCGAAGTTGAGGGTTGAAGCATATGCTGAATGGGAGAACATAAGATGAAACATAATTTCACCGGGTTCAAAGAAATGCAGTTAGCTTTCAAATTCCAGAAATCTAAAATATTTTGTTGCAATCTGTTTTTCCAGCCCAGCCGGACACAAAAGAGCCAATGAGCCTGTCACCCCCTCTACCGTAGGCACTTGCAGGGCAAGTGGGGGGACAGAGCGGATTCCCGGCAGAAATGTCCCTACCATGGAAAAAAGGATGTTCCAAATGCATTTTATTGGAATATCCCTTGGTTATAAAATATTGTTCCTCCGTTATTATATCATTACCAGATAAGAGTTCTAACAACATCGAAACATTGTCTTCTATCTCACCATAACAATCTAACCCAGTTAATAAACCTTTTATAGAATACTCTATAATAAGAATTATACTATTTATACAATAAGGTATGCAATGCCTTTATCCAGCAGAAAGAACTGAACGCAATGTCAGGGAAAGGCCGCAACAGCTTTGAGGTTGGGGGGGTGTCGGGATTTCATTTTTATCACAAGGACTGGCAGAACGCTTTTAATGACTTCGGTAAACAAATTGCTTGCGCATATAGCCAGCGCAATGAACATGGGAAATCCCGGGAACCCTTTTCCGTCCATTTCGGCACACACCATGCGCCACATGTTCTGCACCCGGATGGCTGAAAACAGGATGGACAGTCTCCATCTGCCTTTCAGGTGGCACAAACCCTATCATCTCTGGTGGACTTCCAATCGCTTTTATATTCGATGTGGGCGCTTTCTATGCCTCTGTGTTTTATTAACTCTGGAATGCTTATCGGTAAAGCTATATTTACGTTCTCATATACTTTCCTTTTATTCTGGCAGTCCTTAAGGAAAAAGTAGGAAATTAATTTTTCTTTTTTTGCTCCCGCAGCCTTTTAAAAAATTCACTCAGCATCTGCGAGCATTCTTCCCCGAGGACGCCGCATTCCAATTCTGTCTGGTGGTTGAAAGCCGGAATCTGCAGCAGGTTGAGCACGGAGCCGGCGCACCCTGCCTTAGGGTTCATGCAGCCGATGACTACCTTGTCTATTCTTGCCTGTACGATGGCGCCGGCACACATTTGGCAGGGTTCCAGGGTCACATACATCGTGCAGCCCTCCAGCCGCCAGTCGCCAAGTTTCTTGCTGGCTTTTTTGATAGCGGACAATTCTGCGTGGGCGAGGGTATTTTTATCAATATTCCTGCGGTTATAACCGCGGGCAATAATCTTATCTTCGTATACGATAACGCAGCCAATTGGGACTTCGTCAATTTTTTCCGCCTTTTTGGCCTGACGGATGGCTTCTCTCATATATTTTTCCTGCTGATTCATATACACTCCTATGCATGTTTATAGAAAATTAAAAAAATCGTTTGCCAATTCTATTATAATGTGAATAGTTGCCGATAACAGTATAAAACACAACAAAGGATTATGCAAATGAAGATAAATTATGAGACCAAGCGGCTGTCATTAAAAATCCTGCCGGATACTGCGGCAGAGCAGACGCTGCAATTTTATTTAGATAATAAAGAAGTGTTTGAACAGTATGAAGCGGACCGCTCGCAGAATTTTTATACCATTGAATATCAGAAAACATTGCTGCATTGCGAATATAATCTGGCAGTCAAACAAGCTGCGGCACGTTTTTGGGTGTTTGAGAAAGATTGCCCTGAACGGATTGTGGGGACGGTGTCGCTGCAGGATATCCGCAGGGGGGTTTACCAGACCTGCTCGCTGGGGTATAAATTTGACCAAAAATTCTGGCGGCGTGGGTATGCGAAAGAAAGCATTGCCCAATGCCTTTGGATTGCTTTTACAGAAATGAAACTGCACCGGATTGAAGCATTGACGCTGCCAGAAAATATACCGTCCCGCAAGCTGTTGGATGCGCTGGGATTTGCCTGGGAGGGCACCAAAAGACAGAGCGTAAAGCTGCATGGCGTCTGGAGGGACCATGAGGTTTACGCCCTGTTGGCATCGGTGTGGAAAACGCTTTCGTTGGCGATTCCTGAAGCTACTTTTTAGCTGGTTCGGATAGTTCGTTCAGATAACGATACCAGTAGCCGAATTCGCCGGTATTTATGGGGGAGGGTTTCTCGCTGCGGAATTCTGGGAAACCGAACAGAGCGGCCATCACGCGTTCTGGATTCTGGAATACCCCGGGAACGCCGACAAACCACTTTCTGACGCCGAATTCTTCGGTCATGCCCAGAATGAAGTAGCGGTAGTTGAAGAATCCGTGAAGCAGGAAACTGTTGTTGCCCAGATACCAGAACTGCTTGGGCAGCTGCCGGAGGTCCTTTAATTCCATACGCACGCATCTCGTATGCTCATCCCCGGCGAAAGGCGTCATGACGGGATAATTTTCCAGGATAAAACGCCATCGTAAATCCCAATCTTCCGGCGCATCTGCCTGGGAATGCCCGGGCGTCTGACTGTTCTCAGCACTTTGAGCATGGTAAGGGGGCGCTTGATAAGTCTGTGAGTGCCTGTGGCTCTGGCTGGCGGAAGGTGCTTTCTTTCCAGGCATCGCGCGAAAACCAACCGCCTCTTCGGTGGGGCGTGGAAGCGCTTCTACGGCTTTTAATGCATCTGTAGGCTTGGTCGGCGACTGCTCCTCGTCCTGTTGGGAAATGGAGGAAGTGTCTTGCACATCAGGGTTATCCAGATTTCTGTTGTTTGTCGTGATGTTTTCGGGGAGTGGGGTGATTTTTCCGTCAAGACTGTCTTTCGGTGTCATATTTTTTGCAGGGAGGTGTTCTCTTGTAGGAAAATCTTTTAAAGAACTATTTCTGGCCGAATTTTGTTTGGAAAGATTTTTGCCAGCCGGATTTTGTCTGGACAGGTTTTCGCCAGCCGGATTTTGTTTGGACAGGTTTTCGCCGGCCGGATTTTGTCTGGACAGGTTTTCGCCAGCCGGATTTTGTTTGGAAAGACTTTCCCTGGCAAGGTTTTCTGTTGGAGCATTTTTATCAGAAATATTTTTAACAGGTGTGTTTTTGGCAGAAATATTTTTGGCAGGCGAGTCTTCTGCGACGTTGTTTTTGCCAGGGGTGTTTTCAGAGACCGCTGCATGTTCTGTCTTTGTATCGGATAAATCGATGAAATTTTCCCGGCGGAATTCATCGTCATCCCATTGGCTTACCAGAATCATCTGCGCAGTAAGAGGGATATAGATGCCTTTTACGTCGTCTATATTGTATCCGCTTTCTTTGAAGTTTTTTGTTTCCAGGACAGTTTTGAAATCGCCGCTCCCTCTGGTGAGGCTGAAATTCCCCAGGGAAATCCCGGCAAGCAGTTCTTCTTTTTGCACATAGAAATACACTTGGACAGGGGAAAGGCTGCAGCCAGTATTTTTCATATGTATTTCCAGAAGACAGCGCTGGTCCCTTCTTTCAATTTTGGCAAATCCGACATTGCGGCTTTTCGTTCCCTGTTCATATAAGTAAAGATAAGTAATCATTCGATGGAATTCAGACATTTTGAATACTCCCATAGATATTTCTATATCTTATGTTGGGAAACCGGGAAATATGCCATGCATGGGTTGGTACATCAGAATCAAAAAATAAAGTGCGCATCCAGGATTGTAAACTTGGTCTGCGCACTTTATATCCCATTTCAAACCTATGGGAAAGTTCTCATATATATAATTTTTCTGAATTCTTATTTCTCAAAAGTCATGGAATAGGACTGTCCTGCTTCTTCCATCTGCAGGGTAATCTTTCCGTCTTTGTACTCGCCGGTCAGGCTTTCGCCGTCAGAACTCAGTGTAAGGGTCGGCTCTTTGTATTCCCATGTACCCTCACCGGATATTTCGCCAAGGCTTGCGGAGAATTTGCCGTCTCCCTTGATGGACATTTCCATCTTTACATCATCGGAACCAGAAAGCGCTGCAAACTCGTCAACTGTCATGGTCTGTCCCATTGCCTCGATGGTAGCCAGTTTCCAATCTCCAACTACTGGAGCATCGCTGTTGCCTTTGCCGCCGCAGCCAACGAATGCCATCATCATTACTGCAAGCATAAGTACGGATAATAATTTTTTCATCTTTTCTCCTCCATTTACTTTATATGTGGTCTTTGTTCTTTGAGTGAAATACTCATGGAGGGTAGTTTAGCACCATTGGCGGGAAATTGCAAGAGGAAATTAAAAAATGTTACAAAAACATTACATTATAATTAAAAAATGATTGAGCGAATTCCTTGTCATTGCGAAGCATTTCATGGTATACTCTGTGTATAAAAAACGATGGAGGAAACAGAAGTATGGAAAAAGCAAATTTAACAGCAGCAGAAGCACTTGAGAAATTAAAAGAAGGCAATCAGCGCTATCTGGAGGCAAAGACAAATCCGGGTGATGTCTCTCCTCTGATTAGGAAAAAGACATGCGAGGAAGGTCAGCTGCCTTACGCGATAGTAATTACATGCTCCGATTCCAGAGTTATCCCGGAAAGTATTTTCTCAGCAGGTATCGGCGAATTATTCGTAATTCGCGTAGCGGGCAATGTCATTGATAACCATCAGCTTGGCAGTATCGAGTATGCAGCCGGTCATCTGAAAAGCGCGCTGGTCGTAGTGCTGGGACATAGCCATTGCGGTGCGGTAGGAGCAGCAATTGGCAGTGAGCCGAGCGGTTTTGTGAAGACCATTACAGACGAAATCCGCAAAGCAATTGGCGATGAGAAAGACGAGACACGTGCAAGCTGCTTAAATGTAAAACAGAGTGTTTCTGTCATTGAGCAGAGCCTTACTATTCCAGAATTAGAGGCACAGGGCGGCCTGAAAGTATGCGGAGCGTTCTATCATATTGACAGCGGTAAGGTTGAATTTTTAGACTAAATCACATGATACATATTTAAGAAAGAACGGATGGGGCGGTTCACGGAAGTCATTGTTCAAAATGATCTTACATTTTAATGAAATATCTCTGCACTGCTGTAGTCTGCATATACCCACACGAACGAGACAACGCTGTGGTGAACTAACCACTAACTGCAACCAAGGCACTCAGGAAAGCCTTCGTGCCAGGTTTCCATAAGTGGTGGATTTCACCTCCGCTAAATACGTCTCTAAATTGTTCGTTTAGGGTATATGCAGTTTACAGCAGCATGAATAGTTCATCATCTGTAAAGATATTTTGAACAATGATTTCCGTGCCAGTTACCCATCCGTTCTTTTGATTTTGATGCCGTCTTTGTATACATCAACCAGGTTGAGGTCTTTGTCCAGCAGCAGGAAATCTGCAGCTTTTCCTGGCGTCAGGCTTCCGTAGCTGTTTTCTATGCTGATGGAGCGCGCCGGGTTTATGGTGGCGCACTGCACGGCATGTTCCAGGGGAATACCCATTGATACCGCGCAGCGCATACAGTCATAAAGATTGGTGACGGAACCGGCAAGCGTGCCGTCTGCTAAGGTGGCATGTCTGCCAGAAACCTGCACGTCAAGCCCGCCCAACGTATATGCGCCATTGGACAGCCCGGTCGCGCGCATACTGTCGCTAATGAGGACAATGCGCTCACTGCCGAACATGGCAAAAACTGCCCGGATAACCGGAGGGGCAATGTGCACGCCATCGCAGATGATTTCCACGAAGCATCCAGAGGTATCAAAAGCAGCGCCGATAACGCCGGGAGCGCGGTGCGTAAATGCGGGCATGGCATTAAACAGGTGGGTCACATGGTCTGCGCCGGAATCAAAGGCTTTTTTTGCCGTATCATAATCGCTTTCAGTATGCCCGATGGAAATAGAAATATCTTTGAGTTCCGAACGTTTCACCTTATGGATGAAGCCCATAGCTCCCTCAGTTTCAGGCGCCAAAGTCACGAGCCTTACCAGACCGCCAGCGGTTTCCTGCAGGTGTTTGAGCAAATCGAAATCCGCCTGGCGGATAAAGTCAGGATTTTGCGCGCCTCGTTTGGCATTGCAGATAAAAGGGCCTTCCAGATTTATGCCCACCAGCCGGGCAGTGTCCGCAGAATTTTCTGTGGAAAAATTGCGCCCGCATTCACAGATTGACAGCAGCGTATCTGGTGATAACGTCATGGAAGCGGGGCAGATGGAAGTAACGCCCTGTGATAACTGGTATTTGGCAATGGCGGTTAAGCCCTCCGGTGCGGCATCGCTGAAATCGTGCCCTGCGCAGCCGTGAAAATGGATGTCGATAAGACCCGGAATCACATAGAAGCCTTCGGCATCCAAAACGGTATCTTCGGAGGTGGACAGGGAAAACCGGCCTTCCTCTGTATAGAGAGATTCTTTGACAAAGCCTTTTCCATCATGAAAGACAAGTCCGTTGATAATTTTCAATTGATTACCCCTTTCTTACTAAATAGGATTACAGTGACAAAAGGATATTTTTAGTATCTACTGCCAATTTCAATATTCTTTCCTTTTGCCCCTTAATCCTATTAAAAAGTCCAGCCATTGTTATTATGGCTGGACTATCAATATTTATAAGTTACAGAGGCTCAATGCTTCCTCATCGGCAACAAGCGTTACATCCGGGTGCATCTGCAGGATGGAAGCCGGAACCTGCGGCGTGACGGGACCAAAGAAAGCCTTGTGCACGATGTCTGCTTTGCCCTTGCCGTTAACGATAATGAGGATTTTCTTAGCCATCATAATCGACTTGATGCCCATGGTACATGCCATAGTGGGCACATCCTCCAGTTTCTCGAAAAACCGTGAATTCGCCTGAATCGTGCTCTCTGTCAGTTCCACGCAGTGGGTATGCTGCTCAAAGGCAGTGCCGGGTTCGTTGAAGCCGATGTGCCCGTTATTGCCAAGCCCCAGAAGCTGCAGGTCAATGCCGCCCAATGATTGGATAATCTGCTCATATTCCACACATGCCTGTTCGGCATTTGCCGCTGTGCCGTCCGGTACATGGGTGTTCTCCGGCACGATGTTAATATGGCTAAAAAGGTTCTCGTTCATAAAATAATAGTAACTCTGCGGATTGTCATGCGTAAGCCCCAGGTATTCGTCAAGGTTGACAGATTTAATCTGGGAAAAATCAAGGTCTTCCAGCTGATACCGTTTCACGAGTTCAGAATAAAGCCCTAAAGGTGAGGAGCCGGTTGCCAAACCCAATACGGAGTTGGGTTTGAGGATAACCTGGGCAGAAATAATATTTGCTGCCTTGCGGCTCATATCGCTATAATCAGATGCTTTGATAATATTCATAAATTCGCCTTTCCTAAAAATAAGACGGAGGAGGGGGGATTTGAACCCCCGCGCCGGGACTACCGACCTACTGGTGTTCGAAGCCAGACCCTTCAGCCACTTGGGTACTCCTCCAAATATTGTGCTGACATTAACAGTATAACAAATATTTCTAAAAAAGCAAATGAAAAATCTTGTGGAGAGTAAAAATATGGGATATAATTGTAAGTACAAGTCAAATTCCCCATAACAAACAAGGGGATATCAAACAAAACGCAAAGGATGTGATATCATGAAACGAATTGGAATGTTGACAAGCGGCGGCGACTGCCAGGCATTAAATGCCGCAATGCGTGGTGTGGTAAAGGGACTGAGCAAGAACCTGGAAGCACTCGAAGTGTATGGTTTCTATGAGGGATATAAGGGACTGATTTATGGAAACTACCGTCTGCTTACCTCCGGGGATTTTTCTGGGATCCTTACCAAGGGAGGCACAATCCTTGGAACTTCCAGGCAGCCATTTAAGATGATGCGGGTGCCGGACGAAAAAGGCCTTGATAAGGTGGAGGCAATGAAGCAGACTTATTATAAGCTGCGCTTGGACTGTCTGGTAATCCTGGGAGGAAATGGGACTCAGAAGACGGCAAACCTTCTGCGTGAGGAAGGGCTGAACATTATTCATCTGCCGAAAACGATTGACAATGATATTTATGGCACGGATGTGACATTTGGCTTCCAGAGCGCTATCAACATTGCGACAGATGCGATTGACTGTATCCATACGACGGCAGCATCCCACAACCGCGTGTTTATCGTAGAAGTTATGGGGCATAAGGTAGGATGGCTGACATTGTATGCCGGAATGGCAGGCGGTGCAGATATTATTCTCCTGCCGGAAATCCCTTACGATATCAATAAAATTGTGGAGGCGATAGAGGGAAGGAACCGCTCAGGCAAAGGATTTACGATTCTTGCAGTGGCTGAGGGCGCGATTTCCAAGGAGGATGCGAAACTCAGCAAGAAGAAATTAAAAGAAAAACAGGAAAAGAACAAGTATCCGTCTGTTTCTTATGAGGTTGCAGCACGTATTCAGGAGAAGACCGGAAGCGAAGTGCGTGTTACGGTTCCCGGGCATACGCAGCGCGGAGGCAGCCCCTGCCCATACGATCGGGTACTCTGTACCAGGCTGGGTGCAGCAGCTGCAGATCTTATCCTCAACGACAAATATGGCTATATGGTTGCCATGATAGATGGAAATACCAAGAAAGTGCCATTGGGAGACGTGGCAGGAAAGCTTAAAATGGTAGAGCCGGATTCCAAGATTATCCGCGAAGCTAAATTGATAGGCATTAGTTTTGGAGATTAAACATGTCTTATACTGCGTTATATCGCAAATTCCGTCCCCAGGAATTTGAAGATGTCAAGGGACAGGAACATATTGTTACAACATTGAAGAACCAAATCAAAGCAGATAGGCTGGGACACGCCTATCTGTTTTGTGGGACGAGAGGAACTGGGAAGACTACCATTGCCAAGATATTTGCCAAGGCAGTGAACTGTGAACATCCCGAAGATGGGAGTCCCTGTGGGAACTGCCCTTCCTGCAAGGCAATTGCAGGAGGCGTTTCCATGAATGTTATCGAAATAGATGCGGCTTCCAACAACGGCGTGGACAATATTCGTGAAATCCGTGAGGAAGTGGCATATTCACCAACCGAGGGCAAATACAAAGTATACATCATCGATGAGGTTCATATGCTTTCCATAGGAGCTTTCAATGCGCTGCTGAAAACTTTGGAGGAGCCCCCTTCTTATGTTATTTTTATCCTTGCTACTACGGAAGCCCATAAGATTCCGATTACCATCCTTTCCAGATGCCAGAGGTACGATTTCAGGCGCATTACAATCGGGACGATTGGGGATAGGCTAACGGAATTAATGGAGCAGGAGCAGGTTAAGGTGCAGCCTAAAGCTATCCGCTATATCGCTAAGGCAGCGGATGGCTCTATGCGTGATGCCCTGAGTCTGTTGGACCAGTGCATTGCTTTTTATCTGGGGCAGGAACTGACGTACGACCGTGTACTGGAAGTGTTAGGCGCTGTGGATACGGAAGTTTTTTCCCAGATGCTTCGCAAAATCATGGACAAAGACATTTCTGGCGTAATTGCCCAGTTGGAGGAACTGCTAATCCAGGGATGTGAGCCTGGGCAGTTTGTGACAGATTTTACCTGGTATCTGCGCAACTTGCTTTTGCTGCAGAGTTCTGATAATATGGAAGACGTGCTCGATATATCCAGCGACAATCTTGTCTTGCTCAAAGAAGAAGCGAAAATGGTTGACGCCGCAGAGCTTATGCGTTATATTAGGGTCTTATCGGAACTGTCCAACCAGATTCGTTATGGAACCCAAAAGCGGGTATTGATGGAGATTGCCCTCATTAAGCTGTGCAGGCCCCAGATGGAAAGGGATTACGATTCTCTGGCGCTGAGAATTGGCCAGTTGGAAGATAAGATAGAAAAGGGGCTTATCACGCAGGTACAGCCCGGCGGTTCTTCCCCATTGGGGCAAGGCGGTTATGAAGGGGCAGAGAATGAATCGTACTTGGGAGGACAGAATGGATTTTCACGCCCGGCGGCACAGGCAAAGCCCAAGCTGCCGAAAGCAGTGCCGGAAGACGTGCAGCAGGCAGTGCAGAATTGGCGTTCCATTGTGGAGGGTTTGTCCGGTGTGATGAAGATGTATTTGAAATCTGCCAGACCAAGCCTGTCGGACAGCGGACAGCTTTTGCTTATATTAGAAGATGAGATGGCGGAATCCTTTGTCAATAAAGAGGAACATCGAGAAGAGCTGAAAGAAGCTATTGAGAAGAGAATAGGGAAAGAGATTTCCTTTAAAATAGAATTGAACCAGAGCAACCAGCCTTTTGAGGAGACTTATGTGGACCTCGAAAAAATGATTAATATGGAAATCACAATTGAAGATTAGGAGGACATGGCAATGGCAAAACGAGGAGGTTTCCCAGGAGGGATGCCCGGTAACATGAATAATCTGATGAAGCAGGCACAGAAAATGCAGAAGCAGATGGAAGATGCGACAAAAGAACTGGAAGAGAAAGAGGTGACGGCAACAGCTGGCGGCGGAGCAGTGGAGGTGACTATTTCCGGCAAGAAAGAAGTGACTAAGGTTAAGCTGGCAGAGGAAGTCGTTGACCCGGATGATATCGAGATGCTGGAGGACTTGATAATGGCTGCAACAAATGAAGCGCTCCGTAAGATAGAGGAGACTTCACAGCAGGCAATGGCGAAGATTACCGGAGGGCTCGGCGGCGGATTTCCGTTCTGATAAATTTTCAGGGCAGATTCCGCTGTGTCCGTTCTGATAAATTTTCAGGGCAGATTCAATTATGTCTGTTCTGACAAATTTTCAGGGCAGATTTAGCTGTGTTTCGTTATAGCCTTGATTTAGGGAGGATTTCATGGATTATTACAGCAGCCAGATAAGCAAATTGATTGAAGAACTGTCTTCTCTGCCTGGGATTGGAAGCAAGTCGGCGCAACGGCTTGCTTTTCATATTTTGAACATGCCCATAGAGCATGTGGAGAAGCTGTCTTCTGTAATTATGGAGGCCAGAAAGAAAGTAAAATACTGTAAAAGCTGTTATACGCTCACGGATGATGAACTGTGCCCTATCTGCAGGAATGCAGGACGCAACCATAAAATGATTATGGTGGTGGAGGATACGCGCGACCTTGCCGCATACGAAAAGACTAATAAATATGAGGGCGTGTACCATGTGTTGCATGGGGCAATCTCCCCGATGCTCGGCATCGGGCCCAATGACATCCGGCTAAAAGAACTGATGCAGCGTCTGCAGGAGGATGTGGATGAAGTAATTATCGCCACGAATTCCAGCCTGGAAGGGGAGACCACGGCAATGTATATCAGCAAGCTGATTAAACCCACGGGAATAAAGGTGTCCAGGATTGCCAGCGGCGTGCCAGTGGGCGGGGATTTGGAATATATAGATGAAATGACGCTGTTGCGGGCCTTGGAGGGAAGGACAGAATTGTAGGAGCGTTACCCTGCCATATGGTATAGCAAAAATTTCAGCCAGGCAATTGGTGGGATTTTAGTGACAGGGAATGGCAAAAAATTCCAATCATGTGTGTTACCATCGAGGAAAAAGAGGTGAGTGCATGATTGAGATTATTAGCAAGGATGAACCGGAAAAAACTGTTTCGAACAAAGAAGAGACGGTCTTTTTGCCGAAAAATATACGACAGGTTGGAAGTCCCAGAGGAAGGCACCGAATTTATCTGGAGGATTATGTATATACATATCTGCGGAGTACGTCGAAGAATAGTGAAGCGTGCGCGGGCGTATTTTTAGGAAAGAGCCGGGTAGTGAAAGACATTCGCTACACCTTTATCAGCGGTGTTGTCGAATGCAGCGCAGCAGTTTTTCAGTGGGAAAATATCAGTCTGGACGAGAGCTTTTGGGACTATATATACAAAGAACAGAAGCAGTATTTTTCAGAACTTGAGATTGTGGGTTGGGTTCTGGGTAAAGCGGGACAAGCCATGGAACTGACTCCGGCAGTAGAAGCGGCGCATCGTAAATATTTTGCAGGCAGAGATAAGATGCTTATGCTTATTGATATACTGGAGGGGGAAGAACTGTTTTTTATCTACGAGCAGGGCTACCTTCAGAAGCGGGAAGGCTATTATATTTATTATGAGAAAAACCTTGCTATGCAGGAATATATGATTTATAAGCGAGAAGAAGAGATGCGCCTGGCAGAATTGAAATACCGTGAGCTTGAAAAGGAGAATGCCACAGAGGGGGAAGCCATGCAGGAAGCTGGACTTGCAGAAGAGGGTGCCATGCAGGAAGCTGAACTTGCAGACGAGACGGCTGAGGATTTGGAAGAAATTTCACAGGATGAGGAAAACCAGACAGAGGAACCTCAAATTAAGATGCAGCAGTGGCAATCTGACCAGCCGATACCGAAAGAGCCAAAGACCCAGGCAGAGGAGGCGCTGGAGACTTACCGGCAGATGCTTTTGGAACGCCAGGGCAAGCGGGAAGAGAAACAAAACCGGAGATTTCTATATACAGCTTCTTCCTTTTTTTTGGTGGTGCTCTGTGTTATTGGAATTACAACCATCAATAATTACCGGAAAATGCAGGAGGTTGAGGACGTTTTAAATGTGATGAGTGACAGCGAATCACAATCAGCAACGACACAGAAAAAAGAAGTGGCGCAAAATGATGCTGGAGAGGATAATCCTTTAGTTGTGGAGAACGTTGAATCCCAGATTGAGCCATTAGATACTGCTGGGCAGGAGAAAGCTGGTGGGAAAGATGGAACTGACAGTGTGGCAGAGGCCGGAGGCAAGGGAACAGCAGATAACGTGGCAGAGTTCGTAGACAATGCAGGAGCAGGCAGTAATGCGGCAGAGGCCGGAGGAGGGGAAACAGCTGGAAATGCAGATCCTGCCGTTGGCAGTGAAGGCACAGGAGACGCTCCTGGCAACGACAAGAATGGTGAAAGCGAGAATGACTCTGGCGAAAATAGCAGCGGCAATTCCGGACAGAGCGCAGATGAAGCAAAGCAAGACGAGCCTCAGGGGGAGGCTGATGGGAATGGACAGGGTGGTGCGCAGCAAACAGCAGCTGTGCAGCAAATTGGGGAAAAGAAGTATTATATAGTACAGGCGGGCGATACCTTGAATTCTATCTGCCTCAACCTCTACCAGAGCAAAGATAAGGTGCAGGATTTGAAAGAAATTAATGGGATTGAAGATGGTGATAAGATCTTGGTGGGGCAGAAGCTTCTGCTTCCGTAAGAAGTTAATGCGCAGAAGATGAGAGTATGCTATACTAGTACAACGGAGGTGTGATTTTGGACAAGCAGGCATACCGGGTGGTAACATCAGATGTAAATGAAATGAATGAAAAAATCCACAAACACCGCAGGAGGATTCTGATCCTGACGGTGCTTGTGGTTGTTTTGCTGTTGGGGACTGTGACCGGGACTTATATTTATCTCCAGACAAGGAACTATACAGATTTTGATGTTCTGGGTTCTGTGGAACGCGAGGATTCCAGTGGGACGAAGTTTGCCGTATTTAATGGAAATATTATTAAGTACAGTAAGGATGGGGCGACATTTATTAATGCGGACAATCATATGATTTGGAATCAGACATATGAGATGCAGTCTCCTATGGTGGATACTTGCGGAGACTATGCTGTGGTCGCCGATAAAAAAGGGGAAAATATTTACATTATGGATATGCAGGGTCCCTGCGGAGAGATCAAGACGGCCATGCCCATCCAGAGGGTGCAGGTGGCAAATCAGGGCACGGTAGCTATCTTGATGGAGCAGGATGGAACGGGATATATCCATTTATATGACAGGAGTGGGACATTTCTGGCAGAGGGGGAATTGCATACACAAAACAGCGGCTACCCGCTGGATATTGCCATTTCCGATGATGGAAAGAAGATGGCGGTGTCCCTGTTGGACGTCAATGAAGGGAATGTTAAGACGACGATTATTTTCTATAATTTTGATTCCGCAGGGCAGGAAGAGATTGATAACATAGTGGGACGGTTTTCTTACGCAGACATGGTGCTTCCGCAGGTGGAATTTTTTGCAAATGATACTATGGTCGCATTTGGAAATGGAAAAACAGTTATTTTTGGCGGGAAAGAGAAACCAGAGGTAAGACATGAAATCTCTGCAGACACAGAAATCCGCAGCATTTTCTATAATGATGTACATCTGGGTTTCGTATATGCAAATGAAAATAATGAACTTCCCTACAAAATGCAGGTGTTTGATCTTGAGGGGAAAGAAGTGTTTTCCCAAGATTTTGCTGTAGAGTATGAGGAAATTAGATTTTTGGAAAATGGGGAAGTGTGTGTGCGAGGTGAGACGGAATGTGTCATTTTTACGCTCTGGGGCTGGGAGAAATTTCATGGAAGTTTTGAAAAAAGCATAAAACTTGTTCTTTCGGCAGGAGGAATCCGCAATTATGTGTTTTTGAGGGAGGGAGAGATACAAAAGGTAAGGCTGAAATAGGAGTGAAGAGAAATGGATATATTATTGATTGTGGTATTGCTGATTCTGGCTGGTTTTGGATTTCATGGCTATCTGCGTGGCCTGGTGCGTGTGCTGTTTTCCTTGATAGCAGTATTTGTGACAATTGTGCTTGCCACTTCCATAACCCCCTATGTGGCACATTTTCTGCAGACGCAGACGCCTATATATCATACCGTCAAAGAGAAATGCGTGGATTACCTGCAATCGGCTGTGGAAGATGGAATACGGCAGGAAACACAGGAGCAGGGAGAAAGTACGGTGTTTGGCATTAAAATTCCGAAGGAATTGCAAGAAGCACTTATGGAAAATTCGGCAGGTCAGGACAGCATTGTTGGATATATGGGAATCTATGAGAAAGCAGGCGAGTTTGTGGCAGGGCAGTTTGTGCAGCGGCTGGCATGGGTTCTGTCTTTTGCGGTGATATTGGCGCTGCTGTCTGTTGCAGTGCATTTTCTTGACTTGCTTGCCAAGTTGCCGGTATTAAAAAACATTAATCGTATAGGCGGTCTTGCCGTAGGTCTGTTGGAGGGGCTTCTTGTCGTTTGGATTTTATTTCTGGCAGTTTTCCTGTGCCAGGGTACGGAATTTGGCAAGGAAATGATGGACACAATCCAAGGAAATGCTGTTTTGAGGTTGATAAATGATAATAACATCCTTGAGCAAATGATTATGGGCTGGCATCCATAATGTTCTAATTGTCTAGTGTCTTGTCTCGCTGATAATTAGTCAAACTCACTTGTTGGCAGACTGCTGTTTTGGCTGACCGACAGTCGGTATTTTTTGTATACAGTACCTGCAAAATAGTCTGACATTTCATATGAATCATTGTCTCTAAGCTGAAAGGTATGTGGCGTGGTTTTCCTGGGAAAATCTGTAATCAAAAAAATTTTTTAAAAAAATATTTAAAAATGCTTGACAAGTAAAAATAACCATGGTAATATAAACAAGCTGTTGCGGAGATAACAACAGCACACGACCTTGATAACTGAACAGTGGAATAACCTTGAAAGATTCAAGAGAGTTTCCGCCA
>CANOHX010000033.1 GCA_947565885.1 uncultured Lachnospiraceae bacterium
TCCGATATGGATGAGATTGTACACGGTAGGTCCGCACACATACATCTTTACCTTACCTGCTTCCAAAGGCACAAATTCTTCTTTTTGTCTGCTCAATGTATTGTATACTTTCATAAAATTCCTCCACGAAGTTCCTTGATTTCCTTTTCCAAATCTATAAGCTTATTGCATAATGCAGAATTCTCATGCTGCAGCACCGTGATATCCTCCATCACCGGGTCGGGCAGATGCACCTGGTCCATATCGCTCCTCGGCACTTTGATATTATCCCGCTTGACAATCCTGCCTGGCACTCCCACCACGGTACAGTTCGGAGGGACCTCCTCCAAAACCACGCTGCCGGCGCCAATCTTACTGTTTTCCCCGATGGTAAAAGAGCCGATAATCTTCGCACCCGCGCTCACCATCACGTTATCGCAGAGCGTGGGATGGCGCTTACCGCTCTCCTTGCCGGTCCCGCCCAGGGTAACGCCCTGATATAGCGTCACATTATCCCCGATAATCGTGGTCTCGCCGATAATCACGCCGCTGCCGTGGTCAATAAAAAATCCTTTGCCTATAACGGCTCCTGGGTGAATTTCGATGCCAGTTTTTCGCGCCGCTTTCTGCGAAATCCTCCGCGCCCGGAAATACTGCCCTTTCAGGTACCTCTTATGTGCTTTGCGGTAACTTAACATCACACGGAAACTGGGATACAGCAATACTTCCATAGGAGATTTAATCGCCGGGTCCCGCTCGCGGATAACCTCATATTCTTCTTTTATTTGCTGAAACAATCCCATCAATGAACGCTTCCCTTCTAAGACAATGCAGATTTCTAAAATGTCTTCCTATTCGTGTTAGTTTATGCAGAAATTCAGATTTTGTCAATAGGAAAAATAAGTTCAGCCAGCCGAAAGAACTCGGGGAAAATTGTGCTTGCACAAATTTTTCACGATTCTTTTAGGCTGAGGGAACGCCAAGCAATGAGCAAAGTTAGTTGCAAAGCAACGAGAAAACGCCGTAGGCGTCTTTGCGAATGGCGTGGGCTGAACTTATTAAGTATTTGCCAGCCGAAAGAACTCAGGGCAAATTGTACTCACACCCACTCATGCAGATAAACCGATGTATTTTCAAACAGCCTTTCCGTAAGTTCCATGATATCCATATGCTCCCTTACATCTGCTCTGTGTATCCGCCTTATGCTGCTGTCTCTACAACCTACATCAATCTGGAAACAGCCCTCATTTGCGGCGATAACCGGATCCCTCACTTCCACCCGGTATTGTATGGGTCTGCCGCTTCGCAAAAGCGGCACAAGTGAGATAAGGCTTGTCAGGCGCACCATCATCCGCGAAGATGTAAACGATATCCTGTCGTACGTCATACATCCCGTCTCTTTTAGGGCAGCGCTGCAGATTTGCCCTGCCTCTTCTTTTGTAACGTCCTCTTTTAAGAGCATCTCTTTAACTTCCACAGTTACTGTCCCTTGAGAACGATTGATACTGTAAAAAATAAGTCCGGTTAACCCCTGCCTGTCTTCTGACAGCAGCGCCCCGCCGTGTTCCGCTGCCAGTTCCGCCAGCAGACGGCAAAAATATTGTTCCTCCCGCCTGATAAAAACCTCACACCTGCATTCTAATACCTGGTTGGAAAATACCGCCATCCTTGCCGCATCTTCTGTACTTGCACACCTCCAACTGCCGACCCTGGGCATTTCCAGAGAGGCCGCCCTTACCATGCCCTGCTCAAATTCCCCAGCAAAGCAGATGCCTCCTGCGCCGAGATAAGGCTGGCATGGGAAAAACACAAACCCCTGTCCCCGGTAATACGCAGGGTCTGCGGGGAGCAGAAAGGTAAAGGGCACTCCCCCATCTGCCAAATCCTGTAAAAGCTGCGCCATCACCAGCCTCATTTTCCCCTGTCTGCGGTAAGCGCCGTCCGTCGCCACCGCCACGACATAAGGAACTTGCCTCCTATGTCCATGGATGCTGAGATTATATGGGTTCAGATGAATCATAACATGGAAGGAGCCTTCCCATTCAGCCCCTTCCATCACTATAATTTCATTATCTTTCGTTTTATGGCTGTAGTAATAATCTACAAACTCCCGGGAATCTTCGGGAAAGGCTTTTTCGTACAGTTGCCTGGTTCCCTGCTTCTCCTCCTGCCTCAGATAGCGTATCCTGCTGCTTTCCATGATTCTTCCTTTTCTATCTGTTTTCTGTCTGCATGGTGCTCCGCTTTCATCTATGCGCCCGAATATGCAGTCTGCCGGATTCACTGCTGCTTGCTGCAGCCGCCGCAGCCTTCACAGTTCCTTGCGCTGTCATAGGCAGCCACGCTTCCCTCAAACAGCCCCGTCAGGGAGCAGACTGCCTGGGCAGAAATTCCCTCCTGCCTTCCGGTGAACCCAAGCCCCTCCTCTGTCGTCGCCTTAACATTGACCTGATTTTCTGCAATTCCCAGCACACCAGCGATATTCTGCTCCATCTGTGCAATATATGGACGCAGCTTAGGCTTTTGCGCAATGACAGTGGCATCGATATTCTCAACCACATATCCTTGCTGCTGCAGAAGCTCTCCCACATGCGCCAGCAGCTTCATGCTGGAAATTCCCTTATATGCTTCGTCAGTATCTGGGAAATGTCTGCCGATATCCCCAAGCGCTGCCGCTCCCAACAAAGCATCCATAATGGCATGTACAAGCACATCCGCATCGGAATGCCCATCAAGCCCTAAATCATGTGCAATCTCCACGCCGCCGAGAATCAGCTTCCTGCCCACCGTCAGCCTGTGCACATCATATCCAATCCCTGCTCTCATCTCCTATTTACCTTCATATGTAATGAGGCTGTCCACATTATAGCCGGCAAGCTTCTCCCTGCCTTTCAATCCGGCAAGCTCCATTACAAAACAAATCTTGACCACCTCGCCGCCGAGCTGTTCCACCAATTTGATAATTGCCTCAGTAGTGCCGCCGGTAGCAATCAGGTCGTCCACAATAGCTACTTTCTGCCCTGGCTTGATGGCATCTTTATGCATCTCCACCACGGCGCTTCCATATTCCAAATCATATTTCTCGGAGATAACCTCGCAGGGCAGCTTCCCCTGCTTGCGGACCGGCACAAACCCTTTGCGTTCTTCATATGCCACTGGAACCCCAAAAATGAATCCTCTGGATTCCGGCCCTACCACAACATCGTGCTCCACGCCCTCAAGGCTTTTTAAAAGCCCATCAATCGCCAGATGCAGCC
This sequence comes from uncultured Lachnospiraceae bacterium, assembly GCA_947565885.1. GTDB lineage: Bacteria > Bacillota > Clostridia > Lachnospirales > Lachnospiraceae > Petralouisia. Next base: position 3,237 of record CANOHX010000033.1, read on the forward strand.
CCTCCGCATCCTGCAAAATACTAGTTACATCCCTAAAAATAATTCCCGGTTCCGGAAAATCTGGAATACTTCTTACATACTCTTCTAATTTCTTCATTTGCTTATCCTCCTGATATAGTAACAGTATAGTATAACCCCTTTTTTTATACAAGCTGTTTTTGGAAAAGATTTATGCCCCTGCAGCCGCCGTCAGCCTCTCGCTGCTTCGACAGCAGACAGCGGCAAGTTACACGATTTTCCAGCATTCCGCCAAGATTTTTTCCACTATCTTAGCACCCTTTTTCCAGGGTTTTTGGTATAATGTTATCAAATCATAAACGCGTTTCAGCGCACTGAAATTGGCACAACATTAATAACCGAGGTGAGTAGATGCAGGCCAACAATATATCAACAAACAGCACGATTGATTCAATGGAGCAATTACGAAATGAAAACGTCCTCTTACTCGAAGAGAACAGAAAATTAACGGAAACTATCGACTGGATGCACGACACCATCTGGCGGCTCGTACGCATTCAGCGCCCGGAAAACTAACTCTTTCAATCTTCTCGCTTGCGCACCAGTACGATTTTGGTGATTCCATTGCTGGAATCATCTTTTCTGGTCTGCAGCTCCGGGAAAGACTCAATCAGTTTGCCAAATTTTGCAAATCCATAATTTCTGCAGTCAAAGTCTGAATACATCCTCTGTATCATATTGCCCAATTCCGACAGATACATCCAGCCATCCTCGTCCGAATTCTCATCCAGCAAGGAGATGACCATCTCCTTGATAGCGCGCAGATTCGTAATCGGCTGTGCATCTTTAGACTGCCCTCCCGGCAAAAGCGCCCTCTCCGCCGGCACACATTTAATCTCCTGCCTCCTCGTGCGTTCCGATACATTATTTTTCTGCACCGGATGATGGTTCTTATACAGCACATCCAAGGTCTTAAACTGCTCGCACGCCCTCACAAACGGCGTTGGCGTCTTGCTCTCCCCCATGCCAACCACGCGTTTTCCGGACTCCCGAAGCCGCATTGCCAATTTCGTAAAATCACTGTCAGAAGAAACTATGATAAACCCATCCACATCATTTGTATAGAGAATATCCATGGCGTCAATAATCATGGCTGAATCGGAAGAATTTTTCCCGACCGTATAGCTATACTGCTGGATTGGGGATAAAGAGTTTTCCAAAAGAGAATCTTTCCAGGAATTCTTGGCTGTCGCCGTCCAATCTCCATAAATCCTGCGGATGGTAATATTTCCAAGAGACTGCGCCTCTTTCGTCACAATTCCGATATACTTTGAAGACACATTCTCTGCATCAATCAACAGGGCATATTTATGTTCGTCCCTCATTCTGCTACTCCTTTCAATACATTACCAAATATTTTATCCTTTGCAACAATTATAATACTTTCCATTTGCGAAAACAACTACAGAATCCATTAGAATTTTTCTCTCATTTCTGTACATACTATCTGAAAGTATTTATTTCCAGAAAGGAGAAGATTTTATGCTTGATAAAGAGATTGATAACTATCTGCAAAATACCTATGACGATGGCAATATCCCGGAAATTGACCTGCCCGGGCGCGCAGACGCCCCTTCCGGCTCAAACCGCTACGGAGAGGGACCTATTGACGACCCTCCTGGTCAAAATGGTTACGGAAATGTTCCCATCGGGGACCCCGGAAATAACTCAAACCCCTCAGGGGACAACAATTCCAACCCCTCAGGAGAAAGCAATCTGGTATGGGTCACCCCGCCAGTCCTGCTTTCTGAATCTGAGGTACCCACGCCAAATGCTATCGGCGGAATATAAGGAGGGCTTATGGAAAATATATTAGATGAAATTGCCAAAAAAAGAATCGTGCCCGTGGTAGTCCTCCGCAACATTGCTGATGCCAAACCATTGGCACAGGCGCTTTGCGACGGCGGACTTCCCTGTGCAGAAATAACATTCCGCACCGAGACTGCTGTCGATGCAATCAAAATTATGTCCGAGGAATTTCCTGACATGCTCGTAGGCGCCGGCACTGTCCTTACCCCGGCACAGGCCGACCAAGCCATGAAGGCTGGCGCCAGGTTCATCGTCAGCCCAGGACTCAACCCCACGATGGTCAAACACTGCATCAAAAAGAAGTATCCGGTTATCCCAGGCGTCAACAACCCCAGCGACATTGAAGCCGCACTTTCTCTCGGTCTGACTTTCGTAAAATTTTTCCCGGCAGAAGCCTCCGGCGGACTGGAAATGATAAAAGCGCTGTCCGCCCCCTATCCCCAGATGCGCTTTATGCCAACCGGCGGAATCACGCCGGAGAACCTTCACACCTATCTTGCAAACGACAAGGTAACTGCCTGCGGCGGAACCTGGATGGTACGAGACGAGCTTCTTAAATTACAGAACTTTGAGGAAGTAAAACGGCTAACCGAAGAGGCATTGCGGACAGTCCGCAGCTGACAGCAGCATATCAGAAAAGGAGGACTACTATGACTGGAAAAAAAGTAATCACTTTCGGCGAACTGATGCTGCGCCTGGCCCCCGAAGGGTACAAACGTTTTGTACAGGCAGATACCCTTGGCGCAACTTATGGCGGCGGGGAGGCAAATGTCTGCGTCTCGCTGGCAAATTACGGCTTCCACGCAGTATTTATATCACGCCTTCCCTCCCATGAGATAGGGCAGTCCGCCATCAATGCTTTACGCAAATATGGCGTAGACACATCCTATATCGCCCGGGGAGGCAGCCGCATCGGCATTTACTATCTGGAAAAAGGCGCATCCCAAAGACCTTCCAAGGTTATCTACGACCGTGAATGTTCCGCGCTATCCACTGCCTCTGCTAAGGATTTCTGTTGGGAAGAAATCTTCGCGGGCGCAGAATGGTTCCATTTTACCGGAATTACCCCTGCCCTGAACGACACATTGGCAGACCTATGCCTTATGGCATGTAAGGCAGCAAAAGAAAACGGCGTTACCATTTCCTGTGATTTAAATTACCGGAACAAATTATGGAGCAAAGAAAAAGCAGGCCAGGTGATGGGACAGCTCTGCAAATACGTGGACGTCTGCATTGCCAACGAAGAAGATGCTGCCGATGTGTTCGGCATCAAAGCTTCCGGTACCGACGTCACTGCCGGGACTGTCAACCATGAAGGCTATAAGGAAGTGGCAAGGCAGCTGAAAGAGCGCTTTGGCTTTTCTAAAGTTGCCATCACCCTGCGGGAATCCATTTCTGCCAATGACAACGACTGGTCTGCCATGCTCTATGACGGCACAGACTATTATTTCAGCCGCAAATACCATATGCACATTGTAGACCGTGTGGGCGGCGGCGACAGCTTCGGCGGCGGTCTGATTGCCGCCTCCCTGATGGGTTATGATGCACAGAAGACGATTGACTTCGCGGTAGCCGCCTCCTGCCTCAAACACTCCATTGAGGGAGATTTCAATCTGGTCTCCCTGGACGAAGTATTGAAATTGGCAGGCGGCGATGCGTCTGGCCGCGTACAGCGGTGATATTTATTGTTATAATGGCATCAGTCCTGGCAGCTTATTTCGGGAACTGGCAGCTTTCCATATCCAGGCTCCCATCCAGACGGCTGGCAGTCCATTTATGGACTGTCAGCTCATCATGCCGCCGGCCATGCCTGAAGCTGTGCAGAGAACCAAGGTTGTGAAAAATCTGGACAAATCCATGTTAATTCCTTTCTGGAACAGAATTGAACCGAGAATCAAAATCAGGAAATAAGCTCCACCCATAAGCATCCCCCAGAAAAACCTTCTTGTCTTCATAACCTTTCCGCTTAAAAATCCTCCCAAGAATCCCGATATTACATAAATCACCACAATCCCTACAGACACAACTGTCTCGCTAAGCTGCATTTTGTAGAGCATTGCCGATAACGCCAATAGCAGCACTCCGGTCACCAAATACATGGCAAGCAGAATTTTTAAGATGGTAAGCGCCGACACCCTGATTTTCTTCTCTCCCTGTGCCTGCATTTGTTTTTTTCTCGTATGCTTGTTTTCCATTTCCGCTTCCTCCCTTTGCTATATAAATGATAGAATGTCCATTCATCCTAAAATATTCTATTCCTCCTGCCGACAAACTATTCCTTGCAAAAATCCGATTCTTCCTTTATATTATTAGATATTGATACATAAAAATATGCATATACCGAAAGGAGCGATATTTTTGGACTCAGGTGAAGCCATTCAACTATTGGTTGTCGTTATCTTACTGTTTTTATCTGCATTTTTCTCTTCTGCAGAAACTGCATTGACCACATTCAACAGAATCCGCATCAAGAGCCTTGCCGACGAGGGCGACAAGCGCGCCAAACGCGTACTGGAGGTTACCAGTGATTCCGGCAAAATGCTCAGTGCCATTTTGATTGGCAACAATGTGGTAAACCTATCTGCATCTTCTCTGGCAACCGCGCTTGCCATACAGCTTTTGGGCAATGCAGGAGCAGGAATCGCCACTGGGGCCCTCACGGTCCTTGTCCTAATTTTCGGCGAAATTTCCCCTAAAACACTCGCCACCATCCATGCAGACAAGATTGCACTCTCCTATGCAGGTCTTATCCTGATGCTTATGAAAGTCCTGACGCCCTTGATTTTTATCATCAACAAATTATCCATGGGCTTCTTGATACTGCTCAGGGTCAACGTGGCGGATGGACAGAATGCACTTACAGAAGCGGAACTGAGGACAATTATGGATGTCGGTCACAAGGAAGGCGTAATTGAACCGGAAGAGCATATGATGATTAATAACGTGTTTGATTTCGGGGATTCCCAGGCAAAAGAAATCATGGTTCCCCGCATTGACATGACATTCGCTGACATCAACAGCAGCTACGAGGAACTAATCAATATCTTCCGTACAGATAAATTTACGCGGCTCCCAATTTACGAGGATTCTACAGACAATGTCATCGGTACGGTCAACATGAAAGACCTGCTGCTTTATGAAAACCGGGAGAATTTTTCCGTGCGCGATATATTGCGCAAACCTTTTTATACCTATGAACATAAGAAAACCGTTGACCTTTTAATTGAAATGAAAAAATCTTCTTTCAACATCGCTATCGTATTGGATGAATACGGCGTCACCGCCGGCCTGATTACGCTGGAAGACATTTTGGAAGAAATCGTCGGGGAAATCCGCGATGAATACGATATGGACGAAGAAGACCCCATCCAGAAGCTGGGAGAGCACGAATACCTGGTACAGGGCACGATGAATTTAGAGGACTTGTGCGACCTTCTGAATTTACCTCTCTCCTCCGAGGATTATGATACGGTAGGCGGATATATGATTGAATTGTTAGACCACCTTCCCGAGACCGGAGAATCCATTGTCACGCCGGAGAACGTCTTCCTGCGCGTGGAAGGTATGGATAAGAACCGTATCAGCAAATTATTCCTGCGGCTTCCTGAGCAAGAAGAAAATGAGGATTAAACAAAGTGGGCAAGCCCACTTCAACTCCCCTACCCCTCAATCCCTTGGGGATTGCACACTTTGACGCGCCGAACACAATTGTAAAGCAATATTTACCTCTTGTGCGAGTGCAGATTTGTCCTAAGGGGTACCAGGCTTGCCTGGGGGATTCCTTAGGACGACGCACAGCGACTAATACCTCTCGCACGGGTGCACATAAATGTTTTCTCTTATAGGAAAGATACTTTCATGCATTAGCGTGACAAGGTCTTTCCTATAAGGAAATTAAGGGAGGAGGCCCCCGAAAGAGCCTCCTTTTGCACATCTTTGCTTTGTCTTATAAATTCCAAATATCTTTATTGTACTCTGCAATTGTCCTGTCGGAAGAGAAAAATCCCGCTTTCGCCGTATTGACCAGCATTTTCTTTGCCCATGCCATACGTTCTTCATAATCTTTATAGATTTCCTCTTTCTTAGCCGCATAATCTTTGTAATCCAGCAGTGTCATAAACCAGTCTTTGTTGAGCAGCTCTTTGTACAGACGCTCTAAGTTCTCTTTCTGCCCTACTTTCAGCATCTCATCGCTGACGATAAAGTCAACTGCTTCCTTGATATCCTCGTTTTCCTCATAGTAATCTTTGGAAACATAATCTGCTTTCTCATAATGCTCAATAACAGTATCGGAACTCTCACCAAAAATATAAATATTTTCCTTGCCCACAAGGTCTGCAATCTCCACGTTAGCTCCGTCCATTGTCCCCAATGTCACTGCGCCGTTAAGCATGAACTTCATATTGCCCGTTCCAGAGGCTTCCTTGCTCGCCAGGGAAATCTGTTCCGAGATATCGCACGCCGGAATCAATTTTTCCGCCTTTGTCACATTGTAATTTTCCACCATGACCACTTTCAGGTATGGGCTTACTTCCGGGTCATTGTTGATGATCTCCTGCAGGCAGAGAATCAGGTGGATAATATCTTTGGCAATCACATATGCCGGAGCAGCTTTGGCACCGAAGATAACAGTAATTGGTGTGGATATTTTCTTGCCTTTCTTTATCTCCAAATATTTATGGATAACATATAAGGCATTCATCTGCTGGCGTTTATATTCGTGAAGACGCTTAATCTGGATATCGAAAATGGAATTTTCATCAATCTCCACGCCCTGGGTGGCCTTGAGATAAGCGGCAAGGGCACGTTTATTGTCCTTTTTAATCTCCAACAGCTTGTTCAGCACCTTTTCATCATCTGCAAATTTGAGCAGCTTCTCCAGTTCATCTGCATCCTTGTGCCACCCCTCTCCAATTACCTCGTCCAGATAATGGCTCAGCCCTTTGTTGCAATGCATGAGCCAACGGCGGAACGTGATGCCATTTGTTTTATTATTGAATTTATCTGGATAGATTTTATAAAAGTTATTTAATTCATTTTTCTTTAATATCTCCGTATGCAGGTATGCCACGCCATTGACACTGTAGCCATAATGGATATCCATGTGCGCCATATGCACTCGGTCTGTATCGTCAATGATAGCAACGGATGCGTCATCATATTTTTCTTTGACCATCGTATCAAGTTCCCGGATTATCGGCATCAGCTGCGGCACTACTTTATTGAGATAGTCCATCGGCCATTTTTCCAATGCCTCGGCTAGAATCGTATGGTTCGTATAAGCACAGGTTTTAGAGACAATATCAATTGCCTTTTCCATGCGGATTCCTTTTTCCATCAGCAGACGAATCAGTTCGGGGATTACCATGCTCGGATGGGTGTCATTGATCTGGATTGCTGCATAATCCGGCAAATCATAAAGCTTACAGCCCTTCCCTTCACATTCCTGCAAAATAAGACGTGCAGCATTGCTGACCATGAAATACTGCTGGTACACGCGCAGCCTTCGTCCAGCATCATCGGAATCATCCGGGTACAAAAAGAGGGTGAGATTCTTACAGATATCCTCTTTGTTGAAGTCAATGCCATTTTGTACTAAACTCTCATCCACTGTCTCAATATCAAACAAATGCAGTTTGTTCGTGCGGTTATCAAAACCTGTGACATCCAAATCGTACATCCTGGACTGTACCGTAAACCCACCAAACTGAATGGGATACGTTACATCTGTCTTTGTCAGCCAGCTTTCTTTCTCTATCCAGGGATTCTTATTTTCTTTCTGCAGATGATTTTCAAATGTCTGCAGGAACAGTCCAAAATGATAGTTAAGCCCAATCCCGTCCCCATTGAGCCCCAGGGTTGCCATGGAATCTAAAAAGCATGCTGCCAGCCTTCCCAGACCGCCATTTCCCAGAGAAGGCTCTGGTTCTACCTCTTCAATCAGATTAATATCTTTGCCATATTGCGCAAGCATTTCCGCCACTTCATCGTAAATTCCCAAGTTTATCAGATTGTTGGACAACAATTTTCCAATCAGGAATTCTGCAGAAATATAATAGATTTTCTTCTTGCCCTTGCTGCTTTCTTTTTCCTTCGCAAGGTCTTTTACGATTCCCAGCAGACCATAATAAATCTGCTCATCTGTACAGGCTGCAATGTTGTTACAGCATTTCTTCTCCAATAACTCTCTTACATTTACGCTCATCTTTTCCTCCATTCTCCTTGGGCGGCCCGCCGAAAAGCATTCTCTGCCATATTTGTTAGCGTTCCCCTTTTCTTTTCATATATTCTGGAAATCAAGTTCTTACCTAAATATAGTATATGGTTTTTTTCCAAAATTTTCTTGCAGTATGATAGCAAAAAATAGTACAATACTATCAAATGACCTAAGGAGGGAACCATATGAACATCACAGAATACGAACGCTCCCAGGAAACAAAACCACACGGACATGATAATTTCCCCTTCAACATTTATCTGTGCAGCATCCCTTTGGATTTTACGGTTGTGCCAACTCATTGGCACAATAATATGGAAATCATATATATCAAAAAAGGAACCGGCACCATCACCGTGGATTTGATTCCCTATCAGGTGTCCAGCGGCGACATCGTTGTCGTGCCGCCAGGACAGCTTCATTCTATCGAGCAGTTCTCCGACCGTTCCATGGAATATGAAAATATCATCTTTAAACTGTCCATGCTGATGGCTCCTCAAGGAGATATCTGTACGGAAGAATTTTTCCAGCCAATAAAACATGGAAAACTCCTTCCAGACACCCTTTATACGCAAAATTCCCCGCAATACCCAGAACTACGCCGCTGCCTGGACGCTATTGACTGTATCTGCCAAGAATTTCTTCCGGGCTACCAGCTCGCCATCAAGGGGCAGCTTTTCTTGTTTTTCAATGGGCTTTCCAAGTCCTTTCACAGCGAATCGCCCCATCGAAACAATAAATCGCTTGACCGTCTGAAAGGGCTTCTCAAGCATGTAGAGACAAATTACAGTGAAAAAATCTCTGTTACAGACGCTGCAAGGATTTGCGGATTCAGCCAATCGCATTTTATGAAATTTTTTAAGGCGAGTATGGGAATTTCTTTTACAGACTATCTGAACGATTATCGGATTACCATGGCAGCCAGGCTTTTAACCTCCTCTTCCGACAGCGTTGTCAACATTGCCGCAGAGATGGGATTTGACAATCTTTCTTATTTTAATCGGCTTTTTAAGAGGAAGTATCAGTGTACGCCTACGGAGTTTCGCAGGAAATAGGGGTGTGGGGGTATTTCTTCAACTCCTCCATCAGCTTCCACAGATTACAGCCTATATTGCCTACAAGTTCATATTCATCCCCAGGAAACTTTTTCGCCTGCTCAATTGCTCGATCTATGTAAGGCATATATTTCATGGGAAAACCAATATTGCTTTTCCCATGATGCGCCCTGTCAGAGACTTCTTTACTCACAAAAGTATGCTGTTTTGACACTTTCTTATTTTCTTTAATCTCATCCAGCCGATTACCAAACTCTTTTTCTATATCAGCTAAATGCAGCAACAGCCAAAACTCAAAACATGGATTTGCAATATAACATTTATATCCATTCATTTTGCAATGATTAATACACTCAGACATATTAATTTCTGAATGCGTATCCTTATCTCGGTCAATCAATACAGCGAATTCATCTAACTCCTGGTTATATTTCTTAAGATATTTCCGATAGTTGATATCGAAACCAATCTTTCGCAATTCTGTTACAAATGCATTTCTCTGTCTTCTTGGTACGTTTTCAGGATTCTCCAGGTATTGCTTAATAAAATCTATAGAATATGCCTCCTTAAATTGATTGGATATCTCTTCTAAAAAATCATCTTCATTCTGCTCTCTGAGCCTGATATATTCCTCCAGCAATTCAACTACCTGTTGTGGCGCACTGTTTGTATCTTTTCTCCCTCTGCCCAAGACCTCAACATCTACTTTTGCATTGATGCCTAATTCAACTCTATTATCTGACACATCATCAAAATATTCTTTCTCCGTTGTATTTCCTTCTACTGACAGAAAAATCCGTTTCTCTACGAGGATTCTCTCACTATCGTCCTCTCTCTCGTATACTGACGACATCAATCTAAATTGATTATGCATTCATACCCTCCAAAATTCCCTTATCAAATACCGGTATCGCATCGTAACGTCCCAACAAATACTCTTTGTCTATTACTTTATCATAACGCTCCTTAAATCGATTTAACGAATATATTTCAGAACTATGGTCTTCCATCCTATTTACAAACCAAATTTCATCCTGCCTGACCAATTCCAAATCCAGCAAATTTGAATCATGGGTCGTTGCAATTATCTGACTTGTATCTTCCTTTGTCAATCCATAAAACAGTTCAAGAAATCTTCGGGTAAGGTTGGTATGGAGGCTCCTGTCAATCTCATCAATAAAAATTACTCTGTTACCGTTATGTTCGTAAAATAATGGAATCAGGTCAAACAGCCTTTGCGTTCCATCCGATTCTTCCAGATAATCAAAAAGTTCCCGGTCATTGCCATGATTTTGCATCATTTTTGTTGTAATGATATTTCCCTCTTTATCTTTGCGCAATGAATACATCTGATTATTCACTTTGAACATCACAGGTTCGTCTTGAATATCATTAGAAATCCTGATTTTTAGTTTTTCCGCTTCTTCTTTCGGAATTCCGTCAAAAATTTTATCAAACTCCACATAACCCAATTTAGATTCCACAGATTCAATTCCTGTATCAAAGTATTTCAACAACTGAGAAAAAATTTCCCTGATGACTTCATCCTCAACCATTTGATTTAATGCGCTGTACTGGCTAGTGGGGAATATGATAATTATACTTTGAAACCATAGAAAAACGTCCAATATTTCAGAAAAAATTCCCTGCTTTCCATTACTTCTTTCAGCAACATCACTCAAAATGCTTTTTCTCTTCATAGTATCAGAAATATCTTCTCCGAAATCTTCCAGATAAAATTTCCATCTTGTTCTTTCCTCAGCATCCTTTATTTTGACTTCACTCTCTGTATAATGTACGCTTTCCTCATCTACATTTCTATTAAAAATATAGGTCTCAGAGCCACTCTTTTCTATACGCACCAACCACTCTGAAAGTATTTGCTTTTCTGCATATGATATGGCGATTCCATAGGAATATTCTTTCCCGGTCTGAGTAAGCAGCCGATACTCAAATACTGCCGGCGTATGATACCCATCCTTGCAAATCCGAAAATATTTCTTATTTAAATCAACGGTATCTAAACCATCTAATATAATATCTCTTGAAAAGTCAATTGCTCTGATTAAATTACTTTTTCCTCCTGCATTAGCTCCGTAAATGAGCCCTGTCTTTAAAATTTTCTTGCCATTACCAGTTAGGATATGTTCTTTGTGCCTGATTACCTTTGATGCCACCATTGAGATTGTCTGTGTTGTTTTAAAAGACAGATAATTACTTACCGAAAATCCTATAAACATCTTTTCTGCTCTCTTTCTTGTTGTTATAATGCATTCATTATATTGTGAATAATTCTCTTTTGTCAATATTTATATACATTTTTACCTTATTTTATGTTTTATATAAGAGTTTTTTCCTCTTTTTATTCTTAAAAACACTCTTTTGCATTCATTTATGGCAACAGAAATTTTTACACCTACTTTGACCTACTGATAATAATTTATAGTGAACGAAAAAAATTTTTGTTTTTGTCGTTCGCTTGCACCGATTTTGGCTGCGTGAAACGCAGTATCTTCCTTACAAAATCGTGCGCATCCCCCTGGAAAGGTTATAGTAAGGGACAAATTATTTTGTCGCTTACTATAAAAACCTCACCCCCATCATGGATATTCCATAACAAGAAGTGAGGTTTTATTTTAATCAATTTTAACAAACCTAAAATTACAAATGGGCTCTTCAAAACAAAGAGAACTTATTTATAGCATACAATCTTGCCAAAGTCAGCCTTAAGGGAAGCTCCGCCAACAAGCCCGCCGTCAATATCCGGTTTGGAGAACAGCTCTGCTGCATTTCCTGCATTGACAGAACCGCCGTACTGGATACGGATGGATTCTGCAGTAGCTTCATCATAAACCTCTTTGATGCAGTTACGGATTGCTGCACATACTTCCTCTGCCTGGTCAGAAGTTGCCGTCTCTCCGGTTCCGATTGCCCAGATTGGCTCATAAGCGATTACTGCGGTCTTTGCCTGGTCAGCAGTTACGTTCTGGAATGCAATCTTAATCTGCATACGAATCCAGTCGATATAAATACCCTGTTTTCTCTGTGTCAAAGTCTCTCCACAGCAGATAATAGGCGTGATGCCATGCTCAAATGCCTTAAGCACTTTCTTGTTTACGGTTTCGTCTGTCTCTGCAAAATATTCTCTTCTCTCGGAATGTCCGATGATTACATATTTAACGCCGGCATCTGTCAGCATATTGGGAGCGATTTCTCCTGTGTAAGCGCCGCTCTCCTCATAATACATATTCTCTGCCCCAATGTTGATATTGGAGCCTTTTGCAGCCTCCATTGCCGGAATGATGTCTATTGCCGGTACGCAAAATACCACGTCAACCTCATCATTCGCAACTAAAGGTTTTAACTCATTTACCAGAGCCACTGCCTCGCTCGGTGTCTTATTCATTTTCCAGTTCCCTGCAATAATTTTCTTTCTTGCCATATTCTTATCCTCTTTTTCTATCTAATTTGGTATCGGCACGCACCGCTTTGCGGTACCTGCCATTTCGTCGGAAAGCATTCCTCCCGGGAATCGGCACGCGCCGCTTTGCGGTACCTGCCAGCTCGTCAGAGGGCATTCAAGAAATGCTTCGCATTTGCCCTCCTCCTATGCTTCGCATTTGCTTTCCTCCTTATTGTTTTACTTGCCAATCGCTAGTTGCCTTTATTCGGAAATTCTGTTCACCTGACATAAAATTTTGCTTGCAAAATTTCTGCTCCATGGGCATTACATTTTAAGGAAGTTCTGTTCGCTAACATAAAATTTTGCTTGCAAAATTTCTGCTCCATGGGCATTACATTTTAAGGAAGTTCTGTTCGCTAACATAAAATTTTGCTTGCAAAATTTCTGCGCCATGGGCATTCAGCTTTGCTGAAACTTCCTCTTGCCCATGTGCGCATCCTAAGCAACAAATAAATAGCTGAAAGCTATTTATTTGTTGCTGCTGCTACTCCAGGAAGCTCCTTGCCCTCTAAGAACTCCAGGGAAGCTCCGCCGCCAGTGGAAATATGGCTCATCTTATCGCCAAAGCCCAACTGATTTACTGCTGCTGCGGAATCGCCGCCGCCAATGATAGTGGTCGCATCTGTCTCTGCAAGCGCCTTTGCAACCGCAATGGTACCTTCTGCTAAAGTCGGGTTCTCAAACACGCCCATCGGTCCGTTCCATACTACCGTCTTAGCAGATTTCACAGCATCTGCAAACAGTTCAGCCGTCTTAGGTCCGATATCGCAGCCCTCACGATCTGCCGGCATCTTGTCAGACTCATATACTTCTACGTCTACCGGTGCGTCAATCGGATTCGGGAAATCTGTAATAGTTGCGGAATCAACCGGCAGCAATAATTTCTTGCCAAGCTTCTCAGCCTTTGCAATCATTTCCTTACAGTAATCAAGCTTGCTGTCGTCAACCAGAGATTTTCCAATCTCATTGCCCTGTGCCTTTAAGAATGTATAAGCCATTCCGCCGCCGATAATCAAGGTATCGCATTTCTCAAGCAAGTTAGAAATAACATTCAATTTGTCAGCAACCTTTGCTCCGCCCAAAATAGCCACGAACGGCCTTACCGGATTCTCTACTGCATTGCCAAGGAAATCAATTTCTTTCTGCATCAAGTATCCAACAGCTGCCGTATCCACCAGCTCAGAAACTCCAACGTTAGAGCAGTGTGCCCTGTGGGCGGTTCCAAATGCATCATTTACAAAAATGTCACACAGAGACGCCAGATCTTTGGAGAATGCTTCTCCGTTCTTGGTCTCTTCCACTCTGTAACGTGTATTCTCAAGCAAGATAACCTCGCCATCCTTCATTGCCTCAACTGCTGCCTTGGCATTCGGTCCAACCACCTCAGGGTCTGCCGCAAATTTAACTTCCTGTCCCAACAATTCTGTCAATCTTGCTGCCACAGGCGCCAGAGATAATTCAGGCTTAGGCTCTCCCTTAGGCTTACCAAGATGGGAACAAAGGATAACCTTACCGCCGTCAGCAATCAATTTCTTGATGGTAGGCAGCGCTGCAACCAGACGGTTCTCATCTGTAATCTTGCCTTCCTTTAAAGGTACGTTAAAATCACATCTGCAAAGTACGCGTTTTCCGCTTACATTGATATCATCTACAGAAACTTTATTTAAAGCCATTTTCATTTCCTCCTAAAAATAATATGTTTTCTTCTAAAACAACGTGGGCAAACCCGCTTCAACCGCCCATAGAGATTTTTATGATATTAAGAAACAACAAAGGGGTCCGGTCCATAAAAGACCGGACCCTTTCTGAGTCTTATCTGCACTCTGGCAGCCTGTCGCCTAGAAAGGTAGTCTACCGTGCAGTTATATTCCTATCATTCATAATAAGGTAGTTCCACTCGACTAACACGCCAGCATCACCTACGGCTTGCTGCCGTTAAGTCTCGGGAACGGCTTTTACACTAACCTCGAACTTCGCCTACGGCTTGTTCTCACTAAGTGTTCAATGCCTCAATGCCTATGCTAACTCGCTGAAATACTTGATTGTACGAACCATCTGGCTGGTATAGCTGTTCTCATTGTCATACCAGGAAACAACCTGTACTTCATACAAATCATCAGAAACCTTGGAAACCATGGTCTGAGTTGCATCGAACAGAGAACCAAATCTCATTCCTACGATATCGGAAGAAACGATCTCATCCTCATTATATCCGAAAGACTCGTTAGCTGCTGCTTTCATAGCTGCATTGATTCCGTCAACAGTTACATCATTGCCCTTAACAACTGCTGTCAGGATAGTGGTGGAACCTGTCGGGGTCGGTACACGCTGTGCAGAACCGATTAACTTGCCGTTCAGTTCAGGAATAACTAAGCCGATTGCCTTTGCAGCGCCTGTGCTGTTAGGAACGATATTAACTGCTGCTGCACGGGATCTTCTCAAGTCGCCTTTTCTCTGAGGTCCATCTAAAGTCATCTGGTCGCCTGTATATGCATGGATGGTGCACATGATACCGGACTGGATAGCTGCATATTTGTTCAGTGCGTCAGCCATAGGAGCCAGGCAGTTTGTTGTACAGGAAGCTGCAGAAATGATGGTATCCTCAGCCTTTAATGTATTGTGGTTTGTATTGAAAACAATAGTAGGAAGGTCGTTGCCTGCCGGAGCAGAAATAACAACTTTACGAGCGCCAGCATTGATATGAGCCTGAGCTTTTTCTTTGGAAGTATAGAAGCCGGAGCACTCCAGAACAACGTCAACCTTCAAATCTCCCCATGGGCAGTTATTTGCATCCGGGAAAGCGTAGATTTTGATTTCTTTTCCGTCAACTGTGATAGAATCTTCTCCAGCAGATACCTTGTCTGCCAATTCATACTTACCCTGGGATGAATCATACTTTAACAAATGTGCCAACATTTTCGGGCTTGTTAAATCGTTGATTGCTACTACCTCGTATCCCTCTGCACCAAACATCTGTCTGAATG
>CANOHX010000034.1 GCA_947565885.1 uncultured Lachnospiraceae bacterium
ATTGTGTCAAGTGCTTTTTGATTTTTTCAAACTTCTAAACTTAATGACATTATCCGGTGGATGTCCGTTTAGCACCGACCGTAGCGAAACGGAGACCTTGGACGCTTTGCTGCGCCGAGTGCAGTTGTTTTCTTCCCTGCAGCTATCAGCCGGGCAATGATCGTACACTCTGACCTCATCTTTTATTTTTATCGGTAAGATTTACATAAAGCCTTACAATTCCGCCCGTGACAACCATACACAAGACAGTAATAAGCCAGCATTGCAGCGATGAAAATGCTGCGTATTTATGAAAACCGTACAGAACTAAATAAACACCTATATGTATCGCATAATATTTTGATATATGTCTGTTGTAATACAGCAGCTGTCTTCCGAACACCCCGCTTTTTTTCAATGCCCCATCACCAAAGTACAGCAAACCGGCAAAGAAAAGAATATGCGCAATGCTTGCGGCAACATGAAACAAATCGGGCTGTGAATACGCGATACACAGATACTGGTAAAGTTCATCGCCAAAGCCATATTTCTTTATGGTAAATACCCACCATACGAAAGCAATCACTGCGCATATCGGCATTACCCAACAGTAAAACGCCTTTTTATCCTTTACCCTTTGAAGCAAATATCCGAACGCTACCCCCAAAAATGCGTAGGATAAAAAGTAAACTGCGGCAAAGCTAACAAAATAATCCTCGCCTATGATGATTTTTACGATGTAGCCAAGCACAGGAACATCCACGGTTCTTCCGTATAGAAACGGAGCGGCTATGGCAAACAGCAAACCGGCAACTGCATATCCGACAGCGGGAAGTTTCAATTTTTTAGCCAATGCAAGCGCCAGGTAAATGATACCCGTAATAAAAAATATATTGATAAACTGTAAATATTGCGCCAAAAGCCCATAATATACCTGCTTGTCTTCAAGTACGTTCCTGACGAACAGATACGGCAGAGTCAGGGCGGCAAGATAAGCTATATTGCTCAAATATTGGTATGCTATCATCACAATACCGTTTTTTGCAAGCGTCTTAGGCTCTGACTGCCTGCTGTATACTGTACCCATACCCATGACGAAGATAAATATGGCCGCACCCGACAAGGTTGCAAAGCCATACACTACTTTTATAACGATATCTTCATAGCTCGATGTTGCCTGATAGGCGTGTACCAGAAAGATAAATACCATAAAAAATCCCTTTAAGTAATCAAATTCACCTTGTCTTGATGTATTTACAGGTTTCTTATCCAATATATGTTTCATAACAAATTACTCCTTCCATATCTGTGTAAAGGCTCCACATATTCCATGCTCAATCATAACACCTTTCAGCTTGCCCATAGAGCCTGAAGTGTAAATGCAGCAGTTCCGATAATGCCGCGGAAAGCACTTCCACAATCATCAGAATGTTATCACAGACCGTGTAAATCGCCATCCCCGGCCGCCCGGTCAGGTTGATGATATTAATTTATTATATGCATAATCTTTCTTGACTTCAATAAGCCTGACACAATCTCTGCTTTTTTTGGGACAAAACGCTCCATACTGAATGAGGGGGCTGCATAGCAGCCCCCTCACAATAGTTACATATCCTGTTTTCTTCCCTGTTAAAACTATTAGCCAAGCAACGACAGAACGCCCTGATTGGACTGGTTAGCCTGTGCAAGCATAGACTGACCTGCCTGTGCAAGAATATTGTTCTTGCTGTACTCAACCATCTATTCTGCCATGTCTACGTCACGGATACGTGACTCAGCAGCCGATGTGTTCTCAGAAATGTTATCCAGGTTTGCAACGGTATGCTCTAACCTGTTCTGCAGGGCGCCAAGGTCAGACCTCTGGGTTGATACTGTCTTAATAGCAGCCTGAATAGCGTCCATGGCTGCACCAGCAGTGGCGTTAGACTTAACCTCCAAGCTATCAACTCCCAGTTCAGCTGCACTCATATCATCAATATCAATATCAATAGTCTGACCGCTTAAAGAACCAACCTGAAGCAACTTACCTTTGAAGTTACCATCAAGCAAATTCATGGTGTTAAACTGTGTTGTACTTTGGATTCTGTCGATTTCTTCAACCAATGCATCAATTTCTGCTTTAATCGCAGGCCTGTCATCTGTACTGGTATTGGTGTCGTTCGCTGCCTGGGTTGCAAGCTCGTTCATTCTCTGTAAGATAGAATGCACTTCGTTCAAAGCGCCCTCAGCAACTTGGATTAAGGAAATGCCGTCCTGGGCATTCGTGGAAGCTTTGTTCAGACCCCTGATTTGGCTTCTCATCTTCTCGGAAATGGATAATCCGGCAGCATCATCACCTGCACGGTTAATTCTGTAACCGGATGACAGCTTCTCCGTGGACTTTGCCTGCTTGTCAGTCGTGATACCTAACATCCTGTTTGCGTTCATTGCTGAAAGATTGTGTTGTACTACCATAATTTTTTCCTCCTTGTTTTCCTATGGTATTTGCCCATGCCTCCTTCGGAGGCCCGGCTGATGGTGCCGCAAATCCGTTTGCGCGCATGTTCTGACTCCTGTAATACAGGGACAGGATTTATATAATAAGCGAAGTCCCTAGGTTAACCCCGCATTATTACCTGGCTGCTGTCCGCTCTTCCCTGCGGATCCTCTTGCGCTCCGCCATGAGGATTGATTTGATCTTTTCCTGCGCTTCCGCTGAGATTCCTTTATCTGGGTAATATTTCACTTCATTCCCCGGGTCTGCCGCCATTCCATAGCTTTCCAATGCCTCGCTCCTTACGACATTATACTGTTTGGGTGCCTCTACAAGAATCCTCAGATTCTTGGAACTGCCTCCGGTAAATATCAGCTTGATGTCATCGCCAATCAGCAGATACTCGCCTGGCTTCACGGTCAGTTTAAGCATGTTGTAACCTCCTGTTCTTTTTTCATCTCCTAATGAATTCCCATGCAACTTTTCACTGACAAAGGTTGCATTTTTGTATGGATACATTAATATTAGTACAACGAAATGAAACAGGAGGAATTGACAATGAGCAGAACACAACCGATACGGCACACAGATGAACTGATCCGATTTAAGGATTATTACCGGAAAGAACATCCCAACCCAAGAAATTATGCACTGATTGTATTGGGCTTAAATACAGCGCTGCGCATCAGCGATATTTTAAAGATTACATGGGGAATGGTATATGATTTTGAAAACAGGCATTATCACGCCCACTTACATTTAACAGAACAAAAGACCGGAAAGGAGACCATGATTGCACTGAATCATGCTGTCATCGCTGCCTTAGGAGATTTGAGACAGTCAACTCCTCTCTGCCATAGAGATGATTATCTTTTTAACAGCCAGAAAACCCACAATATGCCCATCAGCCGTTCCCAGGCTTTCCGCATTATCAAAAAGGCAGCTGTCGATACCCACATGCCGGAACACATCAGCTGCCACTCTTTGAGGAAGACTTTCGGTTACCATGCCTGGAAAAATGGGACGCCCCCAGCTCTCCTCATGGATATCTTCAACCATTCTTCCTACCAGATTACCAGACGCTATCTATGCATTGAGCAGGATGATAAAGATGAAGTATTCTTTCAGATAGACCTTTAAAAAAATTTAAAAAGATTTGCATTTTACTCTAAAGTATACGAATTTCTTACCGATATTAAAAATGTAAATAAAAATGCAACCTTTGTCAGTGTAAGGTTGCATTTTTATTTACATTTTTAATATTACCATTTTTTATGCCTTTATACCACGCAGTATCTACATTTCATTCCGGTCCATGCTAAACATGTGCCACTGGCGCATAGCACCGTCAAATATCCATGTAAACAGGACACTTACCCTCGCGGAAATAAATTTTTATCCTAACGTTTTACCAACAAGGATTTTCCGGTCATCTCCGCCGGCTGCTCCATGCCCATAATCTCAATCAAGGTGGGCACAATATCTGCCAGGCATCCGCCTTCTCTCAACGTATAGCTGTCATCATAGTTGATGAGGATAAATGGCACCGGATTGGTCGTGTGAGCCGTAAAGCTCTCTTTTGTTTCATAATCAATCAGCTGCTCTGCATTTCCATGGTCTGCACACAGGAACATGGTTCCATCCACCTCTTTCAGGGCTGCTACCGCTTTGCCCACGCAGGTGTCCACTGCCTCAACAGCTTTGATTGCTGCCGCTTCCACTCCGGTATGCCCTACCATGTCTGGATTTGCAAAATTAATGATTATTACATCATACTTATCTGATTTAATTGCTTCCACCAGCTTATCACACACTTCGTATGCACTCATCTCCGGTTTCAAATCATAAGTCGCAACCTTGGGAGAATTCACAAGGATTCTGTCCTCCCCTTTGTTGGGCTCCTCTACTCCGCCGTTAAAGAAAAATGTCACATGCGCATATTTCTCCGTCTCTGCAATCCTCGCCTGGGTCTTGCCATGCTCGGCCAAGAACTGACCGAAGGTATTATTCAGTTCCACCTTATGGAAAGCTATCAATTTATTGGGAATGGTTACATCATATTCCGTAAAGCATACATAGGTTACTTTCTTCCTGGCGCCGCGGTCAAACCCATTAAAGTCATCCATGCAGAATGTCCTGGAAATTTCCCTTGCGCGGTCGGGGCGGAAATTAAAGAAAATAATGGTATCATTATCGTTGATTGTCGCAATTGGCTTTCCATCCCGCTCAACAACGGTGGGAATTACAAACTCGTCCGTCACATCTTCTGCATAAGAAGCTGCCACTGCCTCAACGGCATTCGGCACACGCTTTCCATCACCCATTGCAAGGGCACGGTACGCTTTCTCCACCCGGTCCCAACGGTTATCACGGTCCATCGCATAGTAACGTCCGGATACGGTGGCAATCTCGCCCACACCGATTTCTTTCATCTTAGCCTCTAAGTCCTCCATGAATCCTTTGCCGGATGTTGGCGCAGTATCTCGTCCGTCTAAGAAGCAGTGTACATATACTTTCTCGAGTCCTTCCCTTTTTGCCATTTCCAAAAGTCCATACAGATGCGTATTATGGCTGTGAACGCCGCCGTCTGACAAAAGCCCATACAGATGCAGACAGGAATTATTGTCCTTGGCATTCTTCATGCCTGCGAGCAAAGCTTCGTTCTTAAAAAAGTCGCCGTCTTCAATTTCTTTTGTAATCCTGGTAAGCTCCTGATATACTATTCTTCCTGCACCCATATTCAGATGTCCTACCTCAGAATTGCCCATCTGTCCATCGGGAAGACCAACGGCAAGCCCGCTGGCATAGCCCCTGACAAATGGATAATCTTTCATCAATCCGTCAATATTGGGGGTATTTGCCTCATATACTGCATTTGCTTCGTGCTTATCATTCAGTCCAAATCCATCTAAAATCATCAGTACGGTAGGTTTCTTACTCATATTGTTCTCCTCTTTTCTTTCTTTTTCGATACCAAGAGTTTACCATGTTCACAAAAAAAATACAACTCTCTCTAAGGAACTTCTGTGACAATTCCATCTTCTCCCACCAAAACGTTGGCGGCAGAGATATTTTGCATAAAATTTAATATCCGCTCTTTTTCTCCCTCTTCCGCCAGAGAGGTCACGCATCCGCGCTGTTTACAGGGCAGGAAACGGAAATCTATCTTGTTGCTGTCGGTATGGATTACTACCTGGGACAGTCCGGTATCAATGCTCCTGTCATTGAACCAATAATTCCCCAAACTGTAAATGATAGGCTTTCCCTGAAAGAAATCAAATCCCTGCAGACAGTGCGTGTGCCCGCCAATGATGACATCTGCGCCCGCTTCAATAAATTGCTGCCCTAATTCTACCTGGTCACTTTCATAATAATTCGTATTTTCCGTGCCCCAGTGCACGAAAGCAATCACATAATCACTGCTAAGCCTTGCCTTTTCAATAACTGACAGGAATTTATCTGGGTTCAAAGTTTTTAAAACCCCCGCTGCCTCGTCTGTCGCCTCTTTCGTATAATTTGTAGAACGTTCAATCTGGGTTGCAGAGACAATAGCAATCTTCCTGCCGTTGGCAATAAAATATACCGGCTTCATTGCCTCCTGCAAATTCCGTCCCGCCCCAACATAGGGAATTCCAGCCTGTTCAATAGTCCCCAATGTGTCTAAAAGCGCCTCCTCACCATAATCATAAACATGGTTATTGGCAAGGGACAGCACATCTGTGCCAAGTTCCGCAATCACATTGACGCGCTCTGGATTCGCACGGAATGTAAATGCCTTTCCAGAAAGCGGCGTTCCACGGCTGCTGAACGCAAATTCATTATTGATCATCAAGATATCAGCAGACTGCATCTCCTCCCACAGCGCAGCGGAAAAACAGGCACGGATATCCCCATTTTGCCTGTCCAGGTATTTCGTAGTAGACCATCCTTCTGCGAGATTGATATCTCCGGTGAAATCTAAGACCACCTGATTTTCTTCTGCGCATTCTCTGTCATAAACCTTTTCCAGATAGGATTCCTGAATCCCTGTCTCGCGGCAATATTCCACCCACAGCACATGGATAGATTTCCCGGTAATCCCATACCAGCTTTCCATCTGATTGGGCTGATCCTGCAGCATCTGCTGAAGGTCATAGAGGCTCTCTCTCCCATAATGTCCTGCCAGCCATAGCAGGAAAGAGTCATCGACACGGTAATTACCTGTCAGCTCTTTCGTCGCCTTGCCTAAAACCTCCT
Source organism: uncultured Lachnospiraceae bacterium (assembly GCA_947565885.1). Classification (GTDB taxonomy): domain Bacteria; phylum Bacillota; class Clostridia; order Lachnospirales; family Lachnospiraceae; genus Petralouisia. The sequence goes on from CANOHX010000034.1 coordinate 6,689, forward strand.
CAATCACTTCCGTAATCTCCGGTTCTGAAACTTCCTCACTATTCTTTGATACTTTCTCTATTTCCGGTTCAGCAGCCTTTTTTGAGGTCTCTTCTTCCCCCAGTTCAGCTTCTTTCCTTAAGGCTTTTTTATCCTCCAATTCAGCATCCTTTATTTGCGCAACAGTCTGTTTATCCTCTGCTTTCGCTAAATCCGGGGGCTTTGCCGCATAGTCCCTGCCTCCTTGTATATTCTGGATTTTAAGGGAATAATTACATCCCTGCAGCAAAATAGATACACACACGGCAAACATCAGCAAAATCGTTCCTCTATATTTTCTCATCCGTACTCCTTTTTGCTTTCATCGACCGATATTGTAGGTTTAAAATAAGTCATTAGTGCTAAGAAGCCTACTTAACGACTTTTTTCAACGCCTGGGATATGGCACTGCCCACTACAAAACATGCTGCAGCCTCCACCAGGCCATTGACTCCCACAAACAGCAAAACGAAAACCAAGGGATTTCCTGCACCCATTCCCTGAGCCATTTCCTGAATATACTCTGTCTGGTAAAAAAATAAAATCAGCGTTCCCATAAAAAACAGCGTATTCATCAATGGGCAGCAAAGATTTGCCAGCACTACCGACGCCTTTTTCAAAAGACTGATTTTCAAAAACGCTTTGTATAGCCATCCTGTCAGCCACCCCATCAGCACCCTTGAAAATACGCATACAATGAAAGTGTACACTGGATTTATGCTCAGCAGCACAGCCCCAAAAGGGCTCATACCGAAGCATTGGATAAAACTGGTGATGCCGAACACCGCTCCCAGAACAGCTCCTGCTGACGGACCTAAAGTCACCGCGCCTACTGCCACCGGAACTACAATCAACGTAATCTCCAGCCCTAATGTGCGGATATATCCGATAGGCGTAAAAGCCATAATCAGGATAATGGCAATTAAAAGCGCCATTTCCACCATATAGACCGTATCTATTTTCTTTTTATTTTCCACTCCTGTTGCTCTCCTTCCAAATACCCAAAAAGTACCTTTTCCCTATTTTCAGAGAAAAGGTACTTTTTTATACTTCCATCATAATCTCTTCTGAAATTCTTATTCTGCCATCTCTGCTTTTAAAGCCTCTGTCAGAGCAGGAACAATCTTGTTCAAATCGCCAACAACGCCGTAATCAGCTACATCAAAGATTGGTGCATCTTCGTCTTTGTTAATGGCAACAATAATATCAGCTTCCTCCATACCTGCAACGTGCTGGATTGCACCAGAAATACCGATTGCAAAGTATACGTTCGGACGTACAGTCTTTCCGGTCTGACCAACCTGCAAATCCTGTGGCAGCCAGCCATTCTCTACAACTGCACGGGAGCAGCTTACTGTTCCGCCGAGCACTGCAGCCAAATCTTTTAACATCTGGAAATTCTCTGCGCTTCCCACGCCACGTCCGCCAGATACAAGAATCTTAGCTTCCATGATATCTTCGGTTTCTTTGACAGCCTTTACGATATTTAAGATTTCAACATATTTGTCATCCGGGGTAAATCCTGGATTGTACTCTACGATATTAGCCTTTGCACCCTTGATTGGGTCAATCTTCTGCATAACGCCAGGACGTACCGTTGCCATCTGCGGACGGTTGTCAGGACATGCAATCGTTGCGATTGTGTTACCGCCGAATGCCGGACGAGTCATAAGAAGCTGATTATGCTTCTGCTCATCTTCTTTGCCCGGAACTGGATTAAGTGGGAAGTCACCAATCTCCAGTACCGTACAGTCTGCTGTCAGGCCAGTCTTAACCCTTGCGGATACGCGGGGACCTAAGTCACGTCCGATTGCAGTAGCGCCAACCAGCATGATTTCTGGCTTATACTCGTTAATTACAGAAGCAAGCGCGTGTGTATACGGCTCAGTCCTGTATTCTTTCAATTCTGGATCGTCTACAACGATTACTTTGTCTGCGCCATACTCTGCCAGCTGATCTGCAAGACCTTTTACGCCGGAACCAATCAATACGGCTGTTACATCTGTATCTAAGTCTTTTGCCAAGTCTTTTGCCTTGCCAAGCAGCTCAAAAGCAATTCCGCTTAATTCATTATCTACCTGCTGTGCATAGACATATACTCCTTTATACGCTTCTAAACCCATTATTTTCACCACTTTCCTTATATTTGAGAATTTATCAAAATATTCACTATGATGATACCTACGAATTGCTCCGCATTTGATGCATGAGAATCTCTATTTTTCACTCGGCAGCAGGGCTCCTCCCACTTCGTGGGTCCCTCCTCATGCCAAATTTCACCCTGTCCGGGCTACTTTCTCATGTTTGGGCAGGTCCCAAGACCATTCTTTTTCATGCCAGCATGAAACGCATGGTCTTTTTCCCTTGGTATCATCATATTACATGTTTCTCTTTCATCTTTCCAACGATATAAGCAACTGCATCTTCTGCTGTATCAGGAACAACTTTCTCTCCAGCACCCTTCTTCACTTTATCGGATGCTTTCGCAATCTTGGTAGGAGAACCTTTCAAACCAAGATCGGAGTCATCAACGTCTTTCAAATCTGGTCTGCCCCAAACAGTCACTTCTTTGTCATAAGCATCGAAGATTCCGCCCGGTGTCATATAACGCGGATCATTCAACTCAGAAAGAGCAGTGATCAGGCAAGGCATCTTAGCCTTTACTTCATGGTATCTGTCTTCATACTGGCGCTGAACAATTACATAATCGCCATCAATCTTAATATCCTGCGCATAGGAAATAACCGGAATATTCAGATGTTCGGAAATCTGCGGACCAACCTGTGCGGTATCGCCGTCAATTGCCTGACGTCCAGTAATAATCAAATCGTATTCCAGATTGCGGATTGCACCTGCAATAGTCGTAGAGGTAGCCCATGTATCAGCTCCGCCCAATACTCTGTCGGTTACAAGGATACCCTTGTCGGCGCCCATTGCCATTGCCTCACGAAGAACTTCGTCTGCTTTCGGAAGTCCCATAGTAAGTACTGTAACTTCTGCGCCATACTGTTCTTTTAATCTCAATGCTGCTTCCAGACCAGCTTTATCGTCCGGATTCATAATAGTAAGCATTGCACCTCTGTCCAGAGTACCGTCTGGATTAAATTTAACTCCGCCTTTGGTATCTGGTACCTGCTTTATACATACAACGATTTTCACGGTAATTCACTCCTTATATTATATTTTTATTTGATACACGGATTACTTCAGCAATGCACCAGAAATAACCATACGCTGAACTTCTGAAGTTCCTTCATAGATTTCTGTAATCTTAGCATCACGCATCATACGCTCAACATCATATTCACGGATATATCCATATCCACCAAACAGCTGTACGCATCTGGTAGTTACGTCCATGGCAACCTCAGCCGCAAACAATTTCGCCTTTGCTGCCTCTACGGAGTAAACTTTCTGTGTGGCTTTTGCCATAGCAGCTTTGTAAACCAACATCTGGGCAGCCTCTACCTTTGCCGCCATATCAGCAAGCTGGAACTGTGTGTTCTGCTGAGCTGCGATAGAACGTCCGAACTGCTTTCTCTCCTTGGTATAAGCGATGGTTGCATCCAATGCGCCCTCTGCGATACCAAGCGCCTGAGCTGCAATACCGATACGTCCGCCGTCCAAAGTATGCATAGCAATCGGGAATCCTTTGCCCATCGGCCCTAAGAGATTGTCTTTGGGAATTCTGCAATCCTCAAAGATCAATTCATATGTAGCAGAACCGCGGATACCCATCTTCTTCTCTTTTGTTCCGAAAGAGAAGCCCGGAGTGTCTTTCTCTACGATAAATGCGGAGAAAGATTTCTTCTTCCTTCCTCTTGCATCAACTTTCACATCTGTAACTGCGATAACGATATAAATATCAGCTTCCTTACCGTTTGTGATGAAGCACTTGGAGCCGTTCAGTACCCACTCCTCGCCATCTAATACAGCCTTTGTCTGGCAGCCCTGTGCATCGGTACCTGCACCCGGCTCTGTCAGGGCAAATGCCCCTAACTTCTCACCCTTTGCAAGAGGAGCAAGGTATTTCTGTTTCTGTTCTTCTGAACCATAAGTCATGATTGGGTCACAGCACAGAGAGGTATGTGCGGACACGATAACGCCTGTTGTACCGCAAACCTTAGACAGTTCTTCCACACACATAATATAAGTGAGGGGATCGCAGCCCTGTCCGCCGTATTCCTTGGGAATCGGGATTCCCATGAATCCAATCTTCTGCATTTTTTCTACTGTCCCTCTTGGAAATTTCTCAGTCTCATCAACTTCCTGTGCAAGAGGCTTTACTTCATTTTCCGCAAACTCTTTGAAAAGAGTTCTCGCCATTTCATGTTTTTTATCTAAAGAAAAATCCATGATATTTTTCCTCCAAACTTTCTAAATATTTTCTCAGTCCGGCCATTATTCGCCACTTACTGAATCCCACAACTCTTATTTGCTGTAATCATAGAAACCGATACCGGTCTTCATGCCCAATTTCCCTGCACGAACCATTTTCTTCAATAATGGATGCGGACGGTATTTGGGGTCGCCCGTTTCATCATACAATACGTTCATGATTGCCAGGCAGATATCAAGTCCAACTAAATCTCCTAAAGCCAGCGGTCCCATCGGATGGTTTGCGCCTAACTTCATTGCTGTGTCGATTCCTTCTACAGATGCAACGCCGTCAGCATAGATGCCAACCGCTTCATTAATCATCGGGATTAAGATTCTGTTTACTACAAAACCTGCTGCTTCATTTACTTCTACCGGAGTCTTGCCAATCGCTTTGGAAATCTCAACAATCTTATCTTTCATATCATCCGGTGTGTTCTCACCCTTAATTACCTCAATCAATTTCATTACAGGTGCCGGATTGAAGAAATGCATACCGATAACCGGTCTGTCAAGGCCTGCCCCAATCTCTGTGATGGAGAGGGAAGAGGTGTTGGTTGCAAACATACAGTCTTTCTTAACAATATCCTGAAGCTCTTTGAATGTCTGTTTCTTAACGTCCATAACTTCCAAAGCCGCCTCTACAATCAAATCACAGTCGCCGCAGATTTCCTTGGTGCCCGTGGTAATCTTTGCAAGTATAGCGTCTGCTGCAGACTGCTCCATCTTGCCTTTGGCAATTCTCTTTTCAAAACCTTTGGCAATCTTATTCTTGCCGTTTGCTGCAAATTCATCATTGATGTCACACAGGCATACCTCATATCCTTCTGTCTGTGCAAATGCCTGTGCAATTCCAGAACCCATAGTTCCTGCTCCGATAACTCCTACTTTCATGATTATCCTCCTTAAATTTATCCTGCTTTCCAGACGCCTCTGGCGCCATTATGGCAGCGCGCGGGATTCCACAATATTATCCACAAAGTTCCGCGCGTCTGCCAATCAAATTCTATTAGTCTCTTTCTACAATAGTAGAGCAGCCCATACCGCCGCCGATACACAGAGTTGCCAGACCTTTCTTAGCATCTCTTCTCTGCATCTCATGAAGCAGAGTAACCAGGATACGGCATCCGCTGGCTCCAACGGGATGTCCGAGTGCAATCGCACCGCCGTTTACATTCACCTTGCTCATATCGAACTCAAGGTCATGGGCAACTGCCAGAGACTGCGCTGCAAATGCCTCGTTTGCCTCAACAAGGTCCATATCGCCTATTGTAAGGCCAGTCTTCTCAAATACTTTCTTCGTGGAAGCAACAGGTCCCACACCCATGATGGAAGGATCTACGCCGCCAAGTGCGCCTGCAATGAAAGTTGCCATCGGCTTAACGCCTAATTCCTGTGCTTTCTCTTCACTCATAACGACAATTGCAGCAGCCCCATCATTGATTCCGGAAGCATTGGCTGCAGTAACGATTCCATCGGGCTTAAATGCCGGACGCAGCTTAGCAATGCTCTCAGCTGTAGTTCCCGGACGCGGGCCTTCGTCTGTATCTACAATAACTGTTTTCTTTTTCTGTTTTACTTCTACAGGAACGATTTCATCTTTGAACTTGCCATCAGCCATAGCTTTCTCACATTTCTGCTGTGAACTAGCTGCAAACTCATCTAACTGTTCTCTGGTCAGTCCCCATTTCTCTGCAACGTTCTCAGCGGTAATTCCCATGTGATACTGGTTAAATGCATCCCACAATGCATCATTTACCATGGTGTCTACCAAAGTAGCATTGTTCATTCTGTAACCATAACGTCCCTGCATAGCTGCATAAGGAGCCATAGACATGTTCTCCATACCACCGGCAACAACGATATCGGCATCTCCCGCCTGAATCATCTGTGCTGCCATATTCACACAGTTAAGGCCGGAACCACAAACAACGTTCACGGTAACTGCAGGAGTCTCAATCGGAAGCCCAGCCTTGATGGAAGCCTGACGCGCTACGTTCTGTCCCAAACCTGCCTGGATAACACAGCCCATGTATACATGGTCTACCTTATCTGCGGGAACACCAGCCCTGCTCAAAGCTTCCTTAATTACGATGGAACCAAGCACTGGTGCCGGAGTCGTGCTTAATCCTCCACCCATAGTTCCGATTGCGGTACGGCATGCGCCTGCTAAAACAACTTTCTTTGCCATTCTCTTCGTCTCCTTTTATATTTTTTGTGTATCTTTGTATATCGCCCGGGAAATCCGGGCTGACTAGATCCTGAAAACGTACATGGAATTTGAAAAATTTCGGCCTCGAAGTCTGTTATTTTTTTAACAATCTTCTGCCAAAAAAAAGGGAAATAGGTTCGATAACATCTTTTTTGCTTCTATAATCAGCAGGATTATCTTCAAAACCACTGTCTTTCCCATGTTTTCAGCCCTCGATGAAAATATCTTATCACATTTTGACACAAAATGCAAGAAATATCTTGTCTTGGCTGAATAGTTAATAAAACACATGATTGCCTATAACATTCCCCGGTATGCTGCCGTCATTGCGCCTGAAATACAGGCAGTTAATCGTAATGTTGCCGCCCAGGACCTCCGCCGCCGCCTGCGTGCAGCTGGAATTCGCGCCAGCCGCCAGAACAGAGGCAAACCTGCCGCTGGCTACCGGGGAAAACTGCCCGCCTTGGTAAATGACGCCAGCCACTGTATTCGGAAAACGGGAACTGCTTACCCGGTTCATAACTACGCTGCCCACGGCAAGTTTCCCCTCATAGCTCTCCCCTCCTGCCTCACACTGAATCAAAGCTGCCAGCATGGCCTGGTCAGATGCATTAGTGACAGCGCCGCCGCCATTTCCACTGTTTTCTCCGTTGCTGCTATTACCGCTATTGCTGCCGCTTCCATTTTTCTGCGGTCTCGCTTCCCTCTCTCTCTGCTTCCTGTCTTCTTCTTCCTGGCGTTTAATCTCTTCCATACGCCTGGCATCCTCTTCCGCTTTCTGCTTTTCCAGTTCTTCCTCGTACGCTTTCTGCCTCTCTAGTTTAGCCTCATATCCCGCCAGATCTGCCTTGGCGGCTGCTAACTGCTCCTTGGCGGCGTTCAGGTGTTCTGAGGTATCTGAGACAAGCTCAGCAACTTCCTGCTGCTTAGCCTCCTGCTGCATTTTCAGGCTGGCAAGAGAAGCTTCCTGTTCCGAAAGTTCCTGTTCTTTTCTGGCTATTGTCTGCTTGGTAGCCCTGTACCTGTCCAGCATCTCCCGGTCATATTCCTGGATACTGGAGATATATTCCACTTTATTGAGGAAATCAGCAAAATCTTCAGCATTCAGCAAAACTTCAAGAAGCCCATTCCCTCCCATTTCATACAGGAAGCGGATGCGCATCTTCATCGCCTCATACTGGTCTTTTTCTTCTTTCTGCGCTTTTTTCAGTGCCTTTTCAGTTTCCTCCAGATTCTGCCTTGTGCTCTCAAGCTGCTGCTCCGTTACATTTAATTCCTCCGTAATCTTTGCAAGCCTGTTGTTAAATTCCGCCAAGTCCCCTTCCAGACCGCCGGCTTCCTCCGAAAGGCTGTCTGCCTTCTGCTGCGCTTCCTCTTTCTGCTGCTGCAGCCCCTGAATTTCATCCTGCACCTGGTCAATCTTCTCCTGCGTCGCATAGACCGCCATCGGAAACAGCATGCATAACGCCAAAATCCCGGCAAGTTTCTTTATGAGTGCCTTCTTCACCCTGACCGCCTCCTAAAAATACGGAAATTTTTTCTATAATATAAAAAACAACTCTATCCGATAACCATAATAACTGATAGTTCACGTATACGCAAGAGGAACGAATGTTTGTTTTTTTTTGCGTCAGGACTTGGATATTCCAGACAAAAACCACTTAAGATTCGTTATACTAGATAGACGGAGGTGCTTTTGTGCAATATATAAAAATCAATCATGTACGTCCGGGTATGCGGCTCGCCCGCCCCATTTACAATAAAAACGGCGTCATGCTCTATGAACGCGACACGCGGCTGACATCCCAGGGTATTTCCAGTATCGGCAAATTCGGGCTCTGGGGGCTCTATATCTTAGAACCTGCCGAGCCAGTCCCTCCCCTCTCCGAGGAGGACGCGGAATTGGAACGCTTCCTCACGGTTTCCACGTTCCGGCTGAAAGACGACCTCACCTTAATTCTGAACAATATGAAGCCGCAAAACATCCAGCCGTTGGCGCAGGAAATCCTGCGTAAATTCGGCGCTCCCGGCAACAAGCTCAATTTTGCCGCCACGCTGCGCAGCAACGGCGATTATATCTATAAACACTGCCTGAATACGGCAATCCTTGCCTCCATCATGGTAAACAAGCTCAATTATGCTTACCCGGAGCAGCTTGCCATCGTATGCGCAGCTCTGCTCTATGACGTCGGACGGCTTCTGGTACCGGAAGAAATCTCAGAAAAAGGCGAGAATCTCCTCTCCCCTGACGAACACCGGATTATCCGCGGCTATCTGGAAAAGGGTTACCAGATGCTCCACCCGGATTACAACGATTACCGATTCCCAGAACTTACCTTGAAAATCGTGGGGCAGATGACACGACTTCCACAAAGCGTCTCCGCGCCCATGCCTAAAAATATCCGTTGGAAAAACGGAACCCATGTGCTGCATGTCGCAGGGAAGTTTGACGAGATGACCTCCATGCATCTGGACCGGGAACCCATCTCCGAACTTGCCGCCGTACGCTCTCTGCGCAAACATACGGACCACTATCCTGCTCCTTTCGTCACGGCGCTTACTCAGAGCATCCATATCCTTCCAGACGGACGCTGCGTGGAATTCTCCAATGGGCAGAAAGGCATCGTCATCTCAGAGAACCAGAAGAACTATGCACAGCCCGTGGTTGTGCTGTTTTCCAACAACCAGCGCATTGACTTTACAGAATCCAAATTCCAGAAAATGCTGCATATTGCAGATGTGATGAAGACTATGGATGTCCGCCTCAAGGTAGACCGGGATACCTTTAAACAGTATGCAACCGACCCGCATACCAGGGAAACCACTGTGCGCTACATCAAAAAACGCAAGAAATTAGCCGCTGCCGGGCGGATATAAAAATCCCATAAAAAAGATGTTTTAAAGAAGTAAGTTATGTACTGACGGCGTAGCATATGCTACGTCGTCGTCTCTCATTTCTTGATTATCACTGATTTAGCCTTTGACCAGCCTGAACAGTATTTCCTTCCTTTGACTGTCTTGTATGTCCTGATTCTGACATAATATTTTTTCTCTGGCTTTAATTTTTTGACATTCATCTTTGTAACGGATTTCTTTTTGACCGTTTTTGTTACAGTTGCTTTCTTTTTAAATTTTTTGTTTGTGGAATATTGAATCTGGTAACCTGTAATATTTTTCTTCTGTTTCTTCCACTTCACCAGAAAGCCTTTGGGTCTTGCGGTAATCTTTCCTGAGATAGTAGTTCCCTTAGGAAGGATTTTAAATGTTTTGGTGATTATGCCTGTGTAATTACCTTTCAGCTCAATTATTACCGCTCCCTTGCCAATTTTCTTATTATTTTTGTAAACGACTGTATAATTGTGATTATCAACAACCTTTCCGCTGGAATTTTTCACTATGACTGATGGTTTCTTTGCCTTTCCGTTATAAGTCTGCGAAGAAGATTTCAAAACTACTGTTGTTACAGAGGGAATTATCCTACTACTCTTAATATCACCACAAGCAGTGCATTTTTCTATCACGCTGCCATTCTTAGCAGTTGTTGCCTTTGTTACAGTGGTTTTATATGTGTGAACTAATTCTTTAATTTTTTCTTTTCTCTTTTCTCCACATACAATACAAAAAAATTCTTTTTCTCCTTTTTCCGTACAGGTCGAAGATTTTATTTCTTCTCCATTGTTCCAAGTATGTTCCGCAGTTACAGCAATCACCTGTCCGGTTTCAATCTTAGTATTGCAATCTTTACGTTTCTGATTTCACCAGTATCGTCACTTCCTCCCCCTTCCCCGCTGCTCCCATCATCCGCCAAAGACCAGAAATCCGAGGACAGATTGATATGCAAAGCTGGCACGACTGCGTCACTAAGTTGGTCGACAATAACACCACGTCTATAGGAGAACCCACTATAAGAAACACACGCGACATCGCTCGCACTGTCGCCAGGCGAGCGCAAACACCACTGACCAGTACCTCCATAATAAACATCATTGACAGAATAGTTAAAATTCGCTCCTCTAGCAAATGCATAATCGCTTGTCTTTATGCGACGACTTGCCGAATGTATATAGTAATCTTCACAGAACCCATAGGATGGGTTCACTGTTTCCCCAATAGACAGGAGGTACACTTTGTCATTCGTATTGTTCCCGCCTTCCGTTCCATAATCGGGGTTGTCTTCATTCAGTACATTCTGGCTCACGATTGCCCCCTGTTCCTGACTGCTGAACGCTGTGTAATAGAAAGAATTATTCAGCCAGCTTCGGAGTGTGCAATTTTCCCATGTGACAGAGGTATATGTTTCATTATAACTCTTGCAGTCCAGCCCCCTATCCGACACAACAAACAGTGTGGAGCCGTCATTTCGCAACACACGCCATTTAATTCTCTCCCACTTAAAATAACGGTAAGTGCTGTTTCCGAAATATCCATCCCAATTTGTATCGCTCTTGCTGATTCTGCAGTACTTGGTACCCCCAACCCAAGCATCGCCATTCGCATCATAGCTTGCCTCGGTAATGGCGGGGGTAAGCGCGCTCCCGGTTATTTCCGTCTGGGGATAGCTGCCGAAGTAGACGTGACTCCAATCGGTATAGTCCGTGCCATCGTCTTTCCCTGTGCAGTGGTGTACCGGATTTTGGGGCGTCCCCCTGCCCTTGTCTTCGTTCCATTGGATCCTGCGTTGTCTCTGCCTGTGTTGGAATATAATAAGCTGTGAACAGCATTGCGGCTGTGAGCAATAAGGCTTTCAATCATTTTCCTGTTTTCGTCTTTGATGTTCTCATCTCATGTCTCCCTTTTCTTTGATATAAGGTTTCTGATGTCCGTTTATCACTCTAATTTTCATTATAAGTTTATTTACTGTATCCGTCAAAAATAATCAAACCCATATTTATGGGAATATCTATTTTTAGTAGCATCCAATAGAATGACAGACAGAGGTGCTAATATATGATAACATATGAACCATTGTGGGAAACACTGAAAAAAAGAAATATCTCGACTTATAAACTGCTCAAGGATTACCATGTCAGCCGGGGAATGCTGGACAATTTGAAACATAACTGTAGCATTACCATGACGACGTTAAATGAGCTTTGTAATATGCTGAATTGTGATGTGACGGATATTATCAAATATATAAAAGATTAGCACTCCCTACGCATAACACTACATAAGGATTCGGGGTAATTGTTCTGCCCTACAGGGTTTGTCAAGTAAAATGTGTAAGTTTTTAAATTTTTCCTTACCGGCAGTTC